>DAOTUE010000031.1:0-56588 GCA_034436975.1 Chloroflexaceae bacterium
CAAAAACGCCGATGCCATCGCCGTGCATGCTGGCAACATCGAACGGCTCAAATATGGTGTAACACTCTACCAACAAGGCCTTGCCCCCGAAGTCTGGTACACTGGCGATGAAACTGGTAGTGCAAAAGATCCCCCGGCTCATATCGAGCAGGCAAAGGAAATTGCAGCAGAAGGAGGCATCCCCGCCGACAGGTTCCACCTGCTTGCCACCACCAGCACCTGGGAAGACGGACGCGAGATGGCTCGCCTGGCAAAAGAACGGGGCATTGAGCGACTCATCATTGTCACAGACTGGCCCCATAGCCGCCGCGCCTTCTGCGTTGACCGACACCATTTCCGCGGGAGCAACATCGCCCTTTTCTACGCCACGCCGCCCGACCCGCCCTTCGGACCCGACACCTGGCGGCAGCATCCGGCAGGCCGCCGTGGGGTGCTGCGTGAACTTGGCAAAATTATGCTATACTGGCTTTATTACGGATTGAACCCGTGGAACTGTTAAATGTCATCACGCCATCGGCGCAAGCAAACAAAAACACATCGTCTCAGAAAAACGCTCCTGCTGACAATCCTGGTGCTCATCGTTGTCGCGGTGTCGCTCATCGCACCCACAGCATGGCGCATCTATACGCGGGCAGAGGAATTGTACGCTTCGCTCCTGAACCTGGAGCGCGTCCTCAACAACCCGCCGGAGCAGGATAGCCAGGAAACCCTCGAACAGCTTACCATCCTGTTTGCCGAGACCCACACCGATGCTGTCGCCCTGCGCGAAGCGGCCCGCCCTCTCCTGCCATACGCTCCCTCTCTGCACCAGATCCCTTCCTACGGGCCAGACATTGCAGCGGCTGAGCCGATGCTCGATGTCCTCATCCACACCTCCGCTGCCCTCACAGAGACGCTGAGCGCAGCACAACCACTTCTCCCCCTGGCTTCCAACCCTGAAGAAATCCCGGACAGTAAAACGATTCAGCATATCCGTGAGGCCCGCCCAGGGTTCGAGCGGGCCCATCTGCACACACGCCACGCAATGGATGCGCTTGCCCATATCCCTGTTGATGACCTCTCGCCATCGCTTCGCAGCCGGGTGCAGCGTATTGAACCGCTCCTCCCCTTGCTCGATGGTGGACTGGAACTGACGCTTGCCGCGAGCGATGTTGCCATTGCCCTTTCTCCAGCATATTCCGAATGGCAACGCGCATCAACTATCAACGCCGCCCTGGTAGCAGACCTTCATACCGCCCGTCCCGCGCTTGACCAGTCCCTTCACACCCTCCGCCAGACCTCGCAACAATGGGAGCAAATCCCCCTCGACAGCATTCCCGAACCGCTCCGCAGCAGAGTACAACGTCTCATCTCTCTGTTCCCACTGGTTGAGACCAGTCTAGAAACATCTCTCAACGCTGAAGAACTTCTCTATACCCTGTCACCACTTCTCGAAACTGGCAACGCTTCCCGCCCCCTGACGGTCTCGCTGACCACCAACCTGCTTGCTGCACAACCGCTGCTCCAGCAGGCCCGTCAGGATGTGTTCCGCATCAATGACCAGCTTGCACAGACAGACCTCCTGTCGCCAGAGCAGACAAGCCAGGTTGTTGAAACCCTTGCTCTGATTGAGGATATGCTCGATCTGGCTCTCATGACCCCTGCACTCCTGGGGGCAGAGGAAAAGCGCGAGTATCTGCTCATTACCCAGAACCCCGACGAAATGCGGGCAACCGGTGGATTCATGAGCAACATCGGGATCTTATCTACAGAACGGGGGCATCTGGATGTCCCCTCACTCGTGAATTCAAACGTTGATTCGCAGCGACTGCGCGATGGCCCGTATATCCGTGGGCCCGACCCCCTCCGCCGCTACATGGGCATTCACCAGTGGGCCTTCCGCGATGCAAACTGGTCGCCGAGCTTCCCCACAGCGGCACGAGCGGCCCGCTACCTCTACAACATCAGTCAGGGAGATGTTATTACCAATGTCATCGCCTTCGACCCCTTTCTGCTGAAACTGCTGCTTGAGGCAACCGGGCCGATGCAGGTTGAAGCGGTAGATGGCAGTCTGCGAACCATATCGGCAGAGAATATCCTGGACTTCTTGCGCGAACAGTATACCGCGGGGTTACAGGCAGGCAACAAAGATATGATCATCGATCCCCTGTTCCTCACAATCCTCAACAATATCCTGTCGTCTGACCCGGCCGACCTCGATGCACTCTCGCTGATACAGGCATTCATTCAGGCGTTGAACGGACACCATATTCAGCTCTATGTTGAGGACCCGGAAATAGCAGCTATCCTGGACCGGCAGAGATGGGATGGGGCCGTCCGCCCCGGCACAGACGATTTTTTCATGGTTGTTGAATCAAACGTCGGATATACCAAGTCAAACGCCAGCATCCAGCAATCGCTGACTTATACGATTGACCTGGAACACCCGACATCCCCCCTGGCCACGTTGTCTGTGCAATATACAAACCAGGCCCCACCGCAAGAACAGTGTTTCCCACTCACAAGCAGAGCCAACAGAAGCTACTCATCCTACCAGGAGATGGTCGAAATGTGCTACTGGAATTATCAACGGGTTCTGGTTCCCATTGGAAGTATGCTGCTTGAGGCAACCGGCCACCCCACGCCGGCAGGATGGCTGATGAGCGGAACTGCCGACGATGGCGCAATAACGGCTACCTCTGCCACAACGCGAACAATGATGTTCAGCACGTTTCTTGTTGTTCCAGCGGGGGGGCAACGGGTGTCAACATTTCGCTACCGCTTGCCGCCCCATGTCCTGACCAGAAACGGTAAAACCTGGACCTACCACTTGCGCGTGCAAAAACAGGCTGGCCACGAGATGATCCCGCTGGTGGTGCGGGTTTATCTTCCCCCTGGTGCAAGCCTGCTCTCTGCTTCGTTCCCTCCCGATAGTCAGGATGGGAACCTGCTCACATTTTCACGCGAACTGACACACGATAGCGATCTCGTTGTTCGTTTCCAGGTTCCATGAGAATGCACTCCTATAATCGTTCACGGTATTTGGGCAATCCCTGATTCCTGGGTACGCAAGCGTCTCGCTTGCCCCGATGCGGACGCGCCCCCCCTCCCAATCCCTCTCCCCGCTGGGGGGAGGACAGGTGGGGGGACTGAACGATTATCTCCTATGAACGCACCACTATCGCACTACCGCTCCAGTCCAGGGAAAACATGAAATGCTGCCACGGCCTGGAGTTCGCTCTTATTGCCGCGAACCACAAGTTGGCATACCCCGGTTCCCACGCAATATCCCCCCGGTAGAAGCACCTCAATTTCTCCCCTCTCGTTGGCAACCGCCCCTATATCATCAAGACTGACCACCTCGCCAGAAGCCAGATTGAGCCACATGGTGACACGCTCGCCAGGGAGAAACCGATCACTAAAAAAGGTATAGATCGTCTCTTCCTTTCCCTCAACTGGCTCCACCGACATCCACACAAGACGGCAAGTCTCATTGACGGTCCCCACAAGAATTGGCACAGAGTTGCTGTTTTTTCCAACATCCGGTTTCTGAATGGTTAGCCGATAGTCCTGCACTGGCTCTTCTGGCACCAGCGGCGTGAGATTCCTGTTGGTATCAATGTGATCGTCATGTTCGGCCTGCACCCAGATGACCGCTCCATCGGGGGTCTGGTGGGAAACCACTGCTGTCACCGTGATGGTTCGGCTCTCATCCTCTCTTATTCGCCCAAACCGCAACACCAGGTAGCCATCTCCACGAGATCTGACATAGTCATCCTCTTCTTCCGAATTGACTGTTATGACGGTGAGATAGCCAGGGTGGTAGGGAAAATAGACATCGGTATGGGACGCGCCGGCCGAACCGGTGTTTCTGGCGCGAACCTGGTAGGTTATCGTCGCCCCACGCATAACCCAGATATTGGGTGTTGCTTCGAGCGTCACCGAGACATCGGGAGATGACCCCCCCCCCCCCCCCCCGCCAGGATTCGTGCCAGGGGTGTTGTAGGGATTTGGCGGCAACCCCCCCGGCGGGGTCGGGCGCGGGGGAGCACCACCCGACCCCTGAGCATAGATCGGAATCATCCCCAGAACCCCCCCATAAAGCAGCAGAAACGTTCCGAGAAAAAACGTCGCGGTAAGAAAGACTACTCCCTTTTTCATCATTCTCCTCATACTCTCCAAATTATGGCGTGGCCTGTGACTCTCGTGGATAGGCCGGCCGCGGGAACGGGTTGAATGACTGAACCGCTGGCGGCGCGGGATTGGTCCCTGTCACATTGATGTTCAGGCTTGCCTTATTGTTTGTCTCATCGCTTTCAACAACACCCCCGTGCGGAATATCTCGGCTTCCGCCCCAGTTGTCTGCATACACATACAATTGGTTTGTTCCACTGATAAACCATCCCGGCCAACTGGTCCATCCTGCATCGTAATTCTGAGCCGTTGATTGAAGCGTCACAGTCTCGCCTGGATTGAGGACCTGTGTCACCTCCCAGACAATACCGAAACAAGGCTCAAGTGTACAGACATCGATCCAGACAGTCCCTGCCTGAACCGGCTCTTGTAAAGGGTTAATAAAGAGA
Source organism: Chloroflexaceae bacterium (assembly GCA_034436975.1). Taxonomy (GTDB): domain Bacteria; phylum Chloroflexota; class Chloroflexia; order Chloroflexales; family Chloroflexaceae; genus JAAUSY01. The sequence continues at coordinate 4,563 of DAOTUE010000031.1, forward strand.
TCAACCCAGAAAGGAGTGGCCGGCGCATCTCCCTGGTTGGTAACATCAACGGTGATGAGGACTGCTTCGCCAGCCTGGTAGTTGGGGCCCGGTGGTTCAATGATAAACCGACTGACCACAAGATCCGGTCCCAATGTTGTGACGGGAGTGGAAGTGTCCTTTATAATGATGGGGAGGAACACCGCCAGGATTTTATCCAGAAGACAACCGCGCCCGGGACCAGGCTGGAAGCCGGGTGTACTCGGGTCGGTGTCCTCTCCGCTTGACAGGCAGGGAGAGAATAATGCATCACCAATCAAGAGATTTCCCTGGCCGGTCGGATTGGAAGAGTGATTCGGGCCAGTTTCGTGGCCCCACCAGTTTTCTGTGGCATCTACTGTACTACCACTGGTGCCAGTCTCCAGCCCGATGGAACATTCCAGGCTGCTCAGGTTGATTTTGATTGTGGCTTCTACATCATCATCCAGGATACAGGTATCTTGCCAGGCAATAACATTTTCGCTGGCCTGTATGGATGATGCGGAGTTCTGCGGTGTTCGCAGCCGCAGGCCAGCCCCATTGGTCCCGCTCCCGCTCAAGATATTTCTTTCCATGCTAAAACTTGCCTCAAGATTGCCCTGCACATTAACCCCGTGGATAAACTGGTCGTCACTCACACTGGCATTGACCGTCATCTGGTTTTCGGAAAAATCCACACTTCCCGACGCATAGTACAAGTCTACCACATGATTCCGCCATCCCACACTTTGTGCGATTGGATTTTGCACCGTTATGATATTGTTGCTCACATTCGGGCTGGTGCAACTATTGCAATAGAAAGCCAGCGCATCGGTTCCGGTAGAAGTAAAGAAATTGTATGTTACGGTTGGAGAATCGAGGTTGACTCCCACAAAACCCGACCCGGCCTGCAATGCAGTGAGTCCAGTTTGTGTTGCCCCCCCATTGACTGTAATCTGATTGCCATTCACGGTCAACTGGGCCACGCTCCGTATGTCAGTATGATGACCGTCGGCGTTGACGATTGAGAGCGTATTGTTCTGAATTGTCACCCCACTGATAAGACCGCCTCCCCTGGGGTAGCCAATGATGGCCCGATTTCCCCGGTCGCTCAGGCTCCCATCATTGGAGAGCGTATTTCCCTGAACAATGACATTCTGGAGCGTCGGGGTTCCTGTTGCGCCGGCAAGGTCAAAACTCACTATCTGGATATTGGCAAAGCTGGCATTGCTCACCTGGTTGCTGGCGAGCGTGCTCCCCTCCGCCACAACCGCACCTCCCGATGTCTGCGCACTGAGCAGAATCCCCACATAGGCCCCACCCACAGTGTTACCAGAAATGGTTGCCCGGACGCAGTTTGTACATTCAATGCCATAGACATGGGTATCGGGCGACCAGCTTCCCATTGTCACCGTGTTATTCTGTATTGTCCAGTCGTCGAAGGTCCCGCTTCCATTGCTCCAGACAAAAATACCGGCCCAGGTGATGTTGGAAAAAGAATTGTTGCTAATAGTTACATCATTCACTGGTTCTGGAGCGTAGATCCCATACCCTTTTGTGCCGGTGTTCGGGTCGCCAAAGTTCTGAATGCTAAAGCCATCAATTGTTACTCCGTCACTCGTAACATGGAACCCCGACCCTCCCTGATTGTTGCCTTCAATGATTGCGCTGTTGGCGGGTTCGGCCCGAATTGTCACGGCCTTATCAACAACTATCGAGCCGCCATAGGTTCCACCATTCACAATGATGATGTCGTTGTCACTGGCCTTGCCGATAGCCGCGGAAATCGTTCCGCAGGGACTGGCCTGGCTCAAACAACCATTTCCGTCGTTGCCTCCACTGGACACATAGAACGTCGTTCCCTGTGCCTGTACAACTGGTTTTGTTCCCATTGTCAGCATAGCAAAGAGCACAACTGTAATGGCGATGCCGAGACCGCATAACTGAAATGTCTGGAACATCGTTTTCTTGCTCATTCTATCCCCCTCTTGCAGTCAATAAAAGGTTTCTGGTCAAACGTTGTTGAACACACCGGGGCATGTCCTGATAATCGTTCTCCTGATGGGCCAATGGTTGTTTCGTACCCATTTGCTCTCTCCGTATGCCAGGGCCATTGATCGGCGAAAGGGAGATCGGGATAGATGGCCTGGATGTGATTTTGATACCAGACGTAGGACAAAAGCGGTTCCGCGATGACATGAACATCCGGACGATTTCCGAGAGCAAAATGGTAATACCACAACGAGAACGTATCCCTATCTTCCGAAGTCAAGATGATTGCCCCCTCTGGAGCGGCTGAAAGCACGCTGGTTGCATAGTGTATTGCCCGATTATCGTCGCTTGCGTCAACCTGCTTCATCGTTGCTGGTATCCGCCACAGGAGCCAGACAATGAGAACCACGGTGATTAAAGGAGCAATGGGTTTTTTCCACCGTTGGTCCGCCCGTTGGTCCGCCCGTTGGTCCGCCCGTTGGTCCGCCCGTTTGCCCGCAATGATAAGCGTATTCGCTCCCAGGCCAATCCAGAACGCGAAGATGAGATAAACCGGCAGCAAATAGGCCGATGAGTCTGTGCTCCCATAGCCAATGGCGAAAACAGAATAGCCCACGGCCAGCGCAACGGTTATCCCTCGGATTGCTGCTGGTTCAGGTTTTCCATAGATAACACCCACAAAACCAATGATAACCCCTGCTCCCCCAAACTGCGCAACCAGCATGTTTCCCCAGGCAAGCAATCGTTCGGGCAGGTGGGCGAGCGGCAAACCGAAAACAAACTTCTGGTAGGGTTGACCGGAGACAACCCACCAGAACCCGGACCAGTTGACCGGGTTTCCCCAGTTGACCGGTGGATGGCTTGCGGCCCGCAACGGCAAATAGAGATAGACGAGCAATCCAACACCGGCCCACAAACCCCGCTGTATCCCTATGAGCCATCGCCGGTGCGGCTCCGCACAGGTGACACTGGTGAGAAACCAGGCCGCCGCGGGCAGGGCAACGGTAAGGTGATTGCCAAGCGAAATCCCCACAACCAGCGATTGCAACCGACCAGCCCACCCGATGCTCGGCCCTGTTTGTCGAACATTCTCTAGCGTAAAGAGCAGGAGCACCCCAACAAACAGCGCATTCAGGCTGTAGACTTCGGCTATCACCGCCTGCGACCAGTACAGCGGGGAGAAGGCCAGGGCCAGTGCTGCGACGCTGGCGGCAACCTGCGCCACGTTCTCCTGCTGACGCGGTGGAGCCTCACGCGCCTCACTCTCCTCGCTCCCCTCACGCTGAGAAAAAAGGCACCATTTTGTGAAAAGATAAACGCAACAGCTTGCAACTATGGCACACCAGGCCGAAAACAGGTTTGAGCGAAAGGCCAGGTCGCCAACCGGAAAAGTCTGAAACCCTCGCGCCAGCAATACATAGGTCGGGTATCCGGAGGGGTGAGCAATGCCAAGCGATGCTGTTGCGGTAATAAGATCGCCTCCGTCACTCCCCCCATTCGCCCAGCTCAGCCCTGGAGCCAGGGTAGAGCCATATGCAACACTGAGCAGGCCTCCGATTACCCCGATGCTCAGCATCGTGTTGCGGGAGCGATCTGGCCTTATTCCCCCCCGCTTTTGCGGATTCTCCTGCACACCCACCAGATCCTATGGGGATCGAACAGGCCAGTTCAACGAGAAGAGCCAGGTCCAGACACGCTTCTGTATTGTGGGAACAATGGCACTCTCTATTGGTTGCTGCATGGGCAAGAGTCCCCGAATAATAAAGAGGGCCCGTCGAATCTTCGGAGAGACTGATAGCGCATTGATCTCGGCATCGGTCATCCGGGAGATATTCCCCAATGGCACAGTCGTTCCATCTTCCAATGTTACAACGCTTTCTCCACTGGGAAGGGTTGAAATGGTTGCGACTGGATTTTTGAGGCTAACCACTGTGGTGCCATCGTCCAGAACAACGAGGTTGATTTCACTACCGGGTGTCTGGCTAGATGGCTCGCCCTCGCTGGAGTTATCCTGGTCTGGTTCAGAAGAAGCTCGTTCTTCTTCTGATGGTGTATCAGGGCGTTGGTTGCCAGATTGCTCCGGGTCCTGCGGATCGTCCGGACGATCAACCAGCCGGACCGTATCTGGCGGTGGGTCTTGCGGTGGTTCGGGTGGCTCCGGAACAGTCTGGGCCCGCGCTTCCTGACCGGCTGGGAGCCAGGCTGCGGGGGTCTGGTTTGCGATAAACACGCCTCCCACCAGAGCAACCAGCACCAGAAGTCGCCATATTCCTGTTCTCTTTACATAATTCATGGATATTCAATCTCCTTTCCGGCATGGTCATGAGATACAACAAGAAAAATATATGCGTGTTTGCTAATGAGGGACAAAAGACCCTCAACGACCATAGGCGAGTGGTTTGAAAACCACATCCCGGTGTGAGGAGCCGTCATGCCTGCCCATGCAAAAAACAACATAATTATTAAGTAACACACAGCAATGTTCCCTGTCCCCACATTTTATCATAGAAAAAAGGAAAAGAGGAGAGAAAAAAGTCCTATTTCTCCAGGATTCCTGAATTCGTGGTCCTTTTGCCAGATAGCAAGGCCATCGTAGCATATAGGCAAATTGGTAGCCACGGGCTGTCATTCAGGAGCCAGACCATGCTATAATAAAGCTGAGATTGTGAAAAACGAAACAGGGTAGTATTCTTGAGGGGAAATCGTCCCCTGACAGCAAAACCATAATCTATGTCTCAATGGAGACAAAAAACACTTCCGGCCCTCATTGTCATTGTGGTCATGTGTAGCTGGTGCAGCCTGCTGAGCGGCGTTGGGGGCTGGTTTATTGGCTACGATGTGGGCAAGCGCGAAGTTAGAGACATCTTTTTGCCAGAAACCGGGGTGCTGGTGGTGCGGGTGGCCCACGGCAGCCCCGCTGAACAGGCCGGCATCGGGAGAGGCGATTTGATAACGGCTATCAATGGTGTCACAGTGAGTGATGTTGTCGAGCTTCGCAATGAGCTGCTTAAATATAGCCCCGGAGCAGTCATTTCCATTACCTGGCGCGATGAGCAGAGGGAGCGAGAAGCGCAGGTGTCGCTTGACACCTTTCCCGGACGAAACATTCCCTATCTCGGCATCTACTACACAGCTCGTGCCGAAGCCCCGGCCGATCTCTAGTAGCTCAATTCGCTGCTGGCCTGCGCGGTTCGCTGTTGTCGCAAGGCCTCAAACAGGATGACACTCCCGGCTACAGCAGCATTGAGTGAGGTCAGATGTCCCACCATCGGGATAGCAACCTGCTCTGTGGCGAGGGCCAGCCCCGCCGCGCTGATACCGTGTCCTTCGCTACCCACAATGAGGGCCGCGGGCCGGCTCCAGTCCACTGCATCGTAGGGCCGCGCTCCTTCGATCGCGGCGGTTGCTGCGTAGATGCGTGGCACACGGGCAAGCAGGCGACCCAGACTCTCCCACTCTCCCTCTTCCAGAATGGAGAGAGAAAAGTGGGCCCCCATTGCAGCACGAACCACTTTCGGGCTGTAGACATCGGCGGTCCCGCGGGTACACCACACCTGTCCCACCCCCACGGCTTCGGCAGAGCGCAGCAGCGTTCCAACATTGCCAGGGTCCTGGATGGCATCGAGTATCAGCCACAGTACGGCCGAAGCACCAGAAGGCGGGGATGATGAAACTGGCGGAGAAGGGCGGGGCACCACTGCAACAATGCCCTGGGGATTGACCGTATCGGCAGCGGCAGCCACCACTCGTGTGGTGGTCTGGTGCGCAATGGGGTTGCTGACAAGCTGTTCGAGCAGCGCATGTCCCCCCGCCGTTGCTGCAAGCTGGTCGGGGGCGTAGAGGACGAGGGAGGGGGAAACTCCCGAAGCCAGAGCCTGGCCCGTCAGACGAACTCCCTCAATAACAAAAGACCGTTCGCGGTCGCGCTCTCGTTTGCGAACAACCAGCGAACGGATATATTTAACATATGGATTGGCGGTGCTCGTTATCACACGGCTATAGCAGCTTTTGCCTGGTCAACCACGCGGCTGAATGCATCCGGGTCGCGGACAACCATATCAGCCAGCACTTTTCGATCCAGGTTGATACCAGCCAGTTTCAGCCCGTTGATCAGGCGGCTATAGGAGAGGCCGTTCTGGCGGGCTGCGGCGTTGATGCGCTGCACCCACAAACGGCGGAAATCGCGCTTGCGATTGCGGCGGTCTCGATAGGCATAGGCCAATGATTTCATCACGGTTTCGTGAGCTGCTTTATATTGCCGCCCGCGTGACCCCTTGAACCCTTTGGCCTGCTTCATAAGTTTCTTGTGGCGTTTCCGAACCATTACACCACGCTTGACATGCGCCATATTCCTAACCTCGTTGCTAACCTCTTAAATCTCTTCTCTCAAAAAATTACCAGAAAAGCTATTTTATCCCATAGGGAAGGGCTGCTTGCAAATGGCTCTTATTAGTATCAGAAGTCGGGAGCATCTTGTCGTAGAGCCGCCGCACCCGCTTGGCGCGGTTGCGCTTGACCCCACGTCCCTGCTTTGCCTGGAGTATCTTACCGCTCCCTGTCACCTTGAAGCGTCTTTTGGCCCCTTTGTGGGTTTTCATCTTGGGCATTATGATAATTTCTCCCTCATACACTAACGTTTATTGCTTTTTGGGGGTTCGTGCAGGTTTGTTTTCTTCTTTGTCGTTATTCTTGTTTTCATCATCCAGATTGGCTTTGTCGTCGTCGCCATCCTCGTCGTCGTCGTCATCCTCGTCGTCGTCGTCATCCTCGTCGTCGTCGTCATCGTCGTCGTCGTCGTCATCGTCGTCGTCGCCATCCTCGTCGTCGTCGCCATCCTCGTCGTCGTCGTCATCCTCGTCGTCGTCGTCATCCTCGTCGTCGTCGCCATCCTCGTCGTCGTCGCCATCCTCGAAATCTTCGTCGTGGCCCTCGTCGTCCAGGTACGCATCGTCGAGATCTTCACGCTCCTCATCTTCCAGATCGGCATCATCTTTCTTTTCCCGATCCGTATCCTTTTCGGACGACTCGTGGTGTTTCTTCGTCTCCTGCGACTTTTGCTTCAATTGTTGCTGGCGGCTCTGTTTGGCCGCTTTTGCCACCTTGTTTGTGGGGGCCAGCACCAGCGAAAAGGCCCGGCTCTCCAGGGTGGGGCGTTGCTCAATGACAGCAATATCACGCAACTTTTCTGCGAGTTGCTCAAGCATTTCCCGCCCGATGTTCGTATGGGCCATCTCCCGTCCACGGAAACGCAACGTAAACTTTACCTTGTCACCTGCCAGCAAGAAGCGGCGGGCCTGTTTTGCTTTCACGTCCATATCGTGGGCATCGGTGCGTGGGCGCAAGCGCACCTCTTTCATCTCAATCTGTTTCTGATGCTTTCGCGCTTCCCGATCCTTTTTGCTTTGTTCGTAGCGAAACTTCCCGTAGTCCATCAGGCGGCAGACGGGAGGGGTGGCGTTGGGCGCAACCTCAACAAGATCCAGATTTTGCTCTTCGGCCAGTTTGAGGGCTTCGTTTGTGGGAAAGATGCCGAGTTGATCCCCCTCCGCACCAATAACCCGCACCTGGCGGGCCCGAATACGATTATTCAGACGATACCGATCCCTCGGAGCAGACGATTTTCTCGATCTATCCAATAGCTTAATCCCTCAATTTCGATGTCTTTATCATAATCATAGGCAATACCAATCGTTAAAAGCAACTATCATTGAAACACAACACCTTCACCAACGCAGAAGAAGACCGGAACAGAAAAAAGCTGCGTCGTTCGCAGCCCTATGCTTACTAGAACCCACAAAGAAACATTGGTACCTCCAGCGGGATTCGAACCCGCGATCTCCACCTTGAAAGGGTGGCGTCCTGGACCGCTAGACTATGGAGGCTTCCTGGGTTATTATACCAGAAACCAGGCTTTTTTTGCAAGTCCCGATTTGTGATGGTGAATTTGTGAATGTTCTGACGCTGTTGAGAGAAGGAAGGATAGTATTCGAGGGTCCCTCGTATGATGACTATGAATCGTATCAACCGATTGACTGCTGCAATGACCGAAAAGGGTTTTGATGCTGTGGCGTTGATGCCCGCTGTCAACCTGCGCTACCTGACTGGCCTGACATTCCATGCGCTGGAGCGTTTGACACTGATGCTCTTTCCGGCCAGCGATTCGCCCCCTTCGCTGGTGTTGCCCGCAATGGAGGTCCCCCGCGTTCAGTCGCTTGCCGATTTTCCGCTGCATCTCTACCCCTGGAATGATGCAGAGGGGCCCGCCGAAGCCTTGAGCCGGGCGGTGCGGGCGGTTCTGGGAGGATTGGAAGAGGAGCCAGTGCTCCCAACGATCGGCATAGAATATACCGTTATGCGCGTGATGGATCTTCGCGCTCTGGAGCAGGGCGGGTCTTCCCATACGCGCATCCAGACGGCTGATGTCACTCCGCTTATGACCAGGCTACGCATTGCCAAAGACCAGGATGAACTCGCGGCTATGACCGAGGCGGCCCGCATTATTGAAGCGGCCTTCGGGGCCGCGGTTGCGCTCATTGAGCAGGGGATGACCGAGATGCAACTTGCCTCGATCCTCTCGCGGGAGATACGGGGCGCGGGGGGTGAGGGAGAAAGTTTTGAGACGATTGTGGCAAGCGGGCCAAACAGTGCCAATCCACACCATACCAGCAGCGACCGCCCGTTTCAAAAAGGCGATCTCATTTTGATGGACGCGGGCGCAATGTATCAGGGCTATGCGTCGGACATGACGCGAGTGGTGGCCCTGGGCGAGGCGGGTCCGGTGGCTCGCCATATCTATGAACTGGTGCGGGTCGCAAACGAGGCCGGGCGCGGAGCCGCCCGCCCCGGCACAACCGGCGAACAGATTGATCAGGTCGTGCGCGGGGTGATTGCCGAAGGGGGCTATGGCGAGCAGTTTTTGCATCGCACCGGCCACGGCCTGGGGTTGGAGTGCCACGAGCCGCCCTACCTTGTGGAGGGCAGCACCGAGCCGCTACCGGTTGGTGCCACCTTCACCATTGAGCCGGGGATCTACGTTGAGGGGCTTGGCGGGGTGCGGATTGAGGATGATGTTGTGTTGACTGAGGATGGGTGCCGCAGCCTCACCACCTTTGAGCGTGACCTGCTCATCATTCCGGCCTGACGTGGGGGACAACGCGCAACCAGTCTACCAGGATGCCCAGTTCCCGCCCATCGGGTGGGTAAAATACGGGGCTTCGGAGCTGGACAAGATAGACATTGCGGCCATCCCCTTTTTCCTGTGGGGGGGGGAGCAGCAGGCTGATGCGTTGCCACGTCTGCGCCACATCGACCGGCTGGCACATTCCCCCTCCGCACACCTCCGCTGGCACAGGGCCGGGGCCGGGGTGGGGTGCAGCAAGCCGCATAGTCAGGAGTGAGCCACTGGCCGTGGGGGAGCCGGGGGAAGAGACAGCAAGCCGAAACTGTCCACGCCCGTTGGTCCAGCGGGCCGTAGCTCCCTGCTGCTGCTCGGCGTTGTGGACCCCGGAGACATACCCGAAGTCTAGCCCGTTGCCCACATCGAGAAACCTGCGTGGTGCAACGGGGAGATGCTCCCAACTCCAGGAAACGACCGCTTGCTCGGCCACAAAGTACCCGGCGAAGGCTTCGATTGCCTCATCGTTGCGTCCCTGCGCCCGCAGCACATCCCCCAGGCGGGCATTGCCCCCCTCGTAGAGCTTCTGGCGGTGCCAGCCGGCGCGGTAGTGTGCTTCGGCCTGCACCAGGTTGCCCTCGCAACGGAAAACATCCCCCAGGAGCAACCGCCCCTCCGCTGTTTTTTGCGCCTCATACGCCCGCCGGTAGGCCTGTTTCGCCACCTCCAGCCGGTCGAGCGCAACGGCGGTATCCCCCACGAGACGGTAGAAACTCCGCACCGCTCCCCCCGCAGCCCACTCCCACGGGTAGAAAACGAGCAGCGGGTAGAGAATCAGCACCAGCAGGGCCACAGTGAGCAACCGGACCAGGCCCGCCCGGAGCATTGTTGGCTTCAGGCTCTCTGTGGCCTTTGCGTTTTTTTTGTCGTTTCGGGAGAGCATTGCTATTGCATGGGCCTGTATCGTGAGCATGCCCAGAGCAGCATAGGGGATGAGCACCGAAAAGAAGAAATGGCGGTAGCGTCCCTCTCCGTGCGTGAGCATGGTTGTGGTGGCAATGGATGCTATCCACAGGAGCACCAGCAGCGAGGGAAGGCGGCTCTCTCGCCGTGCAACGGCCCCATAGAACCCCACCGCTCCCGCCACGAGGATCACCACGTAGAGCGCATCGTCAAGCAGCAAGGCTGCAAGAAACACCAGCGGCGGCGGGTCGCTGTAGTATTCGGGCACCAGGAAACGATCCTGTATTGGCTTGATGCGCCAGAGGCTCCCCCAGTCTGGCCAGAGTTTGCGTAGCACAATCGCGGGATCTTCTCGCAGGCGGGCCAGGCCACGCCGGCTTGCCTCGGCGGCCCTCGCGGCCGGGTCGGGGATATTTTCCAGCACGCGAAAAATCTCGCTCATATCCTCGCGTGGCTCGCTGAAGGCCCACAGGTTGTAGGAAAAGCCGGTTTCTACAAGGATGCACTGCTCATAGGCTTGACAATTGCGGATGGTCCACGGTGCAATGGGCAACAGAACGCAGATAACAAACAGGAGACCGCTCCCAACAGCCCGCCAGGGCAGGGATAGGGATACACCGGGGGGCCACGGCTTGCCCGCAAGCGGGGGGAGCAGCGAGAGCCACCGCCGGTCTGCCACAATCCAGAGCACCACCACGGGCAAAAAAGCAACCGTTACCGAGCGGGTCAGCGTGGCTAGCCCATAGAGGAGTCCGGCCAGGGCCAGCAATGCGATTCCTCTTTGCTTCCTCTGTGTTCCTTGAAAGCCCTCGCTCCCGCTACCCCACTGTGCGGCCTGCTTCCAGCGCACCAGCAAGAGGAGCGCGGCCGTGAAGAGGAAGGTGAAGAGCGTTTCGCTCATATAGAGGCTGGCAAAGGTGTTGAGCGTGAAGAGGAGCGCGGCCAGAAGCGCAGCCAGCGCGGGGGCCGCACTCTCACGAGAACCGGCACGAGAGCCAGCGCGAGAGCCGGTAAGAGCTTCGGTCAGCAGGAAGACCAGCGCAACCGTGGCCACGCTGAGCGCGATATTGGGGAGCTCGGCCAGGTGCAGGTTGCCGCCACTGAGCCAGAGTGAGCCGGCAAGAAAAAGCGGGTAGAGCGGCGCACGGAGCCAGTGGTAGTGGGTATAAAACTGCCACCCGCGCCCTTCGAGCAGGTCATATGCCACGGCAATATATTCGGTTTCGTCGTTGGCCGGCTCGTGCAGCGGCTGGGCCCACAGCGCAAGCCGCAGGGCCAGGGCCAGCAGCACAATCAGCAACAGTGATGCAAACCGTTTTGTTTCTTTGTATTCTCCGTGCGTTTGTGGTTCAACAGATTGCTCCAACGTGGTATCTCCTGGTTCCTATCTCTTGCTTACAACGCTGGCGTGGTCTACCATAATGCCTAGAATGCGCCCATCGTCGCTGGCGGGGTCGTAGTTGCGGGGGGGGAATGTGTCGCTGCGAATTTCGACAACCAGCGTTGACGATGGGTGGGACGAATTAGCCCCACGGCCCACTGCCCCCCCCCCACCTCTATCAGGCAAGGGGATGATTACCTCTTCCCACTCTCTCGCCAGCAGGTGGCCCTGCAGCACAACGTGCCCATCAACCGCCACTGTGACCCGCGGAGCCGCCGCGCCCTCGGGCCGCCCCGATGCCATCCGCAGCACAAGCGACGCAGCACCGGGCGGGCGGGACAGACGTATCCAGGCCTGCGCCCGTGTCCATCGCCAGTGGGTCTGCTCCCGGTGGGCATGGAAGCCTCGGATCATCCCTAGATCCAATCCGCCGCCAATGTCCAGCGTTGTGGGGGGCGGGGTTGTGTGCCACTGCCAGCACCAGGCCTGCACATCTTGCAGCGAAGCCGTCTCGTAGCGAAATTGCTCCCGTGCTGCTGCAAGGGTGTCCGTGTTCCCCCCCCATCCGGCCCGCTGTCGCAGCAGGTCGCCCAGGAGCAAGTGGGCGTGGGGGTGGGAAGGCAACAGGTCAATTGCCTCACGTAGCAGTGTTTCGGCTCTGGCGGGGTCGTGAGTAAGGATGTGGCTCCGCGCCAGCGCACTCCGTGCCAGTACCGAGCGCGGATCATAGTTGAGGGCGGACTGTGCGGCCCGTTGCGCCGCCGCTGCGTTGCCCTGCATAAGTGCGTGTTCGGCCCGGGCCAGGTGCATATGCTTTGCGCCAAGTTGCCAGGCCAGGAGCGGGTAGGGAACATGCAGCAGCGTCAGCGTGATGATGAGCAGGGGAATAAGCAGGGGGCCAATCCAGCTTTTGTGCCGCAAACAGGGTTCAGGGGTCGGAGGTCGGGGGGCGGAGGGCGGAGGTATCGTAGAACCATGTGAAACAGATTTCCCTGTTCGTCTAATGCCCTGCTCAATAAGCAGGGCCGCGTAGGGCACCAGCGCGGGAAAGAGCGGCAGCCGGTAGCGTAGCTCCACATGAAATACCATTGCCGTCAACAGCGTGTAGAGCACCCACGCGCCCATCAGCCAGCGCGGGTCGGCCAGCCGTCGCGGGCAGCGCAGGGCACTCCCCGGCGCAAGCCCCACCGCCCCACACAACAACACCAGCAAAAATAGCCCGTCTCCGAGCACAAGCCGCGCCCACACCTCGCCCGGCGGCACCCAGATAGCCGGGCGCGAGCGCATATCGTCGGCATATTCAAGCGCGAAAAAATCGAGCAACTCCCCCCAGGCCTTCTCTACAACGTGCAGCGGGTTGTCCACAAACGTTTGTATTCCCCGTTGCGTGGCGATGTGCTGGCGTGTTGCGCGGTCGTCTCCAAGCGCATAGAGTTGCGCTTTTACGGCCTCGCGTCCGGCGGGGTCGTTGTCGAGCCAGAGGTTTTCCGCGCCGGTCGTGTCAATCACAATCACGGCCCCATAGGTGATGGTGTTTCGCACGGTCCAGGGCAAAATAACTGCAATCGCACACGCTGCATAGAGCAGGGCCGGAAGCCACCAGCGTCCTCCCCCATCCTTGCTCCCCCCCCGCCGGGCAAGCAGCAACCAGAGCGTACCAAGCGGAAGTAGTGGCAGGGCTACCGAGCGGACCAGACAGAGCAAGCCAAGCACCACCCCGCCCGTCGCCGCACTGCGCCCACCACGCACGGCGGGGGATGCCCCCCGCACGAGTAGCCAGAACAGCGTGGTGAGACCAGCCAGAAACAGTGTTTCGGTCAGGAGTTCGGTGGCGTGGTCGGCCAGCGTATAGCTCAGCGCGGTCAGCAGCGCGGCAATGGCGGGGGCCCCGTTCTCCCTTTGCGTCGGTTGCGTCGGTTGCGTTGTTTGCGGTTCAACGCCCTGTCTGGTATCAGCAGGGGACAGGGAGCGGGCCGGCGCAAGGGTGCGGGCTATCTCCTTCGTCAGGAGCCACATGGGGATAACGGTTGCTGCACTGATGAGGGCCTGCACCAGTCGCAACCGATGGATGAACGAATCAACCAGCACGATGCAGCCAGCAAGAAACACGCCGTAGAGGGGCGGGCGCATCAAGCGTAGTTCTTCGTAGCGGTGTTCCCGCAGGAGCATGAGAGCCTGGGCGAGGTATTCCTGCTCATCGCCGCCCGGCGGATAGAATTCGTGCCAGTGCCACACAATGAGCCGCAGCGCAAGCGCAATGGCCACGCTGATGAGGAGCAGCAGCCAGGGAACCGAGTTTCTCATTGTTTATACCAGGGGCCTGTAATGCTTGATGGCAACGCCCCTCGTCTCATACCACAATATCGCCTACCGGGAGCGTTTGCGTGGTATAATCCGGGAACATTGAAAAAGGGAGTAGCGATACCATGAATCTTACCGCAGTGTTTCTTGAGACAGACGAAGGTGGGTACATTGGCTTTGTTGAAGAGTTGCCGGGGGCAAATACGCAAGGCAAAACGCTTGAAGAATGCCGCCAGAACTTGCTCGAAGCCATCCACCTGGTGCTGGAGACCAATCGAGAGCTGGCACGCCAGCATATCCAGGGAAAACATGTCATCAAAGAATCCGTGGCACTATGAAGCGGCGTGACCTGATTCGCCACCTGCAATGCCAGCGATGTGAACTTTCACGCGAAGGCGGGAATCATTCCATTACCGCTGCTTGTGGGCCTTGATAAGCTCCAACCCACGCCGGGCAAATTCATTGTCCGGGTTGATGTCGAGCACATTCAATAGGGCCGTTTCCTGGTCTTCAATATCGTCAACCGCCCCGCTCAGCCAGAGCCACGCTTCCTCATTGTGCTCATCAACATCTACCACCTGCATCAGCAATTCGCGCCCGCGCTCCTTGTTGCCCTCACGCACCGCCACGGCCCCCTCATAGAGCAATTCCGCTATCTGTCTCTCGTCCATACGGGTTTCTGCTTCCTGCTCGCTGCGCTTTGCCCCGGCAAAGACTATGGTACAATACAACCGCCTGTGGCAACAATACCATAGCTTGCAACCGCACGCAACCAGGAAGCAGAAAAGGGGGCGGGGTTCAGGGTCAGGAGATCCCGTTGCTCCTTTGCAAAAAGAAATTGGTAAGCGTTCACTGTGTTGGGACAATCCCTGGGAGCGCAAGCGTCTTGCTTGTCCCGATGATGCCCCCCTCCCAATCCCTCCCCCCGCTGGGTTTAGGATAGGAGGGATGCCCTGAACGATTACAGAAGTTGTGTCCCTTTCAGTGACCTGACCTTCGCGCTCGCTGCGCCCTTCGCGGTTTTCTTGCTCCTGACTAGTATCACTGGCATCATTGCCAGAAAGAAAGGAACTTCGTATGCCTATCGAACGGCAAACACGAGATCTGGACGAGGATGAAGAGTTGTACGTTGTTCAACAGCGTCGCCGCCCCCTTTCCAAAACCCTTGCCTATATCGTTCTGCTCCTGCTTGGCATTATCTATATTATCAATCCAGGGTTCGGAGTTATTGAGGTTATTCCCGACAATTTGCCAATTATCGGGAATCTGGATGAGGCCGGCGTGGCCTCACTGATGGTCCTGATTTTTCAGAAACTCAAGGCGAAGGAGTATTAAAGGAGTATTGAGAGCGGATAGCCTCGTATGACCTCTGATACTTCGGGGCACCGACGCTGGCTCCCCCTCGCGCTGGTGCTGCTGGCCGGTCTGCTCCTGCGTCTCGCCCTGTGGGACAACCTGCCGCGCCAGGGGTTTATCAGCGACGAGGCCGAGTATCTCGCTGCAGCAAACTGGCTGGCTCTCGGACGCGGCTTTACCTGGCACCAGGGCTGGCTCTGGACCCGTGCCCCGCTCTACCCACTCTTCCTGGCGGCCCATCTGCGGGTCTTTGGAACAGAGCAGATAGCTCCCATCTATTGCACTCAGCTTATTTTGAGCCTGGTCAATGTGGTGCTCATCTCTATCATCACGCTCCAGGCCGGGGGGGGCCGGGGACGGCCCGCGCTCCTGGCGGCCGGCCTTGCCACGCTCTTTCTCCCCTTTGCCACCCACCCATTTATGCTCCTGAGCGAAACGCTCTATCTCACCTTGTTGCTGGGGGCGTGGGCCATTCTGGGGCAATGGGCGGGACGGTCCGGCGGTTTGTTGCTGGCGGCCCTGGCCGGGGGGCTTCTCGGTCTGGCCACCCTCACCCGCGGGCTGACGCTCGGCTTTCTACCGCTGGTCGCGCTCTGGATGGTGTGGGCCCGCCACGTCTCGCTGTGTCGGTTCTCCCCGCCGGGGAGGGTCGGGCGTAGTGTTGCCCCCCTTGTGTCCCGCATCCTGCCCGCGGGGGTGTTTCTCCTGGTGTGCGGGGGGGTTGTGTTGCCCTGGTCGCTCTATGCCAGCAACATCTATGGGGGACGGATACTGGTTGATACCACCAGTGCCTACAATATGCTGCTTGGCACCCGCACTGCCTACGACGGGAGCCGCCGCGATACCCCCGTCCGCCAGTTTGTTCTTGCGCTGCTTGATGAGCGACTGAGCGGGGCCGAACGGCGCGAGATGGTGTCCGACTCCTGTTTGTTTCAGCAGCACGATGAGCACCTTCTTGCTGCGATGGAGCAGCCGGCGGCAACGCTGACGCAGGGGCAGCGGCAACAGCTTATGATGACTGAGGCGTGGTGTCTCTTTCGGGCCGCTCCCACGGCCTTTCTCCAGAAAAGCCTGGGCGAACTTGTCAGCTTCTTTCAGATTAACTACACGGGCGATGAGCGGATGAGCGGCGGGTTTACGCTTGGCCGCCTGCCGCGCTGGTATACCCTCGCGCTCTTCCTGCTGAGCGACACACTCTATGTGGCAACGCTCCCGCTGGCGGTGTTCGGGTGGGCCCGCATCCGCCAGCAAACCCGCCGGAGGCAGGGAGAAGCGGGGGCGGCCCTGGCTGGACTGGCGGTGCTGTGGGCAGGCTACATTCTGCTCACGACCCCGCTGCTCTTTGCCATCAATCGGTTTCGGTTGCCGCTGTTGCCCTTCGTCTTTGTCTATGCAGCCCTGGCCCTGGCCGGGCCGCGGCAGGAGAGCATTTCTCGGACCGTGCGAACGTTTCTGCTCACGTCCCCGCTCACGTCGCTGGTTGTGCTGCTGCTGCTGCTCATCACGCTGACCCCCTACGCCTACCTGCAAGAGCCGCCGGCCTCGCTGGCCTCCTACCTGGGCCCCTACCCCTCAAGCCTGGCCGCAACCCACATCGCCTGGGAGACCCGCCCGACCGGACTGCGCGACCAGCAGCTTGTTGCGGCTCTGGGGCAGGGGGATGCGACCAGGGCGCGGGAGTTGCTGACGGCGGGGGGAATTTCGCGCCACACCCGCCGGGTTGCGTTGCCGCTGCTGGCCGGGCTGGAGGGCAAGCCACGGGTAGGACTGGCCCTGCTCCAAACGCAGACATACCACCAGGTTATCGTCACGCTGCTGGATGGCCGGCTCCCCCCCACCCCGGAGGACTGGCGGGCCGCCGTAGTGCGCGGCGACCTGCTGCGACGCAGCGGCGACATCCGGGGGGCAAAGGCTGCTTTTACGCCCGGCTACGTGGATGATCAGAACCCGGTGGCGTGGGCCTGGGACTGGCTCTCCCCACCCCCCACCCGCCGCATTGATCTTGCCGGCAACGCCGACCTGGGCTACATCCGCGGATTCTACCTGGGCGAGGGAGACCCCTCGGCGGGGGGAACGTTCCGCTGGTCGGGAGACGAAGCGCGGTTGCTCTTTCCGCAGCAGGGGCGCACCACGCCACAGGGAGTGTGTCTACGAGTGGATGGGCGCGGGTGGCCAACCGACCTGCCCACCCCTCACGCCAGATTGTTTCTTGCAACAACGAAGGATGGGCAATCCCTCACGCCGCTTGCTCCGCTGGAGATTGCACGGGAGGTACAGGTTGAGTGTGTACCGCTACCGCCAACGGTGGACGGTGCCGATATTGTGCTTGTGTTGCGCTGCCAGACGTTTGTCCCCGCTGCCGCCGACCTGCTCAACCAGCAGGGGCCCCAGACCGGCCAGCTTCGACAACTCGGTATGCGGCTCGACTGGGTTGAGCTGCGCTGGTGAGGCCATCGTTGGTCAGGCTGGCCCGAATACGAATATTGTGCCGGTGCAAGAGACCCCCAGGGTTGCCGCAATAGTACGCCCACGCCGTTCATCTATCAACAGACGAAGTTGCATTGACTGAGCCAGTACAATCGCCTCGCTTTCCCCATCGTCAAGCCAGTATTGGAGCCGTTCAACAGCAGTGGTATCTGTTGCGGTTTCCTGATGTATCCAGGCGGCCTGAGCAATCTCCTCGGACCCTGAGCGCGTTGCATCAAAGGTTACTTCGCGGTATACAGCGGGGGGCACAATAACCTCATCGTAGAGCGCAAGGAGCAGGTATAGACATTCGATTCGGCTGAGCGCAAGCTAATGGGCCGGCATTGGCAACAATAGACATTCTGGTTACGCTTTGTGGTTCATTGCAGTCGTCGCCACCCGCATCTCCTGTGCCAGTTCATCTGCATCCCAATCCAGATAGGGGATGCGGTGCTGGCTCAGCAGATTGATGAATTGCCCTTTTGGTATTCCCAGATTTATTCCTGGCTGCCTTATAGAAAACGTGGATATTTATCAACAAACAGGTAATCATTTTACCAGATGCTTCTCAATGATCTGCACCAGCGAGCGCATGCTCACTGGCTTGGGCAGGTAGTCGTTGGCTCCGGCGGCCAGGCACCGCTCGCGGTCGCCCGGCATCGCCATTGACGTAAGCGCAATAATCGGAACGCTGGCTTGCTCCTCAATGGCCCGAATACGGCGAATAGCCTCTAGCCCATCCATAATGGGCATCTGAATATCCATCAAAATGAGATCAGGCCGGTGCTTGCGGCTCATCTCAATCGCCTCAATTCCATTGTGGGCAACGAGTACGCGGTACCCACGCGCCCGCAGATAGTCGCCCATCCCCGCAGCGTTTGATTCATTGTCGTCAACGAGCAGGATGAGCGAATGGGGAGAAGCCTGGTCATCTGTGGAGAGGGAGGATGGGAGCGTTTCTTGTTTGTCTGGCAGCAGGAGCCGCGCCTCATCCTGGAGCATCGGGAGCGATATGGTGAATCGGCTGCCCTCGCCAAACGTGCTCTCCAGCGCAACGCTGCCGCCATGCAGTTCGGCCAGTCGCGCTACCATCACCAACCCCAGGCCCGTCCCCTGATACTGCCGCGCAAGGCTGCTATCAAGCTGAACAAACGGCTGGAAGAGCAAATGGGTATCCTCTTCCCGAATGCCAATACCCGTATCCCACACCGAAAAGCGGATGATATTGTTTTCTGCGTTGGTGACAACGTCAAGCCCGATGCTGCCCCCATCGGGGGTAAACTTGATAGCATTGCTCAGCAGGTTGACCAGCATTTGCTTGAGCCGCCGCTTGTCGGCCTGCATTGTCGTCATCATCTCGTCAATGTCGTGCAAAACATTCAGGTTCTTTTTGCGGGCGGCTTCGCGCACCAGCTTTATGCTCGAAAGGCAAATCTGCTCAATGACAAGCGTCTCTATGCGTAAATCTACTTTGCCCGACTCAATTTTGGCAATGTCGAGAATATCGTTAATCAATTCCAGCAGGTGCCGCCCGCTCTCCTCAATAGTATGCAGCGAATAGCTCTGCCCCTCGTTGATCTGACCATACACCCCCTCTTGCAGCGACTCGGAAAGCGTCAGGATGGCGTGGAGCGGGGTGCGGAGTTCGTGGCTCATCATCGCCAGAAACTCATCTCTGGCCCGCACGGCGTGGGCCAGTTCCTTGTTGACCAGCACAAGGTCGGCGGTGCGGGCCTCGACCTGCTGTGCCAGCATTGCCCGCTCCGCGCCGAGAGCCGCCTCGGCCCGCTTGCGCTGGAAGAATAGGCCAATTTGTCTCCCAATATCTGTCATCATCTCCGAAAGGGCCGTATCGTCGTTGCGGACCTGGCGGCTAAAGAAGCACATCACCCCGTCGCTGGTGCCGCCATAGCCAATGGGAAAGGCAAATGAGCCGCGGAGACCAGAGTTGAGAGCTTCGGAAACCCGCACAAAGGATGAATCGGCGGCCACATCGTAGATCCAGTCGGGTTGCCCCTGCTCCCAGACGAGGCCGGGCAACCCCCGGTTGCGGCCAAAGGTGTAGTCTAGCGTAGAGCGGGCAAATTCCGTATCGGCAAGCGACGGCTCGCACCAGAAGTGGGTACAATACAACACCTCGTTTGTCTCATCAACCTGCCACATTTCGCCAAACTGCCAGTCAAGCCCCTTGCAGATAATCTGAAGCAAGCGGGGGATCGCGGCTTCAATCGTTTCGGCTTCAACGAGAATGCGCGTCACGGCAAGCTGGGTGGCCTGACGGTTTTCGGCCTCATGGAGGGCGGCCTGCTGCCGTTTGCGTTCAGCTATCTCCTCGTGCAAGGCCTGGTTGGCCTGGGAGAGTTCGGCGGTGCGCTCCTGCACCCGCAGCTCCAGCTCATCGTGGGCCCGTTTGAGGGCTTCTTCGGCCCGCCTGCGCTCAATGTTTTCTTCGTGCAGGGCCATATTGGCCTGCGACAGCTCCGCCGTTCGCTGCTGGACCATCTCTTCCAGGTGGCTGTAGAGATAGGCGTTTTCTATCGAAATGGCCATCTGGCTGGAGAGCAGGTTCAAGACGACGAGGCGATCTGCTGTAAACGCTCCGGTCGTCAGGTTGTTCTCCAGGTAGAGAAGCGCGGTGAGTTTGCTCTGGTGGAGCAGCGGCGTACAGAGAAGCGATTGAACCTGATGTTGCTGGATGTAGGGGTCGCTGGCAAAGTCACCCTCCTGGCAGGCATGGTCAAGCACAATGCTCTCGTGGGTGCGCGTCACATAGTTGATGACGCTCCGGGGGAGGGGGGGGCTGTCCATCATCTCAATGGGAAGTGACTGGAGCACCACGGCATCCTCCTGTTGGGTAGAGCCTTCGGCTTCCACAACCCACTGGCCCGAGCGGTTCAGGAGCAGCACACTCCGCCCGGCCCCTGCGTTCTCCATCACAATACGCACCATCCGTTTGAGCAACCGCTCCAGCACAATATCCCGCGAGATTGCCTGCGAAGTGCGGAGAATGCTGGCAAAATCCAGCGCATTGAGATGGTACGGGGAGGCAGAAGCCCCTCGTTGCTCCCCCGCCAGACCATTCTGATACCCGTTTCGCAATTTCTCCTGTTCTCTCCGCGCTATCCGCAGGTTCGGGGAATGCGCTTCGAGGGCGGAAACTTTGGCAAAGGCTCTCCACTGCTCGTAGGCGTGGCAGGCATCGGAGAGATAGAGACTGGCAATGCGGGGGCGGCCAATAGATTCGTAGAAGTGGGCAGTGCGTTCGCAGGCCAGGGCTTCCTCGTGGAGGTAGCCATACTGCTGAGCGAGGTCCATTGCCTGATGGTAATGCCCACAGGCCTGCTGGCGGTTGTCCAGCAAGTGGGCCCGCTCTGCCTCGACCAGGGCCCAGCGATGGGCGCAGTTTGCGGGGGCGTGGCGGGCCCAGGTGGACATCTTTTCCTGGTTGCGGGCGATGCGTTCGAGTGTCTCGGTGCGGGAAAGAGGGGGAGCATCCTGGCCCTGCTGGTCTTGCTGGTTGTCCTGCTGCTCGCGGAGCAGGGCCAGACGCGCCAGCGAATCGTAAAAGTAAAAGATGGGCACAACCGGTAGTCCGATGGCATATTCCAGCCACGGTTCGGTTCTTGTGGCGTATTTCACAGCCTCGCGGTATTCGCCAAAGAGATAGCAGACAAACAGCTTCAGGAGATAGAGATGGACGAGAGCCAGACCGTCGCGGGCCGCCTCGTGGAGCGGTTCCATCGTCTCTTCATTGTAATGCTCCCCGACAATGCAGCACGGGTGCGGCGGCGACTCGAGCAGATTGGAAACCACCTGATGGTAAATCTGTGTCCAGTGGCGGGCCGGTTCCTGTCTCATCTGGGCGATGAGGTGGGTGTAGGAGCGGAGCCGCTGCTCGACAGCAGGCAACTCCTGTCCCAGGAAGAGGGGATAGCATGCGAAACACTGGGCCGCATAGCTTGCAAATTCCAGGTCGCCCATTTCCTGCCCCAGGCGGCAGGCTTCCTGAAACATAGGCACCATATCGCCAAGATACTCTTTCCAGTGGAGCACGTTGTGGTGAGCCGCGTGCAAAATCCGTGTGCGGACCTCCCTTGCGTGGGGTTGTTCGCTCAGTCGGAGGGCCAGTTTGCCAAACTGATAGCCAGTGTCAATGTCGCCGGTCACGCCACAGAGCATAATGCCATACAACACACAGGGAACCGCCGATGTGGGAGTGCTCCCATAGTTCAACAACAAGGTGATTTGCCGCGCCGTAATTAGAGGGAGCAGGTCGGGCAGGGCAAGAAAGGATGCCGCGGAGATATTCGACAAAATACGCATTGCGGCCAGTTTGAGCGGGTCGGTCGTTTGCGGCAGGCTGATGATCTCATCTATGGTTCTATCGGCCATTGCCTCCTGGATTTCCTGCATCCCTTGAGCAAAGTCGGCGGGGGAGGGGGAGTTGGGCAGCACAACCCCAAGCGAATGGAGCACGGAGATAGCCGTCTGGATGGCTTCGATGCGGCGGTTGCGGGCAATATAGGCCTGGATGCGAACGACATAGGCTTGCACGCGGTCCATCAACTCTTTTGCCTGCAACCCTTTTGCCTGCGCCAGAACGGTATCAATCAGGGGTTCCATCTCCTCAATGTGCCCACTGAGAGAGGCCGTCTCTGCCGCTTCGAGGTGGAGAGCCAGCGTCAGCTCATAGTAGTGTTGCCAGGGAGACCAGGAGATGGGGGGAAGGGGGGAAAGGTGATGGGGGGGATCGTAGCCGGCAATGAGTGCGAGACCTGCCTGCATCGAAGTGTATGCTGAATGGTAGGCCGTGGATTTTCGGGCCTGGCGGCCCGCCAGCAGATTGAGCGCGGCCAGGCCAGCGCGCTCGGCCTGGCCGCTGATATGGCTCCAGCCCTGGTTATACTGCGAGGTTATCTCGAACACGGGCCAATCGCGCAAGCTATGGCAGTCTTCTCCCTGGTCTTCAATGGCCGAGAGGACTACATAGGCGTGGAGGTGGGATGCGGTAGGGTCGGGGGCGGCCCGTTGCAACAACACATTCCCGATATTCCAGTGGATAGTTGCGCGGTCTTGCGGCGAAATGAGCGAGTAGACCGCCTGATGAATACGGTCGTGTGCAAACTTGTAGTTATTCCCCATGCGTTCATTGGAAAACCGGTTATCTTTGTCTTTTTCGGCTTCGTCTTCCACATCAGGCAGGCTTCCGGTATCGTCTAGAGGAATGAGCAACCCTTCGGCAATGGCCTTGCGGATGTCGCATATGACTGCTTGTCGTGCGGGAAGCGAGGGATGGGAGATACTGACCAGTGTTTCACGATTAAACTGGTTGCCAATGCACGCAGCCAGCATCAAGGTGCGCTGGACGCGCTCATCCAGTTGCTGGATCTTCCAGGCCATCAAATCCACAACATTATCGGTGACATCGCGGGCCTGAATGCGGGCCAGGTCCCAGTGCCAGGCCGGTCCAGTGGAATGATTGATACCTGCGGGTTGAAACTGTATCAGCCCATCGGCATAGAGCGAGGTAAAGAAGGTCTGGAGGAAGAAGGGGTTGCCGCCGGTTTTTGCCACAAGCAGCTCGGCCAGGGGTGCGGCCCGTTCTTCGCTGCAATGCAGCGTTTCGCTCACGAGCTGCACAATATCCTCTCCCTGGAGGGGGGAGAGCAGGAGGTGGTGGACGACGAGGCCCGATTGCTCGATGGTTTCGATGGTCCGGCGGAGCGGGTGGTACTGGTCTACCTCGTTTTCCCGATAGGCCCCGATGACAAACAGGGCGGTTGGGAGCGTTCGCTGGTTTGTCATCGGGGGGATGATCATTTCGAGCAGGTGGAGTGAGGCGGGGTCGGCCCACTGGAGATCATCAAGAAACAACACGAGCGGGTGTTCCGGGCGGGCAAATACCTGGAGAAACTGGCGGAACACCAGGGAAAAGCGGTTGTGGGCCAGGGCTGGCTCCAGCACAGGGACCGGCGGCTGAGGGCCGATAATCCAGGCCAGTTCGGGGAGCATATCGAGGAGCACCTGCCCGTTGGGGGCAAGTGCGGTGAGCAGCTTTTTGCGCCAGCCATCCAGGGTATTCTCGCTCTCACTCAAAAGATGGCGGATGAGCGAGCGGCAGGCCTGGACAATGGCCAGGTAGGGGGTATTGTAGGGAAGCTGATTGAACTTGCCTGCCACGAAGTAGCCCCGCCGGCGTGTCAGCGGTTCGTACACCTCCTGCACCAGCGTTGTCTTGCCCACGCCGGCATAGCCAGAGACCAGCAGCATTTCGCTGTCTCCCTGGCTGACACGATCAAAACTTGCCCGCAAGATTGTTCGCTCCCACTCGCGCCCGTAGATGCGGGGGGAAATAAGAAACCGTTCGGAGATGTCGTGCTGCCCCGGCACAAAGGGAAACCAGGTATCGTAGAGCGAAGGGGGAGACGTATCATCTTCCTGGCCCTGTTCCTGGTCTTGCAAACCTTCCTGTTGCATTTCGCGCCATTCTTCTTCCTCAAGCTGTTTCCGAAGGTATTCCAGGTCGAAGATGATTCCGTGGGCCGAATGGTAGCGGTCTTCAGCGTTTTTCGCCATGAGCTTGAGGACAATGGTTGAGAGCACGGGGGGGATGTTGGGGTTGATGCGGTGTGGGGGGGGCGGGTGCCGGGCAATGTGGCTGTGGACCAGTTCCAGCGCGTCCTGGCAAACAAATGGACGTTGCCCCGTGAGGAGTTCGTAGAAGGTCGCGCCGAGCGAGTAGAAATCGGTGCGATAGTCCAGGGCGCGGTTCATTCGCCCGGTTTGTTCTGGCGACATATAGTTCAGGTCACCTTCGAGTTCCTGCGGGGGGCGAAAAGAAGGATTCTCCCGCGGCATAGCCGTTGCGATGCCAAAATCAATAATCCTGATCTCCCCGCTCTCCGGGTTGAGGACAATGTTTGCAGGGGTGATGTTTTTGTGCATCATCTGCTGCTGGTGTATTTGCCCCAGTGTATCGGTAATAGCGATGGCCAGGGAGAGAAACCGTGAGAGAGGGAGAATGCCGGCAATGCCCAGGCGGTCCAGCGATTCGCCGCCGCAATCTTCCAGCACCATCATCCAGGTGGGGGGGGGGGGGGGTGTTCCAGACGCTCCAGGCTATAGGCCTGCGCCACACCGGCGAGATGATTCAGGGTACAGATGGTATCATATTCGTGGCGGAGCCAGGTAATGCGTTCGCGGGTGGCAGAGGCGGGCTTGAGCAGTTTCAGGATAACCGGCAAACCATCTTTCTGGCGACGGGCCCGGTATACCTGGGTCGCTTTACTTTCGTATAAGAGGTCTCCGATACGATAGCCTGAAGTTGCTGGCATAGGTTACACTTTCTCCTTGTTGCTTCATGCTACCATATTCTCAACGTTTTTGCCCTGATCGTTCAGTCCCCCACCTGTCCTCCCCCCGCTGGGGGGCGGGGAGAGGGAGAGGGAGAAGTATGTATAATGGACCTGCGCGAGTATTCGCGTTGACCATATGTAGGGGCAAGCATGAAAGTACGCGAAGTCATCAAACTGATTGAAGCCGACGGATGGTACTTTGACCGGCAGAAAGGTAGCCATCGCCAGTACAAGCATCCCGTGAAGAAAGGTCGGGTTACGGTTGCCGGTCATCCCGGTGTGGATATTCCACAAGGAACGCTTCGGAACATTTTGAAACAGGCTCAAATCCAGGAGGATAAACTATGAGATACCTCGTGATTATCGAAAAAGGGGAAACAAGCTACGGTGCATATGCCCCTGACCTTCCAGGGTGTGGTGTTGCCGCTGAGACGATTGAAGAAGTGCAGGAGCTTATTCAAGATGCTATTACGATGCACCTGGAAGCCCTACGCGAAGATGGTTTACCCATTCCAGAACCCACTAGTACGATCCGGTATGTTGACATAGACATCGTGGCGTAAGACCGCTTCCTCTTCTCATAATCTCCCCCATCGGGGCACCCTGTCATCCAGGCGTGCCCCGATGGGGGCCGTCTCGTTGCGCGGGTGTCCCCTGGGGAACCAGCTTTCTGCAAGAAAGGAGCTTTCCTATGGCATCCGCGAGGGAGAGGGAGAGGGAGAGGGAGAAAGCCGGCTATGAGGCGTTGCCTATGGCTTGCTGGAGCACGTGCTCGGTTGCCGCTACCATCTGTTCGCGGCTGAAGCGGGAGTGGGCCGCTTCGCGGGCGGCAGCGGCCAGCGACCGACGCAATGGCTCATCCTGGATAAGCCGTTCTACAGCGCGGGCGAGGGTATCGGCATGGCCTGTTGGCACAAGCAACCCTGTGCTCCCATCGGTTATGGCGGTGGGGATGCCCCCGATGTTACTGGCCACCACGGGTAGCCCTGCGGCCATCGCCTCAACCACCGTGAGGGGAAACGCTTCGGTGCATAGTGTTGGCATAAGAAAGAGATCGGCGGCAGCGAGCAGGTCGGGGAGTTGTGCGTTGGGCACATAGCCTGCAAAGATAACCGCATCATTATTATTGCCCGTACTTCCCCTGGCTGTTCCTGCATTCGGTTGGCTATTCAGGGATGTGGCGGTCTGTTCGAGTGTCCGGCGGTAGTTGCCCTCTCCCACAATGAGCAACCGCACACCGGGCCAGCGCGAACGCACCTGCCGAAGGGCCTGGATGGCAACATGGAACCCTTTTTCCTGTTCGAGTCGCCCGACGGCCAGTAGGAGTGGTGCATCGTCGAGGATTCCCAGCCGGGCGCGGGTTTCTTGCCGCTTTTCTGCATCGGGGCGAAATCTGGTGGTATCTATGCCATTGGGAATGACCACGATGCGCTCCGATGGGATGTCAAGTTCGCGTTGCCAGTCTCTGGCGGTTTCGTGGCTGACGACAACCCAGCGGTGGACCATGGGGGCGGCCTTGCGCCAGAGCAGGAAGAGGCGGGGGAGCACGAGAAGCTGGCGGGCCAGGCGGTAGGTGCCACGGAGCGAGGCAACGCTCCGCAGACGGGTGCGGAGTTCTCCGCTCATCGAGCCGTGGACAATGACGACGACCGGCAAACGCAGGTCGGCCACGGCCCGCGGGAGGTAGCCAAGTGCGCCAGCACTCTGACTGAGCAGTACATTGAGCGGTTCGCTGCGGTGCATCTGCTCCAGCTCGTGGTAGCAGGCTTCCCACCACCGTTGCTGGTAGCCGCGGTAGGTGCCGGGGGCCAGGTAGCGCACCGGTACCGTTTCTTCCATTCCTTCCTGTCGCCCGTCGGGGTGGGGCGTTGTGAGCACCACCAGCCGATGCCCCCATGCTACCAACCCCGTTGCCAGGCTTTGCGCCTGGGTTTCCATGCCTCCCCGGATGCCGTGGGCCATGGTGAGCCGCTGTGCAATAGCCAACCGCATCTCCATGCCCTCCCTACGTTCCCTGGTCTGGAAACTGCGGCTTCTCATCTGTGGGCGAACCGAGGATTTTATTGGTGAGTTGTTTGGCCAGCCACGCTGCCAGCACTCCTAATATCAAATTGAGTAAACCATAGACAAGTTGCCGTTTCAGATCTTGTTCCGACACAGATACCTCTTTTCTACTCGAACACCCATTCCTGATTATGCGCCCTGGCCAACGGCTTCCTCAACCGTGGTCTTTGTTTTCAACACGACATCGCTGGCCTGTTGCCGCAGGGTGTCGCGCTGTTGACGTATTTTTTTTCGTGTTTCGGCCCCGCTGCGGGGAGCCAGAAAAAAGGCCAGGATGCCGCCGGTGAGCATCCCTGCGACAAGCCCTCTGGTAAACGATGTGTACTTTTGTGATGTTTCGCTGCTGTTCATAGCTTTCCCTTCCTCTCCCTCATCCTGGATAAGAACCTCAATAAACGCTATTGCACTGCCGTTGCTCAGGTGGCGAGATTTTTCCCGCCTCCAAAAACGCGCCCATTGCAGTATAGCGCAAGGGGGGAGGAGGTGCAAACGTGGCATAGGTAGTTAGGCAGTAGGTATTCAGATTCAGTGGTATGGTTCCAGGGGGCGCGTCCATCTTGCCTGCCCCGATGCAAGCGGGACACACTTAATCTAGGCGGACCCGATGGGGGATGGCTTTCTCCAATATGTGGTCTGGTTTTTCAGCGACAATATCGGGAAATTCATCCCACGTTCGACCATCGAGATACCGGCCAGCAGCCTTTTTATTGGTCCGGTGAAATTCGACCTGGTATGATCCATTATTTCTATGCTCAACAGGATAACGATTTCCCCATTGTTTGAAGAAGAACGCCACCCCCCACTCCTGGCATTGATTTCGGATGGTTCGTACCCATTGGGGATACATCGGGCGGGCATCAGGGCCACTCTCACCACCTACAATAACCCATTGGATATGGGCCAGCCAGGATGACAGATCAACCGGGGCTATCAACGGCTCAACCGATAATCCACGGACAATAGCAGGAATGTCCAGCAAAAAGGGAATTCGCTGTTCTGCCTGTTCCTGATTCTCAATACTCGTCATAGCCCATACATTGTTCGGCCAACCGGTTTTCCAGGAGGGGGGGACCATACTGCACATATTCTCAGGTCTTTTGGTCAAAAGAAGCCAGTCGAGCATTGAGGTTTCCTCGATCAACCGCCAGAGTCGTTTGCGGGATTCCTTCACTTGCGGGTGATCTTCAAAAACGTCTGCCATAGATGCACAGAAAACCCGCACTCTTTGTCCCTGACGTATCGCCCGCTCGTTCCACCTGAGCGGCTCACGCCAGTGTTGCTCACCAAACAACCGTCGGGCAGTCTGGTGTCCCCACACATCATAACGGTACCGTTTTGCCCAGGCTTCGGCGTAGCAATGCTGGCACCCTTGCGAAATTTTGGAGCATCCCCACCAGGGATTGAAGGTTGCTCCTGGAACTATCGTTCCATCCAGTGTCCGATATGAAGTCCATTCTATTTCTGTTCCCATTGCCATCGCTGGTCACTTTCTGGGGAAATACAGCAGCGTTGTTCTCGAATGCTCTGACCTTGCTCATTTCTTGTAGAATAGCATGAATTTTCTTTTTTATCAAATTTTTCGTCCCCTGTTGCCTTGTCAGTAAGCATGCGGGTTCACTTTTTCTTGAGAATGTCTGTAATCGTTCAGGGCCCCCTTCCAATCCCTGCCCCCACTGGAGGGAGGACAGGTGGCTTTCAAGGGGAGGTCAGTCTGCACAGCGTTCTGATACGTCAAAAGCCCTTACCCCAAACCCCTTTCCCAGCGGGAGAGAGGCTTCAGAATCCCCTTCTCCCATGGGGAGAAGGGGGCAAGGGGGATGAGGGCAGTTCTGCGGCATCCAACTCTGATGCGGTGGTGCAAGACCTCCCCATGAGAGGAGGACAGGTGGGGGGTCTGAACGATTACAATTAAAGATAGAGAAAACATGGTAGAATTTAGCAAAGCAGGAAGAATGGTGAGAATATACGGGTTGTCTTGCCCATTGTCATGGGCAAATGACTGTTGAGAGAAAAACGAGGAAGTTATTCTATGTCGCTCATTGCTGGTAATCTTGGCATCGTTCAACGGTTGTTCGATGAAAATGCTATTGTGTGGGGAATATGTGGGGGGGCAGCTTCTCATCTCTACGGCAATCGCCGTCCGCTTAAAAACATTGATATTCTGGTTTCGCCCGACTCCCTCAAAATCGTCATGGAGTTGATGCAAAAAGCAAAGCGGGTCGGTCAATTTGATGGAAAAAGAATCATGTGGAGTGGGGTCAACATCTTCGATAACCTGACGTTTCGTGATGCCGAGGGAGCGCACCCCTTCACGTTGGATCAGCCAATGATTGAACGGTTGCGGCGCATGCAGTTGCTTGGTTCGCACGTGATGGTGCTGGCTCCGGAAGATGTGCTGGTCCATCGGATGCTGTTTAATCGTGGCGCAGAACATCGGATGAATGATTATGAGGATGCCGCGGCAATTGCTCAGCGGCAACAGCTCGATGTGAATTACTTGAAAACGCGACTACGCTCATTCAAAGCGCGTGTGTTGCTCCAGTGGTACGAGCAGGAATATACGGAAGAGCAGAAAATCCCGCCATCGGCCTTCTTCGGGCTGTGATGCCAGGTTCGGATAGAGTTCGTATCCCTCGCGAACATAGAGTTTGACGGCCCGTCCTTCCGGGCCGTCGAAAGTCATCAACCGATAGTGCTGGAAGTCCGGATGATCCCACAGGAGCGAGGCTCCTTTGTAAACGATCAGGTCTGGTTGTTGCTGCATCACATAGTCCGGGTCGCTCTTTTCGTGTCCGGCCCGTCCGCTCCCAAGTGTTTCTGAGGAGAGGTGGGCAATGTGGGTATTGGTGAGACCAAGAATATCTATAATCGGGCGTTCGGCGTAGTAGGGCATCACGCCGGCGGCGGGTGTGGCCAGGAGCGTATCGGGGGAAGTATGGGTTTGCACCCATCGTCCGGTTTCGCGGTGGTGGCGCACCACGGCGATATGCTCCTGAACCGGCGAACCGGTCCGGGTGCTGCTGGTATGTGGAAGCAGCGTGGCCAGCAGCCCCCCCCACAGGACCACGCCTGCTAACAGCAATGGACAGGCCGTAGGGATGCGCCCGGCCAGTCCCGCGATTCCCCACGCCACCACAATGAGTAGCACCGCCACCACAGGAACGAGAAACCGAACGCCGGGCATAAAATCGCCCCCGACAGAAACAACGTAGAGACAGAAGAGGAGTGCAAACCCTCCTACCAGCGACATCTGGGGCCAGCGGGCATAGCCGCCGCGAGCATGCCACGCTGCTCCCCCCACAATACCGCTCACGAGCGCAATGGGCAGCACGAGATCCCCGCGCCCGGCCTGCCAGAGATACTCCCATCCTCGCCAGACTTGCGTCCAGGTAGTGCCAACTTTTGCATAGAACGTGTTGGGCAGCAGGTAGCCATAGTAGCTCCATCGCCACAGGAAGTAGGGGATATAGAGGGCCGCTGCTACTCCCACATATTGGACCAGGTTAGTGATGCGTGAAGACTCTCCCCTGTCCATTCTCCTCTGTTCCCTCTCCCCTGTTCCCTGTTCTCTGTTCCCTCTCCCCTGTCCTCCCTCTCCCGACATCCAGTGCACATAGAGCGCGCCAACTCCTGCCAGTACCACCCCATCAGGTCGCGTCATCATAGTAAGCGCAACAAGCAGGCCAGCAACAGCCCACCTCCGACCTGTGAGGGCGAGCAGGGTTGCCAGCGTGAGCGCGGCAAACAGGGCCGTTTCCATCCCGCTCCCCCGCACGGTATAGAGCAGAAAGGGGGTATTCAATACCAGCAGCAGAGGCGCAAGCCAGGCCCACGGTTCAGGGATCATCCGGTGGGCCAGGGCCAGCGTCAGCCCGACAACACCAAAGCCGAGCAGCATTGTTCCTGCTATCGTTGCAATAACCGGCTCGTGTCCCGCCGCCATTGCCCCGGCAATCAGCAGCGTCCAGAGAAAATTGGTGTAGCCCTCAACACGCTCACCCACATTAAAGACCAGTCCATGCCCACTGACAAGGTGCTGGCCATAGCGAAACGAGATATAGGCATCGTCTACAATCCAGTAGCCCAGGAGTTGCGGACTGAGCACAAGCCACAGCCCGACCCCCGCCCATAGCAATGAGATCCCGTTCCGAGCCGCGACAGTCCGGGCTACGACCGTCAAAGAATCATCAGAGGAATCGCTGGCATCTTGCGTCCACCAGAGCACAAGCACGCCCACAACCAGTATCCCCGCCAGAAGAGATTGGGGGAGTAGTTGCGGTTGATAGGCCAGATTGAATACCAGCCAGACCAGACCGAGCAACACGGGCCGCAGCAAATCGCGCCCCCCGCTCCACCAGAATACCCCGACAATGCCGGCAAGCACGAACAGCAAACTCCAGGGGGCAGCAAGCGCAGGAGCAACCGGCTGGCGCAGAGTGATGCGGTCAACCGCCAGACCGAGCGAGCGTCCGCTATCATCCACCCACACCGGTCCCTGCACCTCTGCCATAACGTCGTATTCCGGGTGGGTCAGCGTGGAGGGAACCAGCAGACGATAGGTTCGCCAGGCCGTGGTAGCTTCGAGCGTGGCAAGGGGGGTATTGTTGAGAGATAATTGTGCTGGCACGGCCCGACCATCGGGCCGGCAACCACAGGCGACAATCTCCAGCATTAGCGGCTGCATGCGGAGCGCAGAAGGAAACGTCACGGTCCCGCGGCGGTTTGCCCAGCGAAACGTCCGCGTTCCCCACTGTTCGGGCGTGTGGAACGCAAAAAAATTGCGAAGCGCATGCCCGTCAGCCGTGACAACCTGCCCCTCAGCTGTGGTCTGGCGTTCTGCACCCACATCAAGGGATATGCGCGGGAGAGGCTTGTTGATAGCAAAGCTGCCAGCAACAAGCCCCGAACAAAACAGCACCAGCAGCAACAGGGGCCAGCGGGAGCCGCGCACACCAGAAGAAACTCGTGTCTCAGTCACCTGTCTCAACCACCAGTGACCGGTTTCGTGTCCTTAGCTGCGATTATGCGAGGGGGCCCCTGGAAGCAGGGCCAGGTTTCGTGCCCGTTTGATGGCAATTGCCAGCTTGCGCTGCATTTTTGCTGTCACCCCCGTGCGGCGGCGCGGCAAAATTTTTCCCTGCGGAGTAATATACCGCTGAAGACGTTTGACATCCTTATAATCAGGCAAAATACTATTGGCGGTAAACTCGCATTCTTTGCGATGCGTGCGGGGGCGATTGAAACGGGCCCGCGGGCGACGCTCTCCTCCTCCCCCAACGCCGCCACCGCCGCGGCTTTCTCGATTATCTCTGTTTCGATTGAACAATGTCTCTCTCACCTTTCCTGATTTTCATTTCTTCCATTTTATCTCTTGAATAGTAGAAGGCAGTATACCATATGATACGCTATGATTCTACCAGAATTTTCTGAGCCAGTCGCCGGTCCAGGGTGCGCTCATCCTGTCCCACCTGCACGGAGAGCGGACCATCGAATGGCGCACTTGCTGTCACCCTGACTTGCACACCCGGCAGCAACCCCATATCGCCAATGTAGCGTAGCCGTGAGCCATCCTGCTCGCACACACGAACAATCCGCGCTTCTTCGCCAACCGACATATCCGCCAGACAGGTCTCGGCTATGCCTGGCACTACGCCCTCAATCGTCGGGATGGGATCGCCATGCGGGTCGAACACCGGCTGCCCCAGAAGGGCCGCGATGCGGGCCGCAAACTTTGCGCTAATATAGTGCTCAAGTTGCTCGGCCTCTTCGTGCACCTCGTCCCAGCCATAGCCCAGGGCCTCAACAAGATAGAGTTCAATCAACCGATGGTGGCGAATGACCTCCAGGGCTATCTTCTCGCCCGCATCTGAAAGCCGCACCCCTTGATAGGGCGTGTATGTCACCAGGTTTAGCTCATGCAGCTTCTTGAGCATTCCTGTCACCGAGCCAGGTTTGATACCACCCAGTCGCTCACCGAGCATCGAAGTTGTTACCCCCTCGTGTTCCTGCTGCAATGTGTAGATAGCCTTCAGATAGTCCTCCATTGCTGGCGTTACTTTGTTGCTCGTTTTCCCTGGTGGCACGGTCGCTACTCGCTTTCTCTTGTCCCGTTCGCTACCATAGTATTATACCTTACAACCCGTGCTTCCTGGCAAGCAGGCAGAATGCGAAAATGTCTTGACAGGGATTACATAGCCGTCTGGAAATTGTGAATGGCCGGGGCCGTATTGCCCGCGATGAGCAATTGCCTGTTGACCGGACAATACCGCCACCAGTACCTTCTGCTCCTATGCTGTTTGCCTGATACCTGGGCCGTGTTCTTCTGGTTGGTGGTGGTTCTGTGCATTGCGGTGCTTGTTTCTGTGTTGCCAGCCCGTAGTGCCGCCCGCATCAGCGTGCGCGAAAGCCTCTCCTACGAGTAATTGACCGAATTGTCTTGAGGATGCTACTCACGGAGAAATGCCAGCGTCAGGGCATTGAATATGTTCGGACGCTCGACGGAGAGGGCGTGCCCCGCCTGTGGCACAAGGCAAAGCTGCGCAGAGGGGATGTCGCGGGCCACCTCTCGCGCATACCAGGGGGGGGGCAGGAGGTCTTCCTCGCCATAGCGTTGGCAGGCTAATCGCTAGCTCTCCAGGCTTGTGTTTTCCTCCTACCCCTCACCCGACACGCGACAATAGATGACCGCTTTCATTGTTTCGCCCCCAAAGAATCAAGGATTTCAGATCGTCGCTTTCGCTGCTTTTCTAACCAGATTTTCCGTTGCTCAGGCGATAAAGCCATCACCTTCCTGACCTTTTCTGCATTATAGTCGTGCGGCTTGTATGCTGGCTTCGGAAATGGGCACGCCTTGCCTTCAGAGATAAGTCGTGCCATTTGTTCGCCTGTTAAACGATTTGCCGTGCTATCCATATCGCTTCGCTCCTTGTCCTTGTTTCATATCCTAACCGCTCTACTTCCTCAATAATCATATCGTGCAAGACCATCCGCATGCCCTCAAGTTCCTTAATCTGTTCTATGGGTAGCCCCGATGTCTCCATTGCTGCTATCACATTATCGTAGTCGTTCAACAATTCTGCAAGGTGCGACGTGTCGCTCATCCTGCCACCTTCTTTATCCGCTCATACCATGTTCGCCTGAACACTTGAAAAAACCACAAAGACACAAAGCGCACAAAGGCTTTGTGAAAGGGTTTCCCTTTGTGTACTCCGTGCCTTTGTGGTGAAACTATCTATCCGGTTTTGGTATGATTGGCTTCAAGATGAGCCATGATCTCTCCTCGTTCGCGGGCGACCACGCAGCATGTCCAGCAGCATGTTAAGCATCCGCGAACGATATTCGATAGCTGTTGTTACCGTGGTCTGGTGAATGTTGAGCAATTCAGCATCTACTTCAGGCTGGCCTTCTTTTCCAGTCCGCATAGGGATAACGGTTTTGCTATCGCTGTCAAATCGGATTTCGGTGCGGGCGACGGGCCGGGCGGCGGCAAAGTCGGCCATCCCGTCATCACCAATTTGCACATATTTTGTCTCAACGGTAAGGGTTGCAATGTTTTCTACGTATTCAGCTACTTTTGCCGTCGCGTTCCTGAGTGATGTTTCCAATTCACTGGCCATTGTTCTTTCATCCTTTCTTATCTATCCCCTATCCCCTGGTAAGTGTTCACAGGGTTCGGGCAATCCTCAGTCCCTGGGAGCACAAGCATCTCGCTTGCCCCGATATGGACGGTGGCCCCCCTCCCAATCCCTCCCCCCAGCGGGGGGATGACAGGTGGGGGGACTGAACGATTACATTCCCTATTCCCTATCCCCTGTCCCCTACTCCCTATCCCTTCAAAATACGATTGATGTATTCCCACAATTTTGGGATGGCAAGCACAACACCAGTGGGGGTTGTGATGAGAAACGATAGCTTGATAGCACCTGCCGCGGCCAGCACAATAGTCTGCACCAGCGCATCACGCGAGGAGATGGCCAGCGTCAGGGCCTCGCCATGCAACTCCAGATATTCTGCGTAGTCTACGTTGCTGCCGCTCCGCCACACCGTCTCCACGTCGCCAGTCCAGCGTACCGTGGTGTGGGCAATGGTCCGCTTCCCGATTTCCGTCTCAACCCGTGCGTATGCAGAAAAAGCCTGTGCGACCTGGCTGGCAAACCCCTGAACGTGCTGGTGCAGGGCTTCCCCCCACTCCCCAATTGTCTCCCCGATACCAAAGCTCATCCCCGGCCCCAACGTGGCAGATGACACCTGATCTCTCGCATCACCTCCTTGATTGATGTCGAGCAAGCCATCAAGCAGCATCGCCTCGTCCCCACCCGACTCTGCCCGCAGTTGGTGAAGTGTGGCATTGGGAGATGGCGGCCCCACCGAAAACGAGAGCGTAGATGGTGATGCGCGGGTGTCGTGGGCCTCGCGTCCATGCCTTGCCAACGTGTCAAGACGATTTTTTGCCGCCGGGAGGGCCTGACGCGATGCGGCAATCTGCGACTGGCTGCGAGTAAGCTGTTCTGCGGCACGGGTCGGGTCGGCGGGGAACCGCGCCCGCCATACGGGAATGTCGGGGGTTGGTTCTACTTCCTGCCCCCCCAACACACCAAATGAGAGCGCGCCCACTGGTTCTCTAGCTGTGGTGGCAGGAGACGCAATGTTCCACACACCAAAGAGACCGCCTGGCTCTGTTCCCGGCTTCGGCGAAGTTTCCCCTAGCTCAAAAACTGGCATTCCATCCCACATCCCCTCACTTGAACACGTTGACCAGTTCGGATGCTGCCTCGGTGAGGGTTTTGATCAGTTCGGCGCGGTGGACCTGGGCCCGCTCAACCATTTCCAGGTGCATCTTCCAGAGGGTTTCGTCAATATCGCCTTCGTCAATCGGGACGCAGGCCTCGGTATCCCCGTCGAATTTGATACGGGTAAACGCTACCCGTTGTCCCTCTCTGGTAAGGTTCTTAACGACCTCGTCGGTTAGATTGTCGCTGACATAGGTTGAAACATCCAGGCTTGAGACGTTCTCCATTACATTCCTGAGCGATTCGCCAAGTTTCCGGGTGAATTCCTGAACCGACCCGAACAAGGTGTCTTTTGTCTCATCAAGCAGGGATTGTTCTGTATCTTCTTTCTTTTTCCCTGTCACCAGATCTACCATATTACCAATCACATTATACGATTGCCCCCCCAGGGTGCGGGGGGCTTGGGCGGGTGTGGCTTCGGGTTCGGCGGCAGGCACTCCGGCAGCAGGTACCCCGAAAGACACATCGGGCGAGAGCACCCGTGGGGTTTCTTCTTTGCCTTCTCCGGCTGGTTGTTCCCGGTGGACGATAATTTCTCCGTTGCTATAGAGGCCATAGAACAGGCCGAGGAGGTTGTGCTCACGGCTCAGGTATTCTTGCCGCAACCGGAGCAATGTTTCGCCGAGGGTCTGGTTGCCTGTGGCGAACCGTTGGATGAAGCGGCGGGCAAAGTCGGCGGCAAAAGGGGCCGGAACCTCTGACTCTGTACCAACAACCCCGCGAATGCCGCGACTCATCAGGTAGGGGACCAGGCCATTGTAGAGGTAGGGGTTGAGTTGCGTGCTCTGGCACGCATTTAGGAAGACCAGCGGCGACTGCTTGAGCGGGAGGAGGCTGGCAGGAACCTTACTTACCAGGTCGTCAAGCCGTATATCTCCATCGGAAAGGACAATTTTTGAGCGTGTCTGGTCGCCTGGAAAATAGCTCTCGGCCCGGCAGAAGAAGTAGAGGAAGTGTTCTGGCGCATCGGGGTTGCTCAGCAGGTCGTAGAGGTCCTGGCGGGCGGGGTAGGGGTGTAGCTCAATACCCGGCAGCGTTTCCAGAGCATCGCGTTGCTGCTGGACAAGGGGGAGACCGCTTTCGCTTTCCAGCGATTGCTCGGAAAAAAAGCCCACGGTGAACGCATCTTCTACCGTAATCTCCGACGCAATTGGCACAAGAGCCGTACCATAGAATTCTGGCAGGTGCTGGATAATGTGGCGAAATCCCCAGAAACCGTCGGTATTCACCTGCTCTGGTTTGCTCAGGTCGCGGTCGTAGAGCAGGGCCCAGGGAAAGACAAATCGTTCGGTAACGATCTCGATATTCATTGGCTGTTGCCGCGAGAGGAGTCGGAGCAGGTCGCCCATTGCGCGGGCATCCGGGCTACGTTCGGGGGCATAGAAAAGCTGCTGGTAGAGATGGCTTCCCAGTTGGGCCAGTATGTTTCGTGAGGCGAGGTGGGCTTCGAGGGGGATACGAGGATCTTCCTGCTGGTAGACGCTGCGTCCATCCATGCGGTAGGAAAGGACAAACTTCAGGTCGTCGCGGGTTCGGGCGAGCATATCGGTAATTTGCTTTTCGCTCACATTGAGATGGGCCCGCACAACGCCACTCTGCGCATTCTGAAGCACGGCCTGGTAGCCGTCTTCCGTTTTGATGATGGCCAGCGTTGTTGTTGCTTCGGGAGCCTGCTTGCGGGTCTGGCGCAACGAGCGCATGATGCCGCTCCCAAGCGTCATCCCGTTGACCTGGGTTCGCACGCTGCGCCCTTGCGTTTTTGCCTCCGCTTCGCTCACCTGGAGCGTTATTGTCATTTTCTGGCAGAGGTACCCGTTGGTAAGGCACAGAGCGATAATCTCGCCGGGGCCGAGTTCCTGCGGCTCAATACAGAAGGTAGCGGTATTGCGCGAGCGGCCCTCGTGGGGGAGGACGAGGGTTTGCTGCTGCTCGCCATACACGCGGAAGCTGCGCGTTTCGAGAATAATGAGCACATTGGAGTAGGGGTGGCTGTTTGAGTGAGCCTGCCACTGTGCATCGGAGCGGGTGACGGAACGGGGGGGACTGTCGGGCGCGGCAATCTCGAATTTCAGGTCGTAGACCACCCCCACCCGCAGTGGTTCATCCTCTGGTAGCCCATCAACCCACGCCCACACCTGGCGGCTATCGTCTGGCGGTGGGGGTGTGGGGGATTGCGAGGGCGGAGAGGGCGATGTGTCATCAGATTTTTCACTCATAGAAACAGGCTCCTCACGATCACGATACGAGATTGCCCCTATTGTACCAGAAGTTTCTCCAGGGCTAGAGACCGCCGATTGTTTGTGGCCTCTCTCTCTGTCCTTCTTCCTCTCTGCCTTCCCCTCCGCTCCGAAAAAACTCTCGCAGGGCGGCCACCGTGGCTACCGAGAGGGTCAGGGTATCGCCGGTCTCGTGCCAGTGCAGCGTCAGCGTTCCGTCCGGGTTCGGGGTTATTGCCTGGGGAGCAGTTGCGATGTTCTGCGCTTCATTGTCCTTATTGCTAGCATTGCCCGTCGGGCCCAGGTTTTTTTCTGCGTCGGGTGCTGGTGAGGTTGGAATTGAAGAAATTTCGGGAATGGTCGGACGCTCTGTGGGGGTGGGGCCGCTGCCCACCGGCAACCGCACCGCCGGATCGCCCATCACAACATAGTTGCGCGAGTCGTTGGTCATCACCCACAACTCCGCCAGGTCCCTATCACCCACCTGTTTTCCATATTCAATCTGTTGCAAAATGCCAGAGTTTCTGGTATGCAGGTCGGAGGCTATTTCGGCATAGCGTTCGTTGAAATACTCAATAGCACTCCCAATCCGCCCCCCCCCCATCAGTCGCCTGAGCGTACTTTCAAAGGTTGTGAGCTGGATCGTTTCCTGGTGCCCCCAGGCAAACGAATAGCTCCAGGCACGGTCTACGTGGCCAACAACAGCCAGGGCCCCGCCCTTCGGGTGTCCAAGCATCCGCTGTGGCAGGTGCGAGAGGAAGGAGTGTGGAGCAAGCGTGGCTCGTTCTGCATTGCCGCCCGCTCGCTGCCAGAAGTCGTCTATTTTGGGCGTACCCGCGCCAAAGCAGGCAAAGAAAAAGGCTATCTGACCCATCAGCCGGGCATTGGCTTCGAGGTCATCCCCCGCCAGGTAGTAATCCTGCGGGAGGGGACCCTGGTGGTCTTGCCGGCCGGGCCAGTCCTGACAGACGAGGGCCCCCTGGTGGGCAAACTGGTTCTCATGCCCATTGGGGAGATAGAGACCGTGGCTGGCCGAAAAGAGGAAGGTGGGCGTTTCGTTGCCGCCGTTGCCCCCCATCAGATTGATCAAGCTGGCCTTTGTGGCCTGCTCTTTCAGCAACGTCTGGATGTTCCACGCTTGTTGCTCGCTGGCGACATGCTCCGCGAGGGGAGCCACCAGCTTTGTTGCGCTCAGTTCTGTCGGGCGGTCGTCCGGGTTTTGCGTGCCAAAGAACGCTGCTGTGCGCGGCAGAGAAATTTCGCCCTTTTCGGCTGCAACGACACTGCGGGCATAGCTGGCGTATTCGTCGAGTGTGTCGAACCAGATGCGCCCCACGGCAAACTGCACGTCGAGTTGATACTGGAAGGTATAGGGGATGGTGGCAGGATTACCGACGATGAGCAGGTAGTAGGGAACCCCTCTCTTCGGATCAACAGCCCCAGGAACCACATCGTGCCGCTTCAGAAAGGCCATCTTGCTCTCGCCGGGGCGGTAGGCATCGGGGCCAGTGAACTCGCGGTAGAGGGGACCGGCCTGCTCCTTCCGCAGATCGAGCAGCTCTTTCAGAGCCTCGCGTATGGCTGGTATC
Source organism: Chloroflexaceae bacterium (assembly GCA_034436975.1). Taxonomy (GTDB): domain Bacteria; phylum Chloroflexota; class Chloroflexia; order Chloroflexales; family Chloroflexaceae; genus JAAUSY01. The sequence continues at coordinate 44,146 of DAOTUE010000031.1, forward strand.
CGCTCATCTTCAAAGGCAAAGATAACCCCCCACCCGGTCTGGGCCAGGTCCTGGGGATCAATCCCTTCGACTGGTCCTAGCGTTGCTTCTTTTTCTCTCTTTTTCCTCTGGAGAACCCCCAGATGATGGGGTTCTATGGTTTCGCCACGGAGGACCCTTGCGACGATGTCGGCGGAAACGGGTGGAGTCGGTTCCCCGGTTGCGCCATTGATGCCATTGAGATAGAGCAGGCTTTCGCTGGTCTGGTCTGACATAGCCTCTTCTCCCTGTATCTTACCTTTGGGTAAACGACAGGAGTACAAGCGGGACACTTGCACCGGGGCAAGCATTCTGCCCACCTGTCCCCTATCCCCTACCCCCTACTCACGTTCTTCAGAGAGCACCGCCGATACGGAGCATTTCCATTTCGGCTTCTTTCAATCGCTTTTTCGCAGCCTCAAGCTGCTGCTCGGTGGCTTCGACGGCTTCTCGTGCGGCGGTGAGTTCTTGCTTTGCCTTGCTGATGGCCACCTCGTCTATGGGCATCCCGCTGCGGGCCGGCAAGGTAACGGTCTCCAGCGTGACCCGCTCGCCCCCCGTAGCCTGTTCACTGAATGGCAAACGCACGGCGGGATCGCCAAGCACAACGTAGTTGCGGGCATCGTGGTTGGTTGTCCAGAGCGTCGCCACGCGCACCTTGCTGATAGATTCGTCATATTCCATTTCATCAAGCATACGGTTTAGCGAAACGCCAATTTCGGCATAGCGTTCGTTGAACTTCTCGAAGCTATACCCAAGCCGGTGCCCTTTCATCAGCATTTTGAGCGTATCTTCAAAGACCTGCAATTGTTTTTGTTTCTTTTCCTCTTCGTGTTCAATCATGAACGAATAGCCCCAGGCCCGCTCAACGTGCCCAACGGCGGCCAGTGCGCCTCCCTTCGGGTGTCCAAGCATCCGCCGTGGCAGACTGGCGAGGAAGGGATGGGGAGCAATGCTGCCCCGTTGCGTAAACGCTTGCTGCGAGAAGTCGTCTATTTCTGGCGTACCCGCACCATAGCAGGCAAAGAAAAAGGCCATCATTCCTATCAGGCGGGCATCGGAGGCGATGTCATCGCCAGCAAGGTAAAAATCCTGGGGAATGGGGCCGTGGTGGTTGTTGGGGCCGGGCCAGTCCTGGCAGAGCAACGCGCCCTGGTGGGGTATCTGGTTTTTGTGCCCATTGGGAAATCCCATGCCGTGGCTTTCGGTGAAGAGGAAGGTGGGGGTTTCGCTGCCCCCCATAATCTGGTTCAAGCGCGATTTTGTTGCCTCTTCTTTCACCACCTGGCGATAGGTCCAGTCGGGGAGCGCAGTGGACATGAGTTTGACTAGGGGGAGGATCAGTTTGTCAGTACCCAGGATGGTCGCCGGGTCGTCGGGGTTGCGAACACCAAAGAACGTGGCGTTGCGCTCCAGCTTCACCTCGCCGGTTTCCGTTGCTACCACACTCTTTGCATAGTTTTCGTATTCATCCAGGGTATCGAAGTGGATACGCCCGACCGCAAAGGGGACATCCATTTCATATTGAAATTGGTAGGGAATGGTTGACGGGTCGCCCACAATGAGGATATAGTAGGGGATACCGCCATTTTTGGCCGGGTCCACAGGTCCATAGCCGATGCCGTGGCGTTCAAGGTAGACATCTTTGGTATCGCCCGGACGATAAGCATACTTGCCTGTGAGTTCGCGGTAATATTCGCCAGCCTGCCGCTTGCGGTGTTCAAGCAAGATGCCAAGAGCTTCTTTGATGGCAGGGATGCGCTTGTTGTCTTCGTGGGCAAAGAGAATGCCCCACCCGGTCTGGGCCAGGTTGTTGGGATCAATCCCCTCTGCAACCGCATAGCCTACCCCCATCGTTTTGGCTTTCAGTCCATCAAGCTGTTTCTTCGCCATCTTGCTGCCTTTTGCCACCGCCGCGATTGTTTCAGGGGTTACATTGGAAAGCAGGTATCCGCCGCTTTCGGCATCAATACCGTTTGTTGGTATTGTCGCGGTCAGGGTTTCCGTCTCATCACTCATCAGGATAGCTCCTCTCCCTCAAGCTGATGATTATCTATCTATTATCTATCTTGATAACGCTGTTTTTCAGCAAAAGCGGTTTTTTTGCAGGGGAACGGGGCGAAACCCCGTGGGGACAAACCGAAGAGGAGCTTCCCCCTCTTCAAGGGAATGGCCGGGCGGACCAGCCACTCACGCATGAAGAGGGAAGAAGACTCCTATCCTAATGGCCTCAGTAATACCACCACTGGTACATGTTGTCCATGTCGGAAACGTGCCAGATTTTCTGGTGCCATTCTTCCTTACCGGTGTACTGCTCGTCGCTCACCTCGACCTGTGGGCGGAACTTGCTGGTGAATGAGGACCAGGCCGCCATAAACAAGACTAGCGTCGCGATGACAGCGAACACCCAGACACCGATGAGGAAACCAATATAGATAAGGTCAGCCGGAACCAGCTGCGTAAAGTAACCGTGGGCACCCATTGAAACCTCCTCATACTTACTTCGTCCAACTTTTGACCATATCGTTTCCCCCCTCTGCTCCGTGCCAGTTCATTATACTATACCCAGGAAATCATTGAATATGCTACTTCCTGCGGCACCTCTTGACTGGAATCAGAGAGAGCAGGTAAAACCTGTTTCTCATTATACCGTAGAGTGAATTTATTTGCAACAGGGTTATGGGTGTATGGCTGTTTGGATGTTTCAATGGTTCCGATTCGCCTTGCAAAAATGGGTGGTCAGTGGTACAATACGTGGAGTAGGGATAGGGGCCCCGTAGCTCAGTGGATTAGAGCGTTTCCCTGCGGAGGAAAAGGTCGTGCGTTCGAATCGCACCGGGGTCGCCATTGTATTTGTGCTATCACGCAGAAAACGGTGCGGGTTTCCTTGCGAGCCGTGCTGGTGGAGCCAAGGCGATCAGATTGCACTGGTTTGTCTGCGTGGTTTGCTTCCTCGCCCTGATCGTGTCGGGTTTCCGTGGCCTGGCTCCCCTCCCGTGAGCCACCTCTTTGACTGACTGGCCATCCGCAACCTGCCACATGGCTGCGGCTCGCTCGCACACATCGGCGTTTCAGTTACCTGGAGTCGAGCCAATCACATAATCTGATCACAGACGAACTTGCAAAAATCCATAACCTATGCTACACTACTGCCCAGTGCGGGAGTAGCTCAGTTGGTAGAGCGACACCTTGCCAAGGTGTAGGTCGCGGGTTCGAGCCCCGTCTCCCGCTCCATTGTTTCTCGGATGGGGGCTGATACCAGTCCCCTTTTCTGTTGCCTCTCCCTTGCTCTCAATCGTTCGCGTTCGCTGTTGCCAGAGAGCCAGTCATAGAGATCTGGTCATTAGCGATCTGGTCAATGTGATAATGTGAGAGGAGAAACCGATGGCTGCAACCCTGGCTGTTGTTATTCTCAACTACAATCGTGCAGACTTACTCATTGACTGCCTGGAATCTATCTACCAGAACCCGACACGCTGTACCCTTGCGGTATGGGTGGTAGACAACGGTTCGAGCGATGGGAGCGCGGAACGGGTACGCGAGCAGTTTCCGCAGGCCCGCCTGATCGTTAGTCCCCGCAACGGCGGGTTTGCCTACGGAAACAACCTGGCCCTCCGCCCCCTCGTTTTCCCCGACGCTGGCATGCCCCCGTCCCCCAACTACGTGATGCTCTTGAACAACGATACCATCGTCCCCACCGGAGCCTTCGACGGACTGGTAGACTACCTCGAAACCCATTCCGACGTGGGCGTTGTCGGGCCAAAGCTACTCTTGCCCGATGGCTCGCTCGACATGGCCTGCCGTCGCTCCTTTCCCACCCCGACCATAGCCTTCTACCGCCTTACGGGTCTGTCGCGGCTCTTCCCCCATAGCCAGCGGTTTGGCCGCTACAATATGACCTACCTTGATCCCGATGTGGAAACAGAGGTAGATGCAGTTGTCGGGGCCTGTATGCTCCTGCGGAGTAGCGTCATTCAGGAGGTCGGGCTACTTGATGAACAGTTCTTTATGTATGGCGAAGATCTTGACTGGGCCTATCGTATCAAGCAATATGGTTGGCGTATTGTCTACTACCCGCGTGTGCAGGTGTGGCACTACAAACGGGCATCAAGCACTCGCCGCGCCATCCCCTCCATCCATGCCTTCTACGAAGCCATGCGGATTTTTCACCGCAAACATTTTGCCGCCACCACGCCGGCCCCGCTCAACTGGTTGATAGCGTCCGGGATTACCCTCAAGGAGTTGATAGCACTTGTCCACAACCTTCTCCTCCCGCCGGCCTCCCGCCGCGTGGGATAAGACCAGGAAGACCGGGCGGGAGCCGGACACAATGCCACAGAACAGCAGGCCAGAACACGCCGGGCATCTGCGGCGGCGGGCCATTGGTATTTTGCTCACGCTGGCCCTTATGGCCTGCGATGTCGTGGCCATCAACGGGTCGTTTGCTGGTGTCTATCTCTGGAACCTTGATAAGATTCGGGAGAGCGGATTCTCGCTTCCCGATACCCCCACAGAAATGGGGATTATTATCCTGCTGCTCAACACCGTCTTCGGGGGTTTTTTTGTGTTCTATGGCCTCTACACTCTGCGCCGGGGAGCCTCACGGGTAGACGAAGCCTACAAAGTGTTTACCGCCGTGTCGCTCTCGTTTGTGCTGGCTCTGGTGGTCAATACCTGGCTTCCCACCATCGGGTATACGAGTATGCCATTTACCGCATCGGTGCTGGCGGTAATGTGGATAACGGCCATTATCACAACAATTTCCCTGCGGTTTCTCTATCGGTGGGTGGTTCACTGGTTGCGTAGGCGTGGTATTGATGTTCGGCGGATTGTCATTGTGGGGGCACGGGAGCCGGGCCGGGCTGTCTGGCAATCCATCCGCCGCTCCCCACAACTTGGCTACAAGGTACAGGGGTTTCTCTCCGATGTTGCGCCGGTCGGGTCCATTGTGGATGGGTTGCCAGTCCTGGGACATATCGGGCAACTCCAGCGGGTGGTGCGGATTACCCGCGCCGACGAGGTGCTGGTTGCCCTCTCGAAGCGGTCTCAGTCCGAATTGATGGAAATTGTGGCCCAGGCCGAAGATGAGACTGTGGCCATTAAAGTCTACCCCGACACCTTTCAACTGATAACCGAGAACGAGATCTCTATCGGTGACATCAGCGGGATGCCGATGGTCAGCGTGAAAAATGCAGCCCTGGACAACCCGCTCAACCGGATGCTCAAGCGGGCCCTGGATATTGTCTTCTCCAGCATTGTCCTTGTATGCACCTCGCCCCTGATGATGCTGATAGCCCTGCTCATTAAACTTGATTCGCCCGGCCCGGTCTTTTTTCTGCAAAACCGTGTGGGGTTGGATGGCAAGCCTTTTGCTATGATCAAGTTTCGCACTATGCGAACTGATGCAGAGGTTCGCGGGGTTGGCTGGACCACCAGCAACGATCCGCGCATAACGAAACTCGGCCGGTTTCTTCGGCGCGGCTCACTTGACGAACTGCCACAATTTATCAATGTGTTGCTCGGAGAAATGAGCGTGGTCGGCCCGCGCCCGGAGCAACCCCAATGGGTCGAGCGGTTTTGCTGCGAGATCCCACGCTATATGCGTCGCCACAAGGAGAAAGCGGGGATTACCGGCTGGGCCCAGATCAACGGACTACGCGGCGATACCAGCATTGAAGAGCGCACGCGCTATGACCTGTATTACATTGAAAACTGGTCGCTCCTGTTCGATATAAAAATCATCATTCGGACTGCCGCCGACATTCTCACAGGCAAGCAGGAAAATGCATATTGAGGCAATCCGAAACCTGCTGCTGTTGTTGCTCCTGGCCTTTCTGGTGTCTGTGCTGGCCTACCAGTCCCCCCCCCACGATACCATCGCCGTTGGCTGGCCTGGTGATCAACTCTTCCTCAACAGCGACAGCGGGCTACGACAGGAGGCGGTTGAGCGAGGCGACTGGTACGCCGACGCGCTCACGCCCGACTCCCCCACCGGGCGGAGCCGCTGGACCCGCCAGCATGCCATCCTGACCCTGCCCAATATCGGGGCTGGAGTGCCCCTGCGGGTTACGCTGGTGGCGCAGGGCTGGCCAGCAGACATTGTCGCCAATCATACCCGCCAGCCCACCGTGACGCTCCGGGCTGATGGGAGCATTATCGGGGTGTGGGTTCCCACTCCGCAGTGGGATAGCACCTCGTTTGTCGTGCCTGCTCACCTCCGCACCAGTGCGGACCTGGTGCTTGAGCTAGAAACATCGGATACCTTCACCGATACCCTGCGTGGAGCCGACCCGCGCCCGAAAGGGTTGCGCCTGGCCGCGGTGCGTGTCCAGGGGGGGGGCGGCGAGGGGTGGGGGGAGCAGTGGCGAGAGGCGGGCAGTTTTGGCGAGCAGGTCCGCATTCTCCTGGCGCAGGTCTGCGTTCCGGCCTGGCGAGCGGTCGGACTCCTGCTGCTCAATACGCTGCTGCTTTCCCTACTGCTCATACGGCTGTTGCGCTTCCCCCGTCGAGCTTTTCTTCTCTCCGCTCTGGCTGTGGGGGGGGCCGGGGCAGGGCTTGCCCTCTGGCGCATATGGATGGGGGGACTCTTCCAGGTGGTGCTCTGGCTCCTTCCAGGGGGACTTCTGCTGGCCTGGCACCGCCCGCTCTTGCGGTTGCTGCGGGGTCTCATTGTGCGCTACACACGGGGGCATACCCTGAACTACGGGCTAATTACCGCGGCCCTGGTCTGGGCCGGCTATGCGCTGGCCAAAACGCTGCCGGTGCTTCTCCCCGCGGTGTTCCGTTCGCACCTGTGGCAGGCGATGTTTCCCGACTCACTCCTGGTCGGGTTGCTCATTGTCTGCTTGCTGGCACTCCTGCTGGTTGCGCCGGGACACGAGGGGTTGCCGCGCATTGCCAGTATGATTGTCCGGCTGGTTCGTGAGCGAGCCTTTGCGCTGACCCTTGCCCTCGGTGGTATCTGGCTGGCCTACCAGACTGCTGTTATTGGCCCTCTCCCCTATGTCGGGCATGCCGACTATGCCGATAATGCTGTTGTTGCCCGAAACCTGCTGGCCGGGCGCGGGTGGGTTGTGGATTATATCACCCAGTTCTACCACCTCTACGAGGGAGTAACACGCCCGCAGGAGACATGGCCCCTGCTCCAGCCCGTCTGGATTATGCCCTTTTTCGCGCTCTTCGGTGAGCAGGCATGGGCCGCCAGGCTGCCGAACCTGCTCTTCAGCGGGGTGTTGCTCCTGCTCATCTTTGCGGCGGGGACGCGGCTCTGGGACCGGCGCGTTGGCGTGCTGGCAGCCCTGCTCATTCTCACAAACCATCTCTTTGTCACCCTGAATATCTACACAACCAGCGATCTCGGTTTTGTGGTGTTTGCCACTGCCGCGCTCTATGTGCTCTTTCTGGGTGTGGAGCGGATGGCGGGAGGGGGCACGCATTCCTCACAACCGAGGGTGCCGCCTGGCTTTCTGACGCTGGCCGGGTCGGGCCTGCTCTCCGGGCTGATGATGCTCCAGAAACCGAGTGGGGCAATGATTGCTGTGGGGATGGGGGTGTGGCTAATTGTCCGGGGCATTCAGCTCATCCGCTACCGTGTGACGCTCCCGCTCCTGCCCGGCGGAAGGCTCCCCGTGGCTCTCCCGGCAAACCTTTTGCCAGTCCTCGTGTGGGCCCTGCCGGCTCTGCTGGTGCTCTCCCCCTACCTTGTGCGAAACCAGCTTCTTTTCGATACCCCTGTTTATTCAACTGAACGCTACGATGCCTGGGTGCTTGGCTACCGTGGCAGCAGTGAGGAAGCCTGGAACGATATTTACCGGGTGTATACCCCGGCTCTGGGAGGGGAGGGGGTGCCCGACCGAAGCTGGATCTTACGATGGGGCTTTGATCGGTCGCTGGAGAAGCTCGCAACGCAGACCCGCGCCGTGCGTGATTATCTCCTGCCCGCCTGGGATGGGCTGAGCAACTTTCTGAGTAGCCTTCTGGACAGCAACGAGCGCAAAAACCTGCTTTCCCCGATTGGCGCGTGGTTCTCTGCGCTGGGGGTGCTGGCGGCTCTGCGGTTGCGACAACACCTGCTCAACCTGCTGCTCCTGGCGTTTGTTCCCTACACGCTCTTTCTCATCACCTACTGGCATGCCAATGAAGAACGGTATTTCCTGGTTGTTATGCCCTGGTTGGCGATGTTGGCAGCCTGGATGATATGGGCCGCATACGACCGACTGGCTGTGATTGGGGATGGGCGATGGAGTCCGCTTGCGCTCATTCTGGTAGGGGTGGCGGTCGTTCACATTGTTCAACCTTCGTGGCCCATTATCCAGTACAAGGTGCAGGAGGAGCCACAGCGGTGGGCCCCCGACCTGGCCGCCTACGCATGGCTCCGCGAGGAGACCCCGCCCGATGCGGTGGTGATGACGCGCAACCCCTGGCAATTGAACTGGCACAGCGAGCGGCCCGCCGTGATGATTCCCAACACGAGCGACTATGATATACTGATGTTTCTGGCCCGCCACTACGATGCAGAGTACCTGGTATTCGAGACGATCCAGCGGGTCAAAGGGGACGCGGCCCGTTTGCTCCACCGGCTGGCGGGGGCCCGCTCTGCTCAGGTGGGCGATACGATAGATGGGTTTACGCTGGTATATGCCAGCCCCACGCCAGAAAACCGCGTGCTAATCTATCGGTTTCCGCGAACCAGTGATGATGAATGATGAGTGATGAGTCACGAAAGAGGCCTGTATTGTGCGTATTCTGATGCTGACCTCCTCCTATCCGAAATATGTTGGCGAAACAACCGCCCCGTTTATTGAAGAGATTGCCGCGGGCCTGGCAGCGCGAGGGCATACGGTCCACCTTGTCGCCCCCTACCACCCACACCTGGTGCGCAAGCCGGTTGAGCGGGGGGTGCATCTCCATTTTTACCGCTACGCCCCCCACCCTGCACTCAACGTGTGGGGCTATGCCCAATCGCTGCTTGGTGACAGTATGCTCAAGTGGCAAACCCTGGCGGCGGTGCCGTTTGCACTGGCAGGTTCGGTGTGGGGGGTGTCTCGCGTTGTGCGTTCGCAGCCGCACCCATTCGACCTGCTCCACACCCACTGGGTCATCCCCAACGGGCCGCCGGCGGCCCTGGCCGCAAGCCTCTATCACCTTCCGCTGGTTGTCAGCTTGCATGGCAACGATGTGTATATGGCGGAGCGTCACGAGACAATAGCGGCAGCGGCAGGATTCACCTTCCGCCGGGCGGCGGCGGTCACGGCGTGCAGCAGCGACCTGCACCGGCGCGGGGTGCGGCTCGGAGCACGGCCCGACAGTAGCCGGGTCATTCCCTATGGCATCAACCCGAAGGAGTTTCGCCCCGACCCGCACGCACGGGAGCAGGTGTGGGGGGAACTGGGCCTGGCCCCCGATGAGTTGATGGTCCTGGGGTTGGGGCGGCTTGTGTACAAGAAGGGGTTTGATGTGCTGCTCGATAGCTGGCCCTTCGTGCTGACGCACCATCCCCGCGCCATGCTCGTGCTGGCGGGCTATGGCGACTTGCAAGCACGGCTGGAGCAGCAAGCCACCGACCTGGGCCTTGCCAAACGGGTACGCTTTCCGGGGCAGCTTGAGCGCGGCCGTGCTGCTGCCTACATTGCTGCTACGGATGTATTCGCACTGCCGATTGTGCAGGGGAAGGGCACCGATGGCCTGCCCAATACGCTGCTGGAGGCAATGGGGGCGGGGCGGCCCATTGTTGCCTCACGGGTGGCCGGCGTGCCCGATGTGCTGGAAGATGGCCGCCACGGGTTGATTGTCCCGGAGCGCGACCCGCCCGCGCTGGCCGCAGCTATCACCCGGCTGCTGCATGACCGCTCACTGGCCGAACGGCTTGGCGAAGCGGCACGGAACCGGATAACGACGGATCTCACCTGGGATCAGACAGCAGCGCGGTTTGAAGCGGTCTACCAGCAAAGTATCGGGGAGCAACACATCGCGCTATGAGCAGGCTTCCCGTGTTTGTTCGCTGCTCACCTGCCACGCGCCACTGGCTCCTGGTGGGGTCGCTCGCCATACTGGCCCTGCTGCTACGGCTCTACCGTCTGGACGCACAAAGTCTCTGGCTTGACGAGGGAAGTTCCTGGCAGATCATCCAGCAGGGGTGGGGGCCGCTCCTGCTCAGCCTGTTCGACCCGGACGAAGCCTACCCGCTCTACCATGTGCTGCTCAAAGCGTGGATTGCCCTGGCCGGCGACAGCGAGTGGGCCCTGCGCTTTCCCTCGGCTCTGGCGGGGGCGGGGGCCGTTGCCGCCATCTATTGGGCCGGACTCGAACTCCAGCGGATAAGCACGCCGGCTTCCCCGCTCCGGGCATTTTCGACTATGCCGACGGGGGCGGCGGCGTTGTTGCTCGTCTCCCCCTTTGCCATCTGGTATGGGCAGGAAGCCAAAGTCTACAGCCTGCTCCTGCTTATGGCAACACTGCTGCTCTGGAGCTTGCTGCGGGCCATACGGCAACAGACGTGGCGGGCCTGGCTGCTGTATGGTTTCATTGCGCTGGCCATCCTGTTTGTCCATCGGCTGGCGATGCTCCTGCTTGTGGCTTCGTATGGGGCGTTGTTGTTGTCTCCCTCTTTGTTTACTCGCCACACCGCACACCCTGTCATCATGCTGCGCTGGCTCCTCTTCGTTGCGCTGAGCGGGGCCGTAGTGTGGGTGATGATTCTCGGCCTGGGGGCCGAAACCACCGCCACTGGCAGACATATGCGCCCCGGCCCGCTCCGCGCCGTCTGGCTGACCTTCGTGCGTTTCTGCATAAACCGCGGGCCGGGGGAAGTTCCCTGGTGGTGGTTGCTGCCCTGGGTCGCGCTGGCGGGGTGGGGACTGGTTGCAGCCGTGCGCGACATTCAGAAGCCTGCGGCCCGCGTGTTGCTTTGCTTTCTCCTGTTGCCGCTGCTGCTCTTCCTCGCGCAACTCAGCGTTACCCGCTTCTACGAAGCCCGCTACCTGATGCTCATCTACCCGGCCTGGCTGTTGCTGCTGGTCTATCCACCAGGGGCATTAAACCATTCCCCAAACCCCGAACCCCGAACCCCGAACCCTTTTTCTTTGCGTCCTCTGCGTCCTTTGCGTTCTTTGCGGTTCAACAACTGGTCTGGCCTGAGTAGAGGGTTTCTGTTTGGCGCAGTCTGCGCCATCAGTATTGCCGCGCTATTCCAACCGCGGGTGGGGTTGTTCTCCGGCGAGCCGGTGAAGGAGCAGTTCCGCGAGGCAATGGACGTGCTGGCGCAACGCATTCACCCCGATGATATTGTTGTGCTCCACCCCTTCTACCTGCGCCCGATCTACACCTACTATATGCACCGGCTCACTCCCGACCCTCCGCCAGAACCGGTCGTCTTTGACGATTTCAAGCAGGGGCAGCAGCATTTTACAAAGCGAGAATGGCAGGTTGCCCGGCGCAAGCAATTTGCCGGGCACCTGCGGAGCTTCCTCCTGATTGCCCCGGAGCATGCCCGCACGGTAGATGTGCCCAACCCACGCTACAATGATCAGTATGGGGTCGTCGGGTTGTACTATGAATATAGCCGTGAGGAGAAGAAATGGCCCTGCGGAATCTGGCGGTACAATGGGGTCCACCTGCTCTGTCAGGAATCGCCCGAAGCCTACGTGAGTGGCCAGGTGCCACAGCCTGCAACCCCGGTGCAAGCAACGTTTGGCGACACCCTGCACCTTCTGGGCTACACGCTCAAGCCCACGACTCCGCAAGGCGTGGGGGTCTACCGTGCCGGCGGGGTTGTGCCAATCTCGCTTTTCTGGGATGTGGCGCGTCAGCCGGAGAGCAACTACCATGTGTTTCTGCACCTGTGCCGCAACTGCGACCTGCCCCCTGCCGCAAGCCACGACGGCCCCCCGCTGGAGGGCTACCTGCCTACAAGTACCTGGCTTCCCCGCAAGCCAGCCCGCGATGATCGCGCCATCCCCCTCCCGCCCACGTTGCCGCCAGGCACCTATGCCCTGCTGATGGGCATGTATCGCCCCGACAACCCCGCCCCCGATGCTCGTTTGCCTATCTCCGCCCCGGATATGCGCGTGCTCAGCAACAACCGGCTGGTGCTGACCACAATCCAGGTGGTGCAGGAGTGATAGGGGCTATGCTATAATGAAACTGATGCATGGATGGATGGATAGACATTGTCGGCAGAAACGCAACAGGTAACGAGTGGAGATCTAGTGAAGATCTGTCAACAACCACCTGCTGAAGCAGGTGGCTTGCCCTCGCCCGAAGGCAGGGCTTCAGGGGAGGCTGACAACTCCCCACGCCTCCGTAGAACCGTATAGCGATTGCGAATGTTGATAGCAGCATTCACATCAGCGTGGGCGGTATGCCCACAGTGAGGACAGATAAACGAGTGACGCTTTCGCGTGCCACGCAACCCACAACGAGAACAG
>DAOTUE010000032.1:0-15336 GCA_034436975.1 Chloroflexaceae bacterium
AACCCGATTGCGTGCGCTCTTCCGAGCCGCCCTGAGAGCAGAGAACATGAAGCAGTTCTTACGGGACTTGATGCAAGACCACAACGGCAGACAGAATGGGAACAACACGACGGAGCAGAGCCAGTGATAGAGGGAACTTCTAATTGGGAACAGGAGAAAAATCAGATGAAACGGATACTCTTCATATGTACGGCAAATTCGGCTCGTTCGCAGATGGCCGAGGGGTTGTTGCGCCATCTCGCCGCGGACCGCGTAGAGGTGGCCAGCGCAGGCACCCACCCCTCCGTGGTCAACCCGCTGGCCATTGCAGCTATGCAAGAGCGTGGAATAGACATCGCTCATCACCGCTCGGAGCACCTGACGGAGTTTCTCAACCAGCCGTGGGATACTGTTATTACCGTGTGCGACCAGGCCGCCGAAAACTGCCCCATCTTCCCCGGCAAGGCCCAGCGGCTCCATTGGAGTTTTCCCGACCCGGCAGCGGCAGAGGGAACCGAAGCGGAAAAGATGCAGGCCTTTCGCACGGTGCGCGATGCGCTCGAAGCGCAGATCCAGGAGTGGCTCAGGACGTGGTAGTCCACTCCCATCCTATCAAGCGCGTGAGTAGTCAGCACCCCAGAAACAGAAACCCCGGCAGCGAAAAGATAAAAACCTATTTGCTTCCTGCCAGGTTGCCAAACACGCGGGAAGGGGGGACCGCCGCCCACATTGGGGCAAGCGAGACGCTTGCGCTCCCAGGAATTAGGGATTGCCCGAACCCAGTGAATGCTTACACAGATCCTCCACTTTTAGAATTTCCTGTACCATGATAGCATGGAACTGGTGAAAGCAGTGAGTATCCATATCCTGGGGTGAGAGGCCAGGAGGAATTGGCTGTAAGGGATTAACTGGCCCATGCAAGAACTGGCTCCCAATACGCTTATCCACAACCGCTACCTGATAGAAGAGATGATTGGGAAGGGGGGGATGGGGGCTGTCTACAAGGCGATTGACCAGCGTCTTGGGAATCTCGTTGCGCTCAAACAAACGCTTTCGCTCAGCCCGAAGCTCATTTTTGCCTTTGAGCGTGAGGCCCGTATCCTGGCCTCGCTCCGCCACCCCGCCCTACCAAAGGTGATAGACTATTTTATTGATGAGACGGGCCACTACCTGGTAATGGAATTTTTCCACGGTAAGAACCTTGAGGAAATGCTTGTGGAGCAGAATAATGCCCCCTTTTCGCTCACGGATGTCCTCAACTGGGCCGACCAGACGCTCAACATTCTTGAATACCTGCATAGCCAGCACCCGCCGGTTATCCACCGCGATATTAAACTCCAGAATATCAAACTGACCACAGAGGGGATTATTGTCCTGCTTGATTTCGACCTGGCAAAGGGGTTGTTGATTCAACAGACGGAGTATACCACGACAACCGTGAGTATTTTTGGCTATACCCCCCAGTACGCCCCGCTGGAACAGATTCAGGGTACGGGCACCGATGTCCGGAGCGATCTCTATTCGCTGGCGGCAACGCTCCACCACCTGCTGACCGGCTCGCCTCCCATCAACGCCCTGAAACGGGCCAACGCCGTGATGAATGAGCAGCACGACCCGCTCCGCCCCGTCCACGAGATCAACGCGCTTGTTCCTGCCTCGGTGGGGAGCATTATCCACCAGGCTCTCGCGCTGAAGATAGGGAGCCGCCCCGAAACCGCCGCCGCAATGCGGGTCGCCCTGCGCGATGCTACGCTCCTCGCCGATATGCCCGAAACACAGCAACCAGCATCGGATAGCATCACCTTGCTGCCATTATCCCCATCAGGGGATGCTTCCGATTCTGCGTCGGATGCCGCTTCCAAATCGTCTTCCTCTTCCTCGCTCCCGCTCTCGGCGGGCCGCCCGCTCTCCTGGCCTGCCGCAGCGATTACCCCCGCAACGGTAGGCGATGTTGTGCAACTGGCGCGGTGGGGGCAGGGGACTGTCGGACCAATGGTCTGGTCGTCAGATGGACAGTGGTTGATCGTTGCATCTTCGCTGGGGGTCTACCGCTACGATTCGGAAACCCTGACAGAGAGGAGCGGCATCGAAACCCATACAATGGTCACGGCGGTGGCCTGCTCTCCCGATGGGCGCACGATTGCGGCCAGCCTGGATGACCGGACAATCCTTGTGTGGCGCGATACAATCCTGCTCCATACGCTGCGGGGGCATACCTGGAACATTACTGATATTGCCTTTGCACCCGATGGACTGACCCTTGCATCCTGCTCAGACGATAAGACGATTATGCTCTGGCTAGTGAGCGAGGGTATTGTGTTGCGAACGCTGCACGGCCACCTCAACTGGGTCAAGGCGATTGCCTTCTCCCCCGATGGGCAGAGGCTGGCTTCGGGGTCGGATGATAACAATGTGCATATCTGGCGTGTCTACGATGGCAAATTGCTGCTCCGGTTGGAGGGCCATAGCCGCAATGTCACCAGTATTGCCTTTTCTCCCGATGGGCAGGTGCTTGCCTCCGGCGGGCGCGATAGTCTCATCCAGTTGTGGCAGATGCCAGGGGGGGAGGACCGGCATACGCTCGACGGGCATACGGGCTGGATAAATAACCTCTCGTTTTCGCCCGATGGGTTGCTGCTGGCTTCTGGCTCCGACGATCACACCATCCGGGTCTGGCGGGTGCGCGATGGTCGCCCGATGCGGACGCTGCGGCAACATACCAACCGCGTGACGAGTGTTGCCTTTTCGCCCAATGGTCGTACACTGGTTTCTGGCTCGCAGGATAATACAATACAGTGGTGGCGCGTGCGCGATTTTCGCCCCCTGCACACACTGCGGCGATACAATGGCGGGGTCGCCAGTGTTGCCTTTTCCCCCGATGGATTGCTGCTTGCCGCCGGGATGGAAGATCAGGCAGTACAGGTGTGGCGGGTGTCCGATGGGACCCTCCAGCACACGCTCCGCGGCCATACGCAGCGCGTGAGCGATGTGGCATTTTCCCCCACGGTTTCTCCTGATGGTTTGTTGCTTGCGTCGGCTTCTGACGATACGACGATTGAGATATGGAACCCGCACAATGGCACGTCATCGCGCACGCTGAAAGAGCATATGAGCAGTGTGACCGGGGTGACGTTTTCTCCCGATGGGTCGCTGCTTGCGTCAAGTTCCAATGATAATACTGTGCGGATATGGGATGTGAGCAACGGGGAGATCCGTGCCCTGCTCAGTGGGCACGAGCGCGGGGTTATGTGCGTGGCGTTTTCTCCCGACGGCACCTTGCTTGCATCCGGCGCGGCAGACCACACCATACGGTTGTGGCGTGCATCCGATGGGACAATGCTCGCGTTGTTGGAGGGGCACGCCAGCCCGGTCAGCAGTGTGGCATTTTCGCCCGACGGCCTGACCCTTGCTTCTGCCTCTGGCTCATCAAGAAGCAAAATCTGCCCTGTCCGATTGTGGCGGGTACCCGATGGCGCATGTATCCGCACGCTGGAACAGCCGGATGACCAGGGAGAGCCTGTAACGAAGGTCGCGTTTTCTCCCGATGGCCAGATACTCGCGTCGGTGTCGGGGGCCTACGCCCGGAGCAAAAAGGCCATCCGCCTCTGGCAGGTGTGCGATGGAACGCTGCTGCGGACGCTCACCGGACACACGGGCAAAGTGACGGGCATAGCCTTCTCGCCCGATGGATGCGTGCTTGCCTCCGGCTCCAGCGGCGGGACGGTGCGGCTGTGGGGGGCGGGGAGCCATGATGCTGCATGTGGATAGTCAGGCTCAAACCAATGTGCTTCTCCCCCCTGTCACACCGCCAGCTCCAGCCGCAGCGCAGTCAGCTCTTGCTCGACACGCTTGAGCAGGGCTGTTTTTTCGGCAGGAGGCAAAAAGGCTGCTTGCACACTGTTGAGCACCAGCACACAGAGATCGTCGGCATTGAATCCGAAATGCATTGCTACCCGGCGGTATTCTTCAGTCAGGGTTGTCTCGAAAAAGGGCGGATCGTCGGAATTGATGGTGACAAGCAACCCCGCATCATAGAGGCTACGGAGCGAGTGTTGCTCCCACCCAACCGCCGCGCCCGTGCGAATGTTGCTACTTGGGCACACATCAAGCACCACACCACGCTCACGCATATGCTCAATCAAGTGGGGGTCCTGGATACTGCGAATGCCATGCCCCACCCGTTCAACCTGAAGCACATCAACCGCCCCCCACACACTGGCCGGCCCCACCACTTCGCCGGCATGGGCCATCAGGTGCAACCCGGCCTCGCGGGCTGCCGCAAAAACCTCGGCAAACGGTTCAGGAGGATAGTGGATTTCGTCGCCCCCGATGGACCAGGCGACGATCCCATCCGCTCTCGATTCTTTGGCAATTTCCAGCACATACCAGGCATAGTCGGGCCCATACTGCCGCCCGTAGTCGAGCGCAAGCCGCAGCATAATGCCTGTTTCCGCTTCGGCACGGGCAAAGCCGGCTGCGGCTCCCTTGATGGTTTCTACGAGATGAATACCGCGCAGGAGGTGTTGCATCGGGGAGAGCATCACCTCGGCATAGAGGATGTTCTGCCGCGAGAGCATCAGGCCCGTTTCATAGGCCAGGTGCTCAAAATCTTCGCGGCGAACAATTACTTGTGTGAGCGTCATAAAGACGTTGAGAAACTCGCTAAAGTTTGCGTAGCGATACATTTGTTTCACACCGGCGAGCGTCATCTGGGGAAGAACTATTCCATTGCGTTGTGCCAGATACAAAACCGTTGGCGGCATAATGGAGCCTTCCAGGTGGATATGGAGTTCCACTTTTGGCATCCGTACAATAAACTCTTCCAGTTTTGAGGAAAGAGGGCTGGTTTTTGTCATTCTTTCTGGAAGCGGGCACAGGGTTTGTTGTGTCCTTTGACTGATGGCTGGTTTCAACATGATCATCGCTCCTTGTCCTTGTGCTATCCCCTCGTAATCCGAGGGTGACGAAACCAGGCTGGCGAGCAACACCTGGTTTCGTAAAAATCCTCAACGCCGAGGTATGCTGGTGTTTTGTCCGGATGATATGCAGGAGCCAGCGTTTTTTCAGAAACGAAAGGGGCAAAAAAGGGAAATAGCACCAGGCTATTTCCCCCCGCTCCCCTGTCATCCAGGTCTGCCTTTAGACGATGCCAGCCTCCTTCATCCGTTCCGTATTGTCATACACAATAAGCGCATCAATGATGCGGTCCAGGTCGCCGTTGAGCACACCGGGCAGGTTGGAAAAATTTTGTCCAAGCCGATGGTCGGTAATGCGATCCTGGGGAAAATTGTAGGTGCGTATTTTTTCTGCCCGTTCGCCCGTGCCCACCTGGGCCAGGCGCGATTTGCCAATCTCGCTTTGCTGGCGGGCCTGTTCGCGGGCGTAGATACGGGAGCGCAGGACGGTGAGGGCCTGGGCTTTGTTTTTCAGCTGCGAGCGACTGTCCTGGCAGGTGACAACAATCTCTTCGGGTGTTCCAGGCTTGTAGACCACGCGCACCGCCGAGTCGGTGGTATTCACCCCCTGCCCTCCATGCCCCTGGGCGCGGAAGACATCCACGCGGTAATCATCCTCGCGCAGTTCAACTTCAGTTGGCTCAGTTTCGGGAAGCACCGCAACGGTGGCCGTGCTGGTATGAATACGTCCGCGGGCCTCAGTTTCGGGCACACGCTGCACGCGATGTACGCCCCCCTCGTACTTCAGCCGGCTATATACCCCTTCTCCCCGCACCTGAAAGACAACTTCTTTGTATCCGCCGATACCATTTTCGGCCAGGTTGATAACCTCAACCTGCCAGCCACGGGTTTCGGCATAGCGATACAGCATCCGGTAGAGATCGGCTGCAAAGAGTGCGGCTTCGTCGCCCCCCTCTCCCGGACGAATCTCACAAATCACGTCTCTGGTATCGTTGGTGTCGCGGGGCAGGAGCAGAAGGTTGATCTGGTGTTCAAGATCATCGCGCTGGCTACGGAGGTGTTCGATCTCCTCTTGGGCCAGGGTCCACATCTCCGCATCCAGACCATTGTTGAGCATCTCCTGCGTTTCTTCCAACGATTGCACCGTGGTTTTATAGCTCCGAAATGCGCTGACAAGCGGCTCCAGTTCGCTCTGTTCGCGAGCATACTGCTGGAGCAACGCCGGGTTGGTTGCAACCGCTTCCTGCGCCATCATCTCGGTCAGCTCATTGTAATGTTTTTCAACGTCAGCAATTTTATCAAACAGTGCCATAGTGTTTTCCTCAAAACTGGTTTCTCAATTATACCATAGCCTGGCTCCAGTTGCATGGGAAATCCGGCTGGTGCTTGTTCAGATCAGGGGGAATGACACGCCCGTTAGTTCTTCGGACATGTCCCAGAACCGTTTACGGGCCTCGGCATCATAGGCTTTTTTGTTGGCCCGCTTCTCGGCTGGATGCCCGCGCAAATTCAAGAAGCGCGGGCCATACAAAACTCCCCCCTTCGCCTCGGTTGCCGTCGCGCCGTAGAGCATCGGTAACACCCCCATACTGACATCCTGGGCCATGATAGGTTTGATGATGCGATACAGGAATGCTTCAACGTTCGCGCCGGATTGTTTGACACTGTTTTCCTGTAAGTTGGTGAGGACAAGACCAGGATGCGACGTGTTGGCCATCGTATCGAATCCAGCAGCAGTCAAACGCTCGTGCAGCTCGAAAGTGAAGAAGACGTTGGCCAGTTTGCTCTGCCCATAGGCTCCCCAACGACTGTAGTTTTTCTTGCCCATCAGATCATCAAAGTTGATCGTTCCGTAGAAATTGGCACTGCTCGTAACGTTATGAATACGTGCGTTCGGAGTATTGACGATGCGATCAATCAATAAGCCGGTGAGCGCGAAATGCCCAAGATGGTTGACTCCGAGTTGCATTTCAAAACCGTCGGCTGTCTCCTGACGAGGGATTGCCATCACCCCGGCATTGTTCATCAAGATGTCCAGACGGTCATACTTTGTTTTCAACGCTTCGGCACAGGCCCGCACCGAGCCGAGGTTGCCAACATCCAGCTCCACCATATCCAGCAATGCAGCCGGGTGCGCCTTCACTATCTCGGCTTTTGCCTGTTCGCCTTTTGCAGTATTGCGGACGGCCAGAACCACGGTTGCCCCTTTTCTGGCTAGGGACTGGGAGGTTTCATAGCCAAGCCCGCTGTTTGCCCCTGTGACAACGATGACTTTTCCCGTGAGGTTGGGAATATCCTGTTGTGTCCATTTGTCGCTCATTGGTTGCCCCTTCTTATAGGTTTTTCATCCCTCTTGATGTTTCACTGGAACTTTTTGTTTGTCTCTACCCTCCCAACACCTGGCGGAGGAGGTTCTGCTCCTGGCGCACCCACTCAAAAAGACGCTCAACCCCTTCGTTTACACCAATTTTCGGCTGCCAGCCAAAATCATGCGCAGCTTTGCTCACATTGGCAACAAACACCCGCTGATCGCCGGGCCGCCATGTATCGAAGCGGAGCGGAATAGGCCGGCCCAACCGCGTTTCAAGTATGGTGAGAAGTTCCAGGAGCGACATCTGGTTGTCGGGGCCGCCCCCGATGTTGTAGGCCCGGCCGCTGGTCTGGTCAATGTGCTCCACCGCTTGCAAGTAGCATTCCACCAGGTCATCAATGAAGAGCACATCGCGCACCTGCCGCCCATCGCCAAAAATCGTAATAGGCCGCTCCAGCAGCGCGGCAATCGTGAACCACGCGACCCACCCCTGGTCCTCCACCCCAAACTGGCGCACCCCATAGATGCACGACTGCCGGAAAACGACCGTTCGCAGCCCGTAGATGCGCGCATAGTCAATGGTGTACTGGTCGGCGGCCCCTTTGGAGCAACCGTAGGGCGAATAGAAGTCGAGGGGGGACGTTTCTGGCACGCCCTGCGGCAGCGTGGCATATTGGTAGCGGCCCCCTTGTAGGGCAACCTCAAGCTGCTCCATTTTTCCATACACCTTGTTGGTTGAGGCAAGGAGGAACACTGGCTTGCTGTTGCCCTGGCGAATAACTTCCAGGAGATTCAGTGTTCCTAGCGCGTTGATGTCGAAATCCTCTTGCGGGTTAAGCACCGAGGTTGTCACGGCAACTTGAGAGGCCAGGTGCAATACGACGGATGCATCTTTGTGCTGCGCGAGGGCCGCCTGGATGCCCGCGAAGTCGCGGATGTCCTGCTGGATGAAGGTGAAGCGGCCCTGCGTGTTGAGCCAGTCGAGATTTTCGCGGGTGCCGCGGCGGGAGAGATTATCAATAACCACAACCTCATACCCCAGGCGGAGAAGCTGCTGGACGGTGTTGCACCCGATGAACCCCGCCCCGCCGGTGACGATCCATTTTTGTTTCATTCTGTTTTCAAAACTCCTTGTATTTCCTGGTGTAACCAGCTATGCTGCACTGTCCGCACCTGCTCCCGCGCCATCTCGCAATACTCCGGGCGGATGTCTATCCCGACGGAGTGCCGCCCCATCTGCTGCGCCACCACACACACCGTGCCCGACCCGGCAAAGGGATCGAGTACCCGGTCGCCCTCCCTGGTAAAGAGTTTGATAAACCAGGCGGGCAATTCCCGTGGAAAGGCTGCGCTATGGTTTCGGTTTGAGCATTCGGTCGCCAGGTGCAGCACATTGGTGGGGTAGACCATATCGCGACCCACCCATTTTGAAACGTTTTTACCAAACCCGCTCCCCACCTTCGAGGTGTCGCGGATCTTATCAGTTTCACTCAAGTTTTCCAGACGCTTTCGGGCCCACCCCCCCACGGGAACCATCACCGCTTCCTGGTACATATGAAACTTCTTTGTTTTGTTGAACTGGAGCAACCGCTCCCACGAGTCTCGAAAACGGTTGGGCCACTTGCCGGGGTAGCAGTTTTTCTTGTGCCAGACAAACTCCTCGGTCCAGAGCCACCCCTGCTCCCGCAGCGCGAGAATGAGTTCAAGCACGTAGGTATGGCGTTCGCCATCAACCGCCTGCTCTTTGATGTTCAGGATGAATGTACCGGTTGGCTTGAGAACGCGGAGGAAGGCTGCGGCCCGCGGGACAAACCAGCCAACGTAGTCATCGGGGTGAATGCCTCCATAGCTCCGGGCCCGTCGGTCGGCATAGGGGGGCGAGGTGATAATCAGGTCGAAGCTATGCTCTGGAAAAGCATTGAGGATTTCAAGACAATCGCCCTGAAAAATCTGTGTTTCAATTGCTGGCATCGTTTTCATCGTGACACTCCGCACGCGCTCAAGCGCGGCGGCTTCTTGCGTGCGCTCCCCACGAGAGTCCGCACAACAAGCTACTTGCCCCGTGCCCAGGGGACTACGCATGCTCCGCTTACCGCCAAAACGACAGCCGGCCTACTCCCAAACCCTGAATACCGCTAATCTGCCACAATAAGCCTTTGGTTTGTGGGATAGGGAAATCCGGATGGTATTGTACCACAAGCACTGTGGTAATCCAAGTGCTTTTTTCTATGGTATAATGCCCCATTGTAGAATCTATTTTGAGTTGTCTCCTTCTCTATTTTCCTGGAAAATTGCTATCTCCTGGAAACCTGTTTTTGTTCTATTGAGTAAGGGAACGAGGAGCGCAGTCTCTCTATGAAAGCACTGTCCAATAAAACCATCCTGGTGACTGGTGGTACGGGTTCTTTCGGCAAGAAATTCACCGAAACAGTCCTGAATCACTATCAACCCAAAAAACTCATCATCTTCAGCCGAGATGAGCTGAAACAACACGAGATGCGTCAGGTATGGAGCGATACTGACCCCGATACGCCCATCCGCTATTTTATCGGAGATGTACGCGACAGAGACCGGCTCTATCGTGCAATGCAAGGGGTTGATGTCGTTGTCCACGCTGCGGCCCTCAAACAGGTTCCCGCCTGCGAATACAACCCGTTCGAGGCTGTCCAGACAAACGTTCTGGGAGCCAAAAATATCATTGATGCAGCCATTGATGCTGGCGTAAGCAAGGTGCTTGCGCTGAGCACAGACAAAGCCGTAAGCCCGGTCAATCTCTATGGAGCAACCAAGCTGGTCGCGGAAAAAATGTTTGTGCAGGGCAACGCCTATGCGGGCAAGAGAGAGACTCGTATGAGTTGTGTCCGGTATGGCAACGTGGTTGGGAGCCGTGGTAGTGTTATTCCCCTTTTTGAGCAGCAGCGCAAAAGAGGCAAAATCACCATTACCGATGCGCGGATGACCCGCTTCTGGATTACCCTTGAACAGGGGGTTCAGTTTGTCATCAATTGTCTTGAGCAGATGCTTGGCGGTGAGGTGTTTGTCCCGAAGATTCCCAGTATGAATATTATGGACCTGGCCCGGGCCATCGCCCCGGACTGCGAAATCGAAACAATCGGGATACGCCCCGGCGAAAAACTGCACGAGGTGCTCATCTCCGAAGACGAGGCCCGCCATACGCTGGAACTCGACACCCTCTTTGTTGTCCAGCCGGCCCATCCGTGGTGGGAACAGGGCAAAGTGCAAGGCCAGTCTTTGCCCGACGGGTTTTCCTATACCAGCGCGAACAACAACGAGTGGCTTACGATTGAACAAATCAAGCAACTGGCAGCAGATATATGACAGAGCAACAACACCTGGCTCTCTATGGGGGGCAGCCGGTCCGTCAAACCCTGCTCCCCTATGGGCGGCAATGGATAGACGAAGATGATATTGCAGATGTCGTCTCGGTCCTGCGCTCGGACTGGATTACCACGGGCCCGAAGGTGCGCGAGTTTGAAGAAGCCTTTGCCACGTTTACCGGCTCGCGCCACGCCGTGGCGGTGAGCAGTGGAACGGCGGCCCTCCACGCCGCAATGTTTGCCCTGGCTCTCGCCCCTGGCGATGAAGTGATTGTTCCACCGATGACCTTTGCCGCCAGTGCTAATTGTGTGATCTACCAGGGCGCAACGCCAGTCTTTGCCGATGTGGAGCCGGGGACACTCTTGCTCGACCCGGAGCAGGCCGCGGCAAAAATCACCCCGCGTACCAGGGCAATAATCGCAGTGGACTATGCCGGGCAACCCTGCAACTACGAAAGCCTCCGTCTGCTTGCGGAGCAGCACAACCTGACGCTCGTTGCCGATGCCTGCCACGCCATCGGGGGCAGCGAAAACGGGCATCCCGTTGGCTCGCTGGCCGATATGAATACCTTTAGCTTCCACCCCGTCAAGCATATGACCACAGGCGAGGGAGGAATGATAACCACCGACGACCCCGACCTGGCCCATCGGCTACGCCTGTTTCGCAACCACGGCATTACCAGCGACCACCACCAGCGCGAGCAGCAAGGTTCCTGGTTCTACGAAATGATCGAACTGGGCTACAACTACCGCATAACCGATATTCAATGTGCGCTTGGGCAGAGTCAACTCCGCAAGTTACCCGCCTGGGTGCAGCGGCGGCACGAGATAGCACGGCAATATGACATGGCTTTTGCCGAGATACCCGGCGTGGCTCCCCTGGTCGTGCGCCCCGGTGTTTCCCATGCCTACCATCTCTATGTCGTCCGTTTCGACCCGCAGCAGGTCCCCCTCCCCCGTGCAGACATGTTCCGCGCCCTGCGGGCCGAAAACATCGGAGTCAATGTCCACTATATCCCGGTGCATCTGCATCCCTTCTATCAGCGTCAGGTGGGCACGGGACCGGGGCTGTGCCCGGTTGCCGAAGCGGCCTATGAGCAAATTATCTCGCTGCCAATGTTTGCGCGGATGAGTGATGAAGATGTGGCCGATGTTGTTGCCGCTGTGCGAAAAGTGGTTGAGGCAGGAAACCGACCATGAACGTGACTGCCATTATTCAGGCTCGTCTGGGCAGCACCCGCTTGCCTGGGAAAATCTTGAGAGATCTGGCTGGCAAGCCAATGCTTGTCCAGTGTGTGGAGCGTGTACGGCGTGCCACGACCCTCGATGAGGTTGTTGTTGCAACCACTGACGAGCCTGCCGACGGAGCTGTTGTTGCACTGTGCCAGCGGCATGGCTACCCCTGTACCCGTGGGAGCCAGGACGACGTGCTCGACCGCTACTATCGTGCTGTACAACACTATCCTGCTGATGTCATTGTGCGTATCACGTCAGATTGCCCGCTCATTGAACCAGAAATCATTGACCGCGTGGTACAGGAATTTCAGAAAAACCCGTGCGACTATGCCAGCAATACGCTCCCCCCGCGAACATTCCCCCGCGGGCTGGATGTCGAAGTCTTCTCCTTTGCTGCGTTGGAGGGGGCCTGGCAAGAAGATAAAAATCCTGCCTGGCGTGAGCATGTCACCCCCTACCTGTACTACCACCCGGAGCGTTTCCGTCTGCTTGCTGTTTCCAATGACGTTGACTATTCTGCGATGCGTTGGACTGTGGACACCCCCGAAGACCTGGCCTTTATCCAGCATATCTACGAGGCATTCAATGGAGACAATACCTTTTCCTGGCGCGATGTGCTCCGCCTCCTGGAACAACATCCGCAATGGCTGGAGATCAACCGTGAGGTTCGGCAGAAAGAGGTGTTGTGATGAACTTCATCAGCCCCAAGCCCAACTTCGGGTTTAAGAAAATTTAAAGAGCTATAGCATGACAGCAGCACGCAAACAAACAGAACTCTTCTCCTCGCCAGAAGAATATCTGGAGCGCGAAACGCTGGCCGCGGAGAAGCACGAATACTACGACGGAGAGATTGTTCCTATGGCCGGAGCCTCTATCAACCATAACTATATTGTTGGTAATCTGTACTTTCTGTTGCGTGTCGCGCTCAAGGGGAAAGATTATATCCCTTTTGCCACTGACCTGCGTTTGTGGGTGCCCGCCCGCAACACCTACACCTACCCGGATGTGCTCGTTGTCGCCGGCCCGCCCCTGCACCACGACGAACGGAGCGACACCATTACCAACCCGGTGATGCTGCTTGAGGTACTCTCCGACACCACCAGCCACTATGACCGCGGCGAAAAGTTTGTCGGCTACCGCACGCTCCCCACCCTGCGTGATTACCTGCTGGTAGATCAGTCGCGGTGCCTGGTTGAACAGTTTGCGCGGGTTGAGCAAAACAAGTGGTTGCTCACCGAATACCACGAGATGGAACAGGTTGTCGAACTTTCGTTTGAGCCGATTTGTCTGGCCCTGCGCGACATCTACGAGCGCGTTGCGTTTCCCCCACCGCCGGAGCATCCGCCCGAAAGCGTGTCGGAAAGCAAGCAACCAGAGGGGAAGCACGAATCGTGAAGCTGCTCATCCGCGCTGATGCAAGCACACGGACGGGCACCGGGCATGTCATGCGCTGCCTGGCCCTGGCGCAGGCCTGGCGCGAAGCAGGCGGAACCGTGTCGTTTGCACAGGCACAGTCTCTCCCCTCGCTGCTGGCTCGGCTGGAGCACGAAGAGATACCAGTCCTGCCGCTGGAAGCCGACCCCGGCAGTCCCGCCGATGCCACGCAGACGATTGCGCTGGCGCAGCAGGTGGGAGCCGACTGGCTTGTAGCCGATAGCTACCATTTTGGCGGCGACTACCAGCAACGTCTCAAAGAAGCCGGGCTGAGCCTGCTCATTGTTGACGATTACGGCCACGCAGAGTATTATAGGGCTGATATTATCTTGAACCAGAATATCTCCGCCCACGAGGAGATGTATGCGAAACGTAATACTGCAACCCGCCTGCTCCTCGGCCCGCGCTACGCGATGCTGCGGAGCGAATTCTGGCCCTGGCGCGGCTGGCAGCGTGAGGTTTTGCCCCTGGCTCGCCGGGTGCTGGTGACAATGGGCGGGAGCGACCCGGATAATGTGACCCATATGGTCATCCAGGCATTGCACCACCTGCAAGAAAAAAACGACGTGGATGCAGTGGATGCAAGAGTGGATGCGACAATAGAGGCAACAGTTGTTGTGGGGGGAAGCAACCCCCACTTCGAGATGCTGACCAGCGCGGCCCGCGATATGCCCTCCGTGCAGGTGGTGCAGAATGTGAACGATATGCCACAGCGGATGGCGTGGGCCGATGTGGCGATTGCCGCGGGCGGCAGCACCAACTGGGAACTGGCGTTTATGGGGTTGCCAACGATGACGATTATCCTGGCAGAAAATCAATCTCCGATTGCCGAGCACCTGCACCGCTGGGGAGTTGTCCACAATCTGGGGTGGTATAGCGAACTGGCCCCCACCACCATTGCCCACGCTCTGGAAGCCCTGCTCCCCGATGCGGCGCGGCGTGGCGAGATGGCGCGGCGTGGGAGAGAACTGGTGGGGGGGGGGGGGGGGGAGAGAAGAGTGGTGCATTCAATCACAGAAAAAGCAAAGTTGTAATTATGAAAGTAATCTATCTTGGAAACAACTGGGTAGGTTGGCAAATATACTCATGGCTTAAAAAGCAAGACGTTGACATAGTTGGTTTAGTTATTCATCCTAAAAATAAAGCCAAGTATCAAAATGAATTATTGGCTGAAGTGACACCAGCACATACTCATCTGTTTGAAGCTACTGAACTTCATTATCCTGAAACTCTCGAAAAAATCCGTGAACTGAAACCTGATATTGCAATTTCTGTGTATTTTGGCTATATTCTGAAGCACTCATTTATTTCTCTTATGCCAGAAGGGTGCATTAACGTTCATCCTGCTTATCTACCATATAACAGAGGCGCACACCCAAATGTTTGGAGCATCATAGAAGAAACCCCCGCAGGTGTTACGATTCATTACATAGATTATGGGATTGATACAGGTGATATTATTGCACAAAAACAAATACCTGTAGAACCAATTGACACAGGAGAAACACTTTATCGTAAACAAGAAGAACTTAGTGTTTCACTATTTCAAGAAACATGGCCTCTTATTCAGTCAAAAGAGATTTCTTGTATACCACAATCTCAGCTTGAAGGAACATTTCACCGTACAAGTGATGTGACCAAAATTGATGAAATAGAAATGAATCGTGAGTATGTTGCAAGAGATTTGATAAATATCATTCGAGCGAGAACATTCCCTCCCTACTCCGGTGCATATTTTCTCCATGATGGAAAAAAATTTTATGTTCGGTTGCAACTTGAGTATGAGGAAAATTCACTAACTAGAAGGAACTCATTTATGTCCTACCGCGACTTCACCTTGCTCGAAATCGAAAAGCAATTCAACCTGATCATAGACGAAACAACCGATCTCTACGCCTCAACTCACGACATCGCGATCGGCGATCACCTCAAGGCGATTCTCGATGAGCAGGTTCCTCTTGCGCTCGCAATCAGCAGCGAAAAAGCCCGCTCGGAATTGATCATTGCTCCGATGCTGGTCGAATTGCGAAAGATGGCCAATCATCAAATCAGTCTTTTTTCTGGAGTGGATTTCACCGTTGATTCAAGCAAGGGGCTGAGTGGGGTATGCGATTTTATCATC
>DAOTUE010000033.1:0-7483 GCA_034436975.1 Chloroflexaceae bacterium
CCGCGCAATGGGGAAGCCAGAGCGGGCATAGGGCACAATGACAACCTGCTCTCCATACATCTCGCGGATGCGTTCGGCCCCGTCGGGCGTGCTCCCCACCGCCAGCAGCGCGTCGGGGTGGGTATGGTCTACGTAGGGGTGGGACAGGATGGCGTGGAGCGGGGTTTCGACGGAGGGGGCCGGGGCGGTAGCATTGACCACACTGCTCCTGAGCGCGTTTGTCCATTGTTCGTCGGTCAGGGTGTCGAGTTCGGCAAAACGGGACAGCCAACGGTAGCGCACCGGCGCAAAGCCTGCCGCCTCGATTGTGGCGAGGTTCCAGCCGCTCCCCTTGATGTACATGAAGTCCTCTTCCTCACCCAGAAGGTTCGTTTCGCACACTTTGACCGAGGTATTGCCCCCGCCGTGCAGCACAAGCGCGGGGTCGTTGCCAAGCAAGCGCGAGGTGTAGACCCGCTGGGCCAGGTTGCCCGTTTCGGCCCAGCGGGCCGCTTCCTGTTCATTCCAGAGGGATTGCATTGCTCTCTCTTTGCTCCTTGTTGCTACTCTTCCGCTTCGTCTTCTGGCTCCTCTGTTGCAGGTGTCGCCGGCTCTCCACCGCTTTCAAGTTCGGCCAGGGCTTGCTCGGCCTGCTGCTGCCAGAAGAGATCATCCCCAATTTCTCGCACCTTCCGAAAGTCGGCAATGGCCCGGTCGCTCTGGCCGGTTTCCTTATAGAGCGTTCCGCGGTTGAACAATGCCCCGGTAAAATCGGGCTTGAGTTCAATTGCCCTGTCATAGTCGGCAATTGCCAGATCGATCTTCTCCTGAAAGTAATAGACGGCCCCGCGCCCGGCGTAGGCTTCGGCGTACTCCGGGTTGAACGCAATAGCCTTATCGTAATCGTCAATCGCAGCATCGAAGTTGCGTTTGCTGGCGTAGGCACTCCCACGGTTGACATAGAGATCGGGATCGTCGGGGTGCAGCAGGATAGCGTCGCTAAAGGCTTCGATGGCCTGGTCGAAATCGCCTTGCTGGTAGTGTTCAATGCCACGCTGAAACACTGCGTCGGCATCGCCCATCATTTCTTCCGCTGGTGTGTCGGTTGTTGCTGGCGGCGCACCACACGCCGACAGAGCCACCATTCCCATAACAATAACACTCGCTATCATCAGCAGTCGAAAAATGCTCATCAATCTATTCCTTCTGTTTCTCTTCTGTTTCTCCCCATCACCTATTCCTGTATCCCTGCTCTCCGCGCAACTGCTGTAGTTCGGCTTCTAGCTCACGGAGACGCGCTTCGGCGGCGGCCCGTGCCCGTGCTTCGGTGGCCCGTGCCCGTGCTTCGGTGTCAAGTTGCGCTTCGGCCTGCGTCCGCAAGCGGGACTCTTCGCGGGCGCGGGCTTCGGCGGCGGCCCGTGCCTGCGCTTCAGCTTCGTGCTGTGTCTTGAGTTGCTTATAGTCTCCGAGTAGCTGGCCCTCTTCATCGTACCAGGCAATACCCAGGTCGCTCTCCTCGTAGGGGCCAAGAAACAACCCCACCGCCTCGACCCACAGCCACCCGCGAGCATCTGGCTCTACCTGTGTGTATTGCTTCTTATCGCTTTCCAGACGGTAGAGCATCAGTGGCGGCGCAACGTCTGCATCTTTCCACTTCGCTGCATCCACAATGAGGTACCAGGGGACCTCTATCCGGGCATAGTGGCGATACTTGTTCTCTTTGCGCCGCTCATTGTCAACGTCGAGTATGCGGGTGCTGGGCGAGGTGACTTCGATGAGCAGCAGCGGTTCGCCCCCCGACCCCTTCACATCAAAAACGCCCTTCGGGTAGTGCGTGTGGACGCTGTGAAACACCGATACATCGGGACAATGGTCGCCCATATCCGCCAGTCCCCAGTTGAGCGGCACATCGTGCATTACAACGGTGGTCGGGTTGTTGGAGAAACGGGCCTTCAAGATGGTGTACAGGTAGTGACAGAAAAGATAGTGGGTATCGCTCTGGCTCACTTTATCCTCTAGTTGGGGATGCAACACATCGTCCAGCGTGAGTGGCACCCTGTCCCACGCTTCCTCACCGTTTTTCTCATAGAAGACATAGCGGAACCCGTAGAGGTAGGGGTTGTCGGCGGGAGGATGGTTGTCGCCCTCTTCCCACGGTTTCCCTGTCATACGCTCCTGTTCGCCATTGACGGAGACAGCTTCTTGTTTCGGATGTACGCTCATACCCATTCTCACCTGATATTTAAACACAGCTTCATTATAGCACAGGGGCCTATGCTGCTCCTGCTCCTTCTGGCTCTGGTTTGCCTACAACAGGCTCTCCGTCGTTGCGCTCTTCGGAGCGCGAGGGGGACACCGGCTTATGGGTGTCGGGCGGGGGCACCTCTCGCCCATCAATGGCGGCCTGGATACATTTCTTGTCGAGCGTTTCGTACTTGAGCAGGGCCCGCGCCAGTCGGTCAAGGATCTCGCGGTTTTTTGTGAGCAAACGAACGGCGACTTGCATGCGTTCGGCAAGGATATTGCGGACGGTCTCATCCAGCATAGCGGCGGTGGCTTCGCTATACTCGCGCATGCCGGGCGTGCCCATCTCGCGCCCGACGAAGGGGCTGGAGTCGCCATCGTTGGCAAAGAACAGCCCGACCTCTTTGCTCATTCCCCAGCGGCCCACCATGCGCCGCGCAATGCTGGTGGCCCGTTGCAAGTCGTTTTCTGCGCCGGTTGTTATCTCGCCAATGGCCACTTGCTCGGCGGCCCGTCCACCGAGCAGCGCAAGAAGCTGCGTCAGAATATACTTGCGTGAGTAGTTGAAGCGGTCGCCTTCGGGCAGATACTCCGTTACCCCAAGTGAGCGGCCCCGCGGAATAATCGTAATTTTGTTGACCGGGTCGCTTTCGGGAGTCAGGATGGCGACCAGGGCGTGTCCGGCCTCGTGGTAGGCAATAACGCGCCGGTCGTCTTCGGTCATCAGCAGGGGGCGTTCGGTGCCAAGCATAATTTTGTCGAGAGCTTCATTGAAATGGCGCATGGCGATTTGTCGCTTGCCATCACGCGCTGCATGCAGTGCGGCCTCGTTGACGAGATTGGCCAGGTTTGCCCCGGCAAAGCCCGGTGTTCGGCGGGCCAGCGATGCCACATCTACATCATCGGCAAAGGGCTTGCCCTTCATATGGATCTTGAGAATGTCTTCACGTCCGCGCACATCGGGCAGATCAACGACAACCTGGCGGTCAAAGCGGCCCGGGCGCATCAGAGCGGGGTCGAGCACGTCGGCCCGGTTGGTGGCGGCAATGATAATGACATTGACGCTCTCTTCAAACCCGTCCATCTCTACAAGAATCTGGTTGAGCGTCTGCTCGCGTTCATCGTGTCCGCCGCCAAGCCCCGCGCCACGCTGTCGCCCGATAGCGTCGAGTTCGTCTATAAACACAATAGCGGGGCTGTTGCGCCGGGCCTGGTCGAACATATCGCGCACGCGGCTGGCCCCCACCCCCACAAACATTTCGACAAACTCGCTGGCACTCGTGCTGAAGAAGGGCACGCCGGCCTCGCCCGCCACGGCCCGCGCCAGCAACGTCTTGCCGGTGCCCGGCGGGCCGACCAGCAACACGCCACGCGGAATCTTCGCGCCTATCTCCTTGTAGCGGTCCGGGCTTTTGAGAAAATCTACCACCTCAACCAGTTCGACTTTGGCTTCATTGGCTCCGGCCACATCATCAAAGCGGACTTTTGGTTTTTCCAGGGTGTGGTCTTTTGCGCGGGAGCGGCCAAAGTTAAACATTCCCTGGCGGTCGCCCATTTGCCGCCGCAGAAAATAGACAATCAGCCCAATGAGTAGCATCGTGGGGCCAAATGTCATCAGCAGACCAAGCAAGAGGGCTGGTTTTTGGGGAATAATCGTTACCTTTACGCCATGTTCCTCAAGCAGCGGCAACAACCGCTCATCTCGGATAGAAGGGAGGGTCAGGCTAAACCGCTCGACCTCCTCCGGGGGAGCGGTGAAGGGCATTCCGCCGGTCACTTCCTGGCCTTCTTCTGTGGCGACTGGTTCTTTGAAGGTGCCGCTGGCTTGCATTCCTTCAACCTCCAGCGTGGCGACGTTTTCTTCCCGCACCAGTGCGAGAAATTTGGTGTAGGAAAGCTGGAGCGAGTGCGGGTCGGGACGCATGGTAAACAGGTTGATGACAACCAGAATGATCATGACAATGAGCAAAAAACGTCCTCCTGGTCGCCAGGAGCGGTGGGGAGGCGGTTCATCTCCGCGCATTTTTTCCATATCATCAGGGTTTCGTGGGTTCATATGGTTTTTCTTTTCCTTTCCAAATACTGCTTTGAAATTCTTTCCTGTTGCTTTCTGGCTTTCATGGTTCTTCATTCTATCATGATTTCATGGTTTCGGGGGGGAAAGGTGGAAAGGGGGAGCGGCAGGGGGGCAGGGAGAGGTTATATTGATTTTTCGTAATTGTTCAGCCCCCACCTGTCCGCCCCTAAAAAAGAGGGGGGATGGAGCGATCTTGTGGGGGGAAGAGGGACAGAAACAGATTGCCCCCTGTCCCTACCAGGGCGCGTGGATGGCCGCTTCTTCCTGATCAAAAAAGGTAAAGGCCTGGTCAAGGCACATCATCTCAAAAATGGATTTGACCGGCTGCTGGAGGTGACATAGCCGCAGGTCGCCCTTTTGCTGGCGGCAGTGGCGTTTTCCGCTTATCAATGTGCCAATGGCTATGGTATCTATGAACGTGACCCCGCTGAGGTTGATGACCAGGCGCGAAACGCCCTGCTCAAGAGATTGTTCGATCCAGGAGTAGACCTTGCACTTTTCATTGTTGACAAATTGCCCTTTGAGTTCGAGCACCGCCACGCCGTTCACTTCGCGGGGGAACAATTCCATTTTCTCGTTCTTCTGGTCTGGTCTCTGACTTGTTCTCTCTACGATTGTTGTGGTGTGCATAGGTGCGGGTTCCTACAGGCAAAAGCGATACGAAAAAACAAGGGATTGTGAAACATCTGCCTGTGATGTGCCTGTGATGGACAGATCCGGCAGGATGTCTGTTGTCCGGGGCATCTCCCTGGTAAAAAAACTATAACACTACGCAGAGAGGGAGAAAATATGCCATGTGGGGGATATTTGCAACAAATGTGGACTGGCCGGGGCCAGTCTGGCTCTGGTCGGGCTAGATGAGGCCCAGTTCTACTGCGCGGACGGCGGCCTGGGTGCGGTCTGAGACCTTCAGTTTGGCGATGATGTGTTCGACATGTACTTTGACGGTTCCCGCGCTGATAACGAGGTTCTGGGCAATTTCGCGATTGGTCTGTCCCTGGGTCAGCAACTTCAGCACGTCCATTTCGCGGGGGGTGAGCGGGTCGGGAATGAGTTCTTCGGTTGTGCGGGTTTCGCTGGCCAGCCGGTGCAGGAGTTGCTGGGTTAGCTCGGTGTTCAAGAAGGATTCGCCCCGCAAAACCTGGCGAATGGCAGAGAGAAGCTCGCGGCGGCTGGTATCTTTGAGCAGGTAGCCAGCGGCCCCCGCCCGGATCGCGGCAATGAGATAGTCGGGGTTTTCGTGCATGGTGACAATGATAATGCTGGTGGTGGGGCACACATCCTTGATGGCTCGTGTGGCGGCCAGGCCATCCATTTCTGGCATTCGCACATCCATGAGCACAAGATCTGGCCGATTTTGCAGACAGAGTTCCAGAGCTTCGCGGCCATTGCCTGCCTCGCCGATGAGTTCCAGGCTCCGCTCATTTTCGAGCATTCCCCGCAACCCGGCCCGGGCCAGTTCGTGATCGTCGGCAATCAGGACTCGTGCTGGCTTTGTTCCCTTTCCCGCTGGCGATCCTTTGCTCATATCGGGTCACTCCTTTCTCACCTGTTCGGTATTTGCTCCCTACTCCTTACCCCCTGTCTCCCGTCACCCTCACGGTTTGTGGGCAGGGGCACTCTGGCAACAACGAGCGTGCCTTGCCCCGGCTGGCTGGTAATAGAAAATTCCCCCCCCAGAAGCACCACGCGCTCCTGCATCCCCGATAGACCAACCTGCTCACCCCACGCGCTGCCTTTGCCGGCGCGGGTTGCGTCGAACCCGCAGCCCCAATCCTGAACCTCCAGATGCACGGTTGCATTCTGGCAATATATCGCCAACCGTGCGCGGGTGGTCCGCGCATGTTTGCGGATATTCGTGAGGGCTTCCTGGGCCACTCGAAACAGCGAGGTTTCAATAGCCGTGGGTAGCCGCTCGCAGACGGGCGTTTCCTGGTAGCTGATGTTCCATCCCTCGTCGTGGAGTTTCTGCACCTCCAGGTTGAGTGCGCTGGTCAACCCGAAATCGTCCAGCACGGTCGGGCGCAGTCCGGCGATGACCTGGCGGGCCTCCTTGACCACCCGTTGGGCCAGTTCCAGCGTGCGGTCCAGTTCTTTGCGTCGCCCCGGCGAACGCGAGCGGTAGCGGCAGGCGAAGGCTTGCAAGTGCTGGTGGGTGCTTGAGGCAATCTGGGCCAGGCCGTCGTGGAGTTCGTAGGCCACCTGTCGTCGCTCCTCCTCTTGCGAAACCAGCAGCTTTTCGACCAGCATTTGCAGCCGGTTCTCGCGCTTGGCCAGTTCCTGCACCAGCCGTTGTCGTTCGTGTTCGGCCCGCTTGCGCTCGGTAATATCGCGGGCGATCATCTGCATGGTGGGGGTCTGGTCCCAGGAAAAATACCCCACATTTATTTCGACGGGGACCAGGCTTTCATCAAACCGCGTCAACACAGTCTCAAACTGCGCCACCGTCGTCTGATTGGCGATAACTTCATTCAAACAGGAGACATAGCGGACTGCCTCATCGGGAATGACGAAATGTCGCATATTCATTCCCACCACAACATCGCCGCTATCGGCGTGGAGTATTCGCGCCATTGCCGAATTGGCCAGCAAAATCGTGTCGCTCCTATCCACAATCAGGATGCCATCCGGCGAGAGTTCGATGAGCCGCTCAAACCGCGCCCGTTCGTTCATCAGGTGGCGGTAGCGGTCCAGGCGGGTGATGGTCCGCACCCGCAGTCGCAGTTCGGTGCGGTCAACCGGTTTTGAGATGAAGTCGTCGGCTCCGGCGGCGATCCCCTCCATGCGCGACTCGCGGTCATCAAGAGCCGTGACCATGATGACAGGAACTTCGGAAAGCTGCGGGTCTTCTCGCAGCCGGCGGCACACCTCGAACCCGTCCATATCCGGCATCATCACATCAAGCAGGATGACATCGGGGCGGACAAGGCTTGACTGGTCCAGAGCTTCGGTGCCGTTGCAGGCAAACTCAAACCGATAGTTCTGGTTGACCAGGAGGGCCTGCAACGTTTCCCGCGACGATGGATCGTCATCAACTATGAGGATGGTACTGGTCCGTTCCATAGGAAAAAGCGGCAAGGGAACCACCCGCTTCAGCGGGTGTGGGGAATTGCCGCCATCCTCCTTTCTCCTGGTTGTCACGACTGAATGAGTGTGCTAGACTGTTGTACAAGGCACTCTCTG
>DAOTUE010000034.1:0-12734 GCA_034436975.1 Chloroflexaceae bacterium
AGGTTGCTGCTGTCGCCGGCTTCCCCGTCATCATGGCAACCCACAACGACCCGCAATGTCTCGGCTTCGCCCACCGCGATGATGTCGCCCACATCTCGCAGCAGGGGCCGGCCACGCCCGACCACGTCATCCGCACCAAGAACAAACCGCTGCTCGGCGCACACAATGTCCAGCAGTTCCGCGACGCATACGAACGCTACTTTGCCGCCCACGCTTCGCGCATTGCGGGCAACGTGGAGATGCTCGACCCTGCTCCCCGTGTCATCCTCGATCCGGCCTACGGGATGTGTGCCATCGGGCGCACGGCAAAAGACGCAGCTATTACCAGCGACATCTACCGCAATACCATAGATATTATTCTGCGGGCCACCGCGCTTGGCGAATATCGTGCCCTGCCAGAGCAGGATATTTTCGAGCTGGAATACTGGACCCTGGAACAGGCCAAGTTGCACCAGAAACACGAGCCAGTGTTCCGCGGAGAGATAGCCCTGGTCACGGGGGCGGCTTCGGGCATCGGCAAAGCGTGCGTCGAAGCGTTCCTGGCCCGCGGTGCAGCGGTGATCGGCCTGGACATCAACCCGGACATCTCCCACCTGTACCAGCGGGAAGACTACCTCGGTCTGGAATGTGACATTACCAACGAGCAGGCGATAGACCAGGCTCTTGAAAAAACCGTCAAAACGTTTGGCGGACTGGATATGCTCGTGCTGAATGCTGGCATCTTTCCGGGGGGCCGCCGCATCGAAGATCTCCCCACGGCAGAATGGCGCAAGGTGCTCAACGTCAACCTCGATGCCAACGTGATCCTTATGCGTGAGAGCTACCCGCTGCTCAGGCTGGCCCCGCGCAAGGGTCGCGTGGCCATTATCGGCTCAAAGAACGTTCCCGCCCCCGGCCCCGGCGCAGCATCCTACTCCGCATCGAAAGCCGCCTTGAACCAGCTTGCACGAGTTGCCGCGCTCGAATGGGGCAAAGACGGCATACGCATCAACTCGCTGCACCCCAACGCCGTTTTCGATACGGGTCTCTGGACCGAGGAGGTGTTGCAGGCACGGGCCGCCCACTATGGCCTCACGGTTGAGCAATACAAGACCAACAACGTCTTGCGCGTCGAAGTGTCGAGCCGCGATGTGGCAGAACTGGCCGCGGAAATGTGCGGGCCGCTCTTCCGCTGCACCACGGGGTCTCAGGTACCGGTGGATGGCGGCAACGAGCGGGTTATCTAAAAGCAGGTTATTCAAGAGCAGGTTATACCCAGGGTAGCAAAACAGGGTAGCAAAAGAAGAAACACAACCGACAGAAAGGAACCAGACAATGTGTGGAATTGTTGGATATGTTGGCTCTCGTGATGCCACAACAATTGTGTTACAGGGGTTGCAGCGGCTGGAATACCGCGGCTACGATTCGGCAGGTATTGCGGCCTGGGGCGACAATGGCCCCCTGCACATCCACCGTAGCGTGGGCAAACTCCAGAACCTCGTCAGTATCTTGAACGAGCAACCGGCTCCGGGTAAAACAGCAATAGGGCACACCCGCTGGGCCACGCACGGCGGCGTAACGGAAGAAAACACCCACCCCCACTGCGACCAGAGCGGCGATATTGTCGTTGTGCAGAATGGGATTGTTGAAAACTACCAGCAACTTAAAGAACATCTGATGGCAGGGGGGCACACCTTTCACTCGCAAACCGATACCGAAGTTATCGCGCACCTGCTCGGAGACTACTATCGCCAGAGCCAGTCGCTGGAGCAGGCAGTCCGCCAGACGCTTGGCGACCTGCGCGGCGGCAACGCCATTGTCGCCTTCTGCATCCACGAGCCGGGCACGCTGGTGGCGGCTCGCCTGGGCAACGCTGGCGGGGTGGTGCTTGGCCTGGGGCAGGACGAAAACTTCATCGCCTCAGATTTGCCCGCTGTGCTAGAACACACCAACCGGGTGCTCTTTCTCGAAGACCGCGAGATGGCCGTTGTCACGGCAGAGCGGGTTGAGATTAGCAACTTCACCGGTCTGCCTGTCAAGCGTGGGCCCACCCACATTGCGTGGGACCCCGTGGCCGCCGCAAAAGGACAATATCGCCACTTTATGCAGAAGGAGATACACGAGCAACCGCGGGCCCTCGTAGACGTGCTGCGTGGGCATGTAGACCTGGAGGCAGGCAGTGTCCATCTCAACATTGATGAAGCTATCCTGAAAGGGGTTCGGCGTATCTATGCCGTGGCCTGCGGCACGGCCTGGCATGCGGCCCTGGTTAGCAAATTTATGATAGAGACGCTCGCTGGCGTGCGCGTGGATGTAGACTACGGGAGCGAGTTTCGCTACCGCCACCCCATCCTCTCCGACGATACCCTGCTCCTGGCCATTACCCAGAGCGGAGAGACGGTAGATACGCTGGCGGCGATGGAAGAGGCACGGGCGCAGCGGGTGCCCAGTGTCAGCATTGTCAACGTCATCGGGAGCCAGGCCGAGCGACTGGCCGATGGCGTTATCCATCTCCACGCCGGTCCAGAGATTGGCGTTGCCTCAACCAAATGTTTCACCAATATGCTCGTCGGGGCCTATCTCTTTGCACTGCGCCTGGCCCGCGTCAAAGGGGTGCTCTCAGCGCAACAGGTGCGCGACCATCTCCAACCCCTCAGCGAACTGCCCGGCAAAGCCGCGCAGGTCATAGAGCAGACAACGCCCATCTGCGAAGAGCTGGCCTCCCACTACTACCGCGCCAGCGATGCACTCTACCTGGGCCGCCAGATCAACTATCCCATTGCGCTTGAAGGGGCCCTCAAACTCAAGGAAATCAGCTACATCCACGCCGAGGGCTACCCGGCGGGAGAGATGAAGCACGGTCCGATTGCCCTCATTGATGAGAACCTGCCAGTTGTCTGCATCGCCCCGCGTGATGCCATCTACGAAAAGATGGTCAGCAATATCGAGCAGGTCAAGGCGCGAAAAGGGCGCATTATTGCCATTGTCACCGAGGGCGACACCGGGCTTGTGGACAAGGCCGACCACCTTATCACCATCCCGGAGACCTGGCCGCTCCTCTCGCCCATTCTCACTGTCATCCCGCTGCAAATCCTGGCCTATACCATTGCGGTATGGCTTGGCTGCGACGTGGACCAGCCACGCAACCTGGCCAAGAGTGTCACGGTGGAGTAATACCAAAACCGGGTGTATAATGGTAGTATGAGACGATTATACATAACCCAACATTTGTCGGTTGAGGAACTGGAACAACGCCAGCGACAGACGGATGATCCCATCGAAGGGACCACTGGCACGTTATCTGGTTATATGCCCAGGGACACCAGGTCAAAACCATTTCCCAGATGACCCCCTATTCTTCCAACTGGATTTCCACCTCGCACCCTGTCCTACTGGTGTCCGTTGTTGGCATAATGATAGTGTAAGGGATTACCCGGATTTGGTGTAATACCAGGAGAAACCCATGACCACCAAACGAGACAAAATCCGCAAACTGCACACAAGCACCTTCACGGGGCGGGAAGAAGAACTCGCACTCTTCCGCTCGTTGCTCCCGCTGGAGCGTTCCCTTGCCATAGACATCCTGGTTGTGTACGGCATCGGCGGGATGGGCAAGAGCCGCCTGCTCGACCAGTTCCAGCAGGTAGCCACGGAAAACAGCATCCCCACCGCCCGCATTGCTCCCCAGGTTCAGTTCACCATCTACGATTTCCTCATGAGGGTCTATCAGCAGTTGAAGCCATCTCTGCGCTTTCCCCAGTTTGAAAAAGGGTTGAAATATCACGAAGAAATTGAGATGAAACTGGTCAGGCATGGTGAAATTCCTCGTCCTGTGTTGCGAATGTTCGTCAAAGGCACTTTCTCCGCCCTGAAATCGCTGCTGGATACATCGGCCCTCAACGAGTTGATGAGTGAGAAAAAAATAGAAGAACACATCGGCAAGATTTATTCGATTGTCGGGCGCAAAGAGGGCGACTTCTGGATGAAGCCAGGAGAGAACCTGACCGATTTTCTCGTTGCTGACCTGAATGGCTATTGCGCGACCCGCCGTCTCGTGCTCTTTGCCGACACCTACGAGTTGATGGGCACGTTTGATGAGTGGCTCCGTGAGCGGGTTTTCGCCAACCTGGGCGAGCACGCGCTGCTGGTCATCGCGGGGCGCAACCAACTGAAGCACAAGGGATGGCAGGAGTTTTCAATGCTGATACGCCAGCACGAGTTGCAGCCCTTCGATACGGGCGAGTCGGGGAGCTATTTGCAACGCAAGGGCATCACTGATGAGCACCTGATTGCGGAGATGAGCGACTACGCGGGCGGGCACCCGCTGATGACCGCTCACCTGATCATCTGGGTACATCAACACATTCTCTCCCCTCTGGTACGTCTGGTACACAAACCCCGCCATACTCAGCAAAAACGTCTTGCCATCCTGATTGATGGTGAAAATACCCATCCCGACATCATTGAGCCAGTCCTGACTGAAGTGGGAGGATTCGGGGTTATTAAAGAACGCCGCATCTATGGCAATTGGACGGCTCCAAATATGCACCATTGGCGTGAAACGTGTATCCGTCATGGATTCCAATCAATCCACACCGTGCCAGCAAAAGCTGGCAAGAACGCCACCGATATTGCCCTGGTAATTGATGCCATTGACCTGGTCCAGCGTGGTGAATTGGATGGAATTTGCCTTGTTGCCAGTGATAGTGACTATACGCCATTGATTATGCGTCTACGCGCTGCAGGCCTTTTTGTCCTGGGTATCGGTGATAATCGGACTCCCCCTGCACTGATACAGGCCTGTTCTGTCTATCGCTCATTAGAACGGCCTGGAAATCCTCAACTACCGGGTGCAGGTCAACCATCCACACCATCCACATCACCCACGCATCAGCAAACAGAACAGCCAGGAAAGAAGTCCACTCCTGACAACGGGTCGGAGAAACCAGAACAACCACGAGAATCCGTTCCTATGGGAAACAAACCATCTCACCAACTCCTCAAGACATGGCAGGCTATTTTTGAGGAAAAAGGTTTCGTCACCCTCTCAATGTTTGTGGTCAAACTGAAAGAGAACGCCCCTGACCTGCAACCGACGGATTATGGGTACAAGAAACTGGGCGATTTAATTCGCGGACGGACAGACTTGTTTACCTGCATTTCAGACCAGAAACCATCCGAAGTTATCGTCAAATCGGTAAAGAAACAGGATGTACCTCCTGATATTCGCAATCTGCTTGTGACTGCCTGGAAACAGAGCAAGAAACAAGATGGGTGGCTTGATACTGCAACCCTGGGAAGTTCGTTACGCCAGATTGACCCGACCTTCAACATTCAGCAGTACGGACACAAAAAACTCAGCGAACTTGTGCAGGCATGCAGCGATACCTTTGAAATTCAGAAAAGCCCGAGGGGGCAATATCAGATACGGTTGCGCAATCAATAAGGTAATCGTTCAGGGTGTCGCCGACAGGAGCGACGGAGCCGGTCCTCCCGTGCGGCACGGACTCCACCGCATCCACCACGCTCACCTGTGGCGAGCCGTCGCCTGGCTCGTTTGCCCGTGCGATGCGCTTCGCCTCCAGCAGCGACACCCTCTCTGGCACGAGCGAAATTGTCTCCGCACGGGATGCGCCGGTGTCGTTGCGCCCCGTCTGCCACCAGTCGCGCAGGGTGGCCAGCATCCGTAGTGAGAGCAAAGAGATAGATGCATGACACTTATTGAGTAAGCGTTCAGGGGGGGCGCAGCAAATTTGACAATTTCGCATTCTGGCGTATCATAATCCCTATGACGAACGAACTCCTGCCACCTTCCATCAGCGCAGACGACTGGGACTCCACCCCCCCGGTGGTACGAACCATCGTCCTTGAATTGCTGAAGACCAACAAGCACCTTGAGTCCCAACTGCTTGACCTCAAAGCACAGGTGAACCAGAACTCCCAGAACTCATCCCGACCGCCCTCATCTGATCCGCCCAACACCCCACCAAAACCGCCTCGAACCCCACGCGGCAAGCCCCGTTCTCGCGGGGGGCAACCCGGTCACGAAGGCCAGACCCGCGACCTCGTGCCCCCCGACCAGGTCAATGAATTCGTTTCGCACCGCCCGACGGCCTGCCCCCATTGTGAAACGTCTCTGTCCTCCGACCTGCCCGATGCGGCTCCTGTCCAGCGTCACCAGGTCTGGGACATCCCCCCAATTGAACCATCTATCACGGAGCATCAGATGCACGCGGTCTGCTGCCCCACCTGTCAGAAGCAGGTGCGGGCCGCACTCCCAGACGAATTCCGAGCGGGCTACGGCTCGCACGCAACGGCGATAACCAGCCTGTTGCATGGACGCTACCGCCTCAGTGTGGACGAAACGAGCGAGGTTCTAAAAGACCTGTTTGAGTTACCGATGAGCACGGGGAGCGTGGTGACAAGTTGTGAGTGGACAAGTGAAGCCCTGAAACCCGCCTATGATGAGGTATCGGCGGTGCTCCCGCAACAAGCCATAGCCAATGTGGATGAGACTGGTTGGAAACAGAATGCCATCTCCCACTGGTTGTGGACGGTGGTCACGCCTATTGCAACGCTCTTCCATATCAACCGAAGTCAAGGTGTGGTGGGTCGTGACATCTTTGTGTTTGCACCAACGGGTCAGCCGGGTGACAAGACTGGTTTCGCGGGTCTTGCCAACGGGAACGGCATTCCCGCAGATGAACGCGACCAGGGTCTGGACATGGCGGGCTTTGTGCCCAGTGGGGTTTCCAAAGAGTTGCATCAAAACGGGATATATGGCACGATAGTGGCGGTGGGCATTGCTCATGGTATGGGTAATCTCCTTTCCAGGAAAATTAAAGAAGATGATACCAGAGAATGCCCCCTGCTCTTTCAACAGGGATATGAACATGTTTTCTGTAGGGTAGTCAATATCAGATTGAAACTGACTTTTCTACCGTACTTATTCACATTTGTGGGTAAAACTCTGGGAGCGCGAGCGTCTCGCTTGCATTGGAGCGGGCAGGATGTCCGCGCTCCCAGGAGCGATACCCCTGATACTCACTTGAAAATACCCGTTTTTCATTCCATCAGGGTGCGTGATAGCGCATGGTCGTCTGAGCAGTCACTTTCTACAGGCTTCTACCCAGGGTAGAGTGAGCCATCTTCAACACGCAAACAGTGGGCCTGCTGAAGGAATGCCGCGTCGAAGTGGCTCAGGTCGGTGGCGGTGAGGAGCGTTTGCTGGTCGGGCCGCTTGATGGTCTGGAGCACATGGCCCCGTCGCTGCATGTCCAGTTCGCTCAGCAGGTCGTCGAGGAGCAGGACCGGCCGTTCCCCGCTGCGGGCCTGCATAAAATCAGCCTCACCGAGCTTGAGGGCGAGGGCCACGCTCCGCTGCTGCCCCCGCGAACCGTAGACCCCTAGATTGACAGGGCCGACCGTGAACAGGAGATCGTCGCGGTGTGGGCCAATGAGCGTTTGCCCGCGGGCCAGTTCGTCGTTTCGTAGCCGGTGCAGGCTATCGGTCATCTGGCTGGCAATACCCCCCACGTCATGCGGGTTCGCCTGTGCGGAGCCAGGCTCGAAACTGGGTTGATACTGGATTTCAAGCGGTTCTTCTCCCCCCGCAATGCGCCGAAAGAGCGGCCCCACCTGCTGGTTCAGGTCGGCAATAGCGCGTAGCCGCTCGGCCAGAATGTAGGCCCCATTGGCGGTGATCTCGTTGTCCCAGTAACCCAGTTCTGCATCTATGGCACGGCGGGGGCGGCGTTGTTCCCTCCACGCCCGCAGCAAGCTGTTGCGCTGCTGCACCATCTTCTGGTAGTGCGAAAGGGTGCGGACGTAGTGGGGGTCAAGCTGCGAGAGGGTAATGTCGAGGTAGCGGCGACGCGCTCCGGGCGGCCCCTCGACAAGCACCAGGTCCGCGGGGGTGAAGAGGACCACGCGAAGCTGCCCCACCAGGTCGAGGGCGCGGGCCGGTCTGCGGTTGATGCGGATAATTTTCTGGGTTGTGCCGGTGGATGTTGTTTCGGGTGCGGGAACGTCATCCTGTGTTCCATCAGTGCTTTTCCACTGGATGATGACCTCAAGCTGCACGGTGCTTGTGGCCCGCTGCACCTCGGCCAGGAGCCGCGCAAAGGGCGGGGCCCCCGCCTCCGCTCGCGTCCCCCAGCGCACCAGTTCGCGGTCTGCCCCCACACGGGGGGAGCGAG
The DNA here is from genome assembly GCA_034436975.1 of Chloroflexaceae bacterium. Lineage (GTDB taxonomy): Bacteria > Chloroflexota > Chloroflexia > Chloroflexales > Chloroflexaceae > JAAUSY01. Next base: position 8,178 of record DAOTUE010000034.1, read on the forward strand.
TGGTTGCCAGATAGAAGAGTGATTCAAGCAGGCTGGTTTTTCCCGCCGCATTGGGGCCATAGAGCAGCGTTATTCCGCTGCTCAGCGGGAGATCTCCCTGGCGGTAGTTGCGGAAGTTTTGTAGCCTGAGATTGGATATGTACATCGTATCAGCAGGGGGTCAGGGGTCAGAGGTGCGTGGTGTCAGTGGTCGGTTCATCGGGAGCGTGGGTGTCCTGCCCGCATCCACGTTATTCGATGCGCTCAAGGCGAAGGGCTTTGAGCAATGGGATTGTGGCACAGTTGGCACAGAACATGGCGATGCGGAGTTCGTCAATGCAGGTTTGTAGCTCCTGGATGACCGCTGTGGCTCCCGCTTCGTTCACGGCGGGGGCCAGCACGGCCCGCGCCAGGCCAGTCAGGTCGGCCCCAAGCGCGAGGGCTTTGGCTACCTCGACTCCGTTCCGAATGCCGCCGCTGCCAATGAGGGGGATCGTGGGGAGGGCAGCCCGCACCTGGCGGATCGCCTCGCTGGTGGGGATGCCCCACCCGGCAAAGGTGGACGCGATGCGCTGGTCGTGGTTGGAGTTCTGGCGAAACCGTTCGACTTCGCTCCAGCTTGTCCCCCCGGACCCCGCCACATCAATCATCGCCACGCCAATTTCGGCAAGCTGCCGCGCCTGCTTGCCCCCGATCCCGTTGCCGACCTCTTTGGCAATGACAGGCACGGGGACCTCGCGGCACACCTGCTCAATGCGGGAGAGCAACCCGCGGAAGTTGCAATCGCCCCCCGGCTGGATTGCCTCCTGGAGCGGGTTCAGGTGCAACACCAATGCATCAGCTTCTATCATCTCGACGGCACGGCGACAGTGCTCTACCCCGAACTCATAGTTAAGCTGCACGGCCCCCAGGTTTGCCAGCAGCGGGATGTGTGGCGCAACCCGCCGGACGCGGTAGGTGTAGGCCAGGCGGTGGTCCACGAGCGCGGCCCGCTGCGACCCCACCCCCATTGCAAGCCCCAGGCTTTCGGCGGCTTCGGCCAGGGCCAGGTTGATACGCTGTGTCTCTTTTGCCCCGCCTGTCATCGCGCTGATGAGGATGGGTGCACGCATTGGCTTGCTGAGAAACGTTGTTTGTGTATTGATGTCGGCCAGGTCGAGATCGGGAAGCGCGATATGGGGGATGCGGTAGGCCTCGAAGCCCGTGGTAATCCCTTTGGCGACAACATCTTCGGCCAGCACAATGCGGATGTGGTCCAGTTTACGCTCTTCTATTGCGCTTGAATCGGGCATATCGAGAATGGCTCTTCTGTGCTTTGAATTCTGGGATGCTATCATACCAGCAAAGGGGGAGTGCGTCAACTTTACCGCACATTGAGAAGGAGTCAGGGTTCGGGGTTCGGGGAGCGCGGGCATCCCTGCTCGCCTTCTTGCTTGACAAACATTCAACAGTACCCCTATAATAGAAAAAACGTTCTATTTCTTTTTTTGAAAACGAGGGGAGACCCGATTACTGATATGGCAGCACCAAAGTATCTGATGTGGTTTGACGACAACCCGAAGGTTTCGCCGCTCAGAAAAATTGAAGAGGCCATCCAGGCCTACACGCAACGTTACCAGAAAACGCCCAACGTGGTCCTGGTCAGCGAACAGGACAACGGCATCCTGACCGACGGGGCGGAACGGGTTGAGCACAATGGGGTTGAGATTCGCGGGTCAAGCATGGTGCGGCGCAACATCTTCTGGGTGGGAAGAGAGACCAGGCAACTCGCGCCTGTCTCCTGATACCAGACCGGTTTTTGAACCGCAACGAACACAGAGGGCGGAACGATAGGAGAGGAAAAACCTGGGAGCGAAAGTGTCCCGCTTGCATCAGGGCAAGCAGACTGCTCGTGCTCCCAGGTGCAATACTTCTGTTTCTGATTGAGAAATCATGCATCATCCTATTTTGCCCTGCCCTCCAGCCCCCTCTCCCGCTGGGAGAGGGGGATAAATATAATCCTTCAGAACAAGGAGTATCGCTCCTGAGAACGCGGGCACGTCCCCCCTCCCAATCCCTCCCCCCCAGCGGGGGGAGGACAGGTGGGGGGCCTGAACGATTACGTTGTTTTTCACAAACCCTACGGCGTGCGCGGATGGTAGCTGGTCAGGTCAATCATCAGCGGCGGGTCAAATGCTTTGGCAACGTTTTCCCAGGGGACAAACTTGAAGTTGGTGTTGGCGTTTTCAATTTCGCCATCATCTTCCACCGGGAAGAGCGGCACATTGTGGCCATCCTGAACAACGAGCAACCCGTTGGGGAATCGTTCGCCAAGCGGAATGTTGAGGACCATTGCGCCATCACACTCCTGCACCCCGTCAATATCGTCAGCAGCATCGCCAGCAGCACCGATCTGGAAACTGCCAAGATACTCGTTATCTCCCTCGCGGTCGAACACGGCAAAGGTGTTGTCGCCCTGGCTTGAGGCAATCAGGTAGCCCTGGCCGTTGGGACCGAAGTATATGGTCAACCCTTCAACGTCGGCTTCCAGATAGTCGCTGCCGGGAGCAACCTCGTGAATCATCGTTCCTTCGCTCTCACCGTCAGGAGCTGACGAAAACTTCCAGATTCCTCCGTTTTCCTGCCCGACATAGAGAATACCAGCTTCGGGATCAACAACCATACCTTCGGTCTGGGCATCCTCAAGATCGCCCCCTTCGGGCGGCGGCACGTTCATTGTACGGACCTTGTTCCACCCGATAGTATTGTTGCCTGTGTCCACCAGTTCAAACTGTGCAATCTCGCCCGTGTCGCGTCGGTTGGCAAAGGCGTAGAAGGTGTCGCTCTCCGGGTCATGGAATACGGCAATACCATAGGACGTCGTTTCCTCGTCCGATTCCTCGCCCTCCGGCGTGAAGAGCATTGGGTTGTCGGGGGCAGTAATGTCGGTGAGCCGTCGCGTGTCCGGATTAACCTGGAAGATAACCAGGAGATCCTTGAAGCGGTCCGTCACCACGATAATATCAACCGTGTCATCGCCGAGCGGGAAGTTGTAGGCAAGGTCAACGTTGTTGTAGCGCACTCCCTCCGGATTGATGCTTTGCAGCACTTCGCCATCAAGATCGTACACATCCAGGCCGCCCTCTTTGAGCACACTCACGACCAGACTCAAGGCCGGGTCATCGGGGTGGACCCAGATGGCGGGGTCGTCTGCATCACCAAGATGCTCATCGCCTGGGGCTTCGTCTATATCGTCCAGGACCGAGATCGTTTCAAGCACCGGCGTGATGACCGTCACGCCTTCGGCCATCTCAGGTTCAGTCAGTTCTACGGCTGTCGGGTCGGTTGTTGGTACATTTGTCGCTGAAGGGGGTTCTGTTTCGCTTTCGGCCACAGGAGTTTCCTCATCTGCAGCAGGCGTTTCCATATCGGCCAGCTCCGGACTGTCGGCAGGACTGCCGCAGGCCACAAGGGTCAGCAAAAGCATAAGACCTGTCAGCAGAAGGCTCACACGAAGGCTCACACGATAGTTGTTCATACCTGTTTCCTTTCGCCACATCAAGGGGGTAAATAGATTCCGCCCACGAGGTGACACTAAACAAGGGTAATACCGAGGATAGTATAGGATGCAATTGTTAAGATGAAGTCAAGAAATTGTAAAGAGTGCCGACTATCAATTTTAGAGCAACCAGTTTCCTGACCAGACTACCGCCGTTGTTTCATATATTCATTTCCCCACAAAACAATCAGGTATCCCAGAGACGAAACGACCATCAACCCTCCCATGATCATGATCCAGTCAGTTGCCCACCAGTATGAGGATCGGGGTGCAGGGGGCACAATATAGCGGGGGAGATCCTCTCCTGCTACCTGGGGGATGTGAGCAGGTTCTGGCTCGGCGGTGGGGGGGGAGTGGTAGTGGTAGAGTTCTCCGGATAGTCCTTTATAGACGTAGGATTTCTCTTCTTCAATAATACCTTTGTAGAGTAGCCCCACCGCGTACCGGTCAAACCGTTTCATAGGAGCAGGTTTTGTCTCCGGGGATGCACTATGCAAGGCTGACACGAAGATTAATGCGTCGGTGCTTCCTCCGGCTGCTGTTGTTATTGTTTCTATATCATCATCTCTTTTGCCAGTTGTTGTTGAGACGAGCGTTCCGTGGGGAGCCAGATAGTTCGGCTCGCCCGGCGACGGCGGGTAGTCAAGCACCCAGACCGCGCCGCCGTCCTGAGCGCGGGCGTAGACCTGGCCCGTCGCCAGTGCAGGATAACTCACACTGTCCCCGACAGACCGGCCCTGCGGGTCAAGCAGTTGTAAGGTTGCGCCGCTGTTGGGGAGGAAGCCGCTCCCGACTTCGTGCAGCAGGAAGCCGCCAGGGGCAACCGTCCCATCTTCAAGCGGGAAGGTGCGGGTGGTGCTGCTGCTCGTGCGCTGGAGGGTCCAACCAGAGAGTGTCACCGCTTCCCCGTGCGGGTTGTAGAGTTCCACCCACTCCGACCCGCCGCCGTCGGGGGCGGCCATGATCTCGTTCAGCACGAGGGGGAGCGGGGGTTCGGGCGTGGGCGTGATGGTGGCTATAGGGGATGGCATGGGTGTGGG
>DAOTUE010000035.1:0-21106 GCA_034436975.1 Chloroflexaceae bacterium
CGATGAGGTATTCCACGAAGGCGGCCCACTGGTAGTAGAGCTGATTCATATCGCTGATGGGGCGGCCCACATAGCTAGTGGCCAGCGGCAGAAGGGTTTCGCCGTAGGTCTGGCCAACAAAGGTGCGGAAGTCGGGCTTGCCCCCTAGCCAGTAGCTCCCCGCCCCAAACGTGGCCAATCCCTCGGCCAGCATCATATCGGCTTGCAAGTGCTGGTCGCCGTAGTAGTCGTGGGCAAGCTGATGAACAAACTCGTGCGCCAGAATGTTGACCGCTCGTTGCCGCGGCATGTCTGCACAGGTGATCACCTGGACTATCCGCCGGTCGGTGTAGGCAATGCCACTGAGGTTGCAGCCGGCATTCTGCCCCACAGAAACCTGTATATCGCTCGTCGGCTCGTGCCCGAAGCGATCAACGACATAGGCCAGGGCCCGCTCTACCTCGTTGGCCAGCAGGCGTTGTTCTTCCTCGTTGTACAGTCCCTCGCTACTTGTTACATCAAGTTGCGCTCGTTGAATAGCGTGCCCTGCCACGCTGGCCGGTGTGGGGCGTGGCTCCCCCGACATGGGCGACCACTCAAACGGAAACCAGCCCGGCACAGCCCAGGGCGGTGCGATGCTGGGGCGGGCCGGGGGCTTGTAATAGAAAATAAGCAGCACGAGCAACGACCCCAGCAGAATCGGGCCAATGGCCGTGCGGGGAATCGTCGGGAGCCGCACCCTAAGCCTCTTCTACCAGCGTGCGGGGGGCAGGCTGCGCCAGCACCCTCGCCACAACACGCAAATCGAGCCACCATTGCTCTCTGGGGCGGCCATGCTGCTTTTCCATCATTCGTGGCAGGTTATCCAGTTCAAAAAACTGGAACTTGCCATCTTTGAGACCAATAAACACCTCCCGCGGACTCTCCTGTTCCGCTTCATCTACCAGAAATTCAATTCCCTTGAGCGCGAGACGGGTTGCAAAAGTGCGGTCGAAGGGCGAGGGGTCGCCTCCCTGCTGGAGGTGTCCGAGAATGGCCTGGCGCACGTCGAAGAGTCCGCCCCCCTCTTCTTCAAAGAGTGCGCACATAAAGCCCGTGGTATAGACTTCGTTCACGCCCTCGCTGCGGATGAGCAGGCCAAGCCGCTTGCCCCCGCGAAATCCCTCAACCAGGTGGTTCAAATCTTGCTGGAGGTCGCGCAGTTTCATACCCTCTTCGTGGATGTAGACTCGCTCTGCTCCCGTCGCCAGTCCGCTCATCAGGGCCAGGTAGCCGCAGGTGCGCCCCATCACCTCGACAACGAAGCACCGCCGCGAAGCCACCGCCGACTGCTTGATCTTGTCTACGGCCTGCACAATGTTGTTCAGAGCTGTGTCGGCCCCCACGCTCAAATCGGAGCCAGGGAGGTTGTTATTGATGGTGGCGGGCAGGCAGACAATGGGGATATTGAAGGCCGGGAAGTTGTCGCGCTGGCTGGCGATGCGGTGGCAAGCCTGATAGCCGGCCAGTCCCCCGATCATCAGGATACCCTCAATGCCATGTTGCTCTATCGTGCGGGCAATGGCGTAGAGGTCGCTGCCGGCGGGCACGCGGCGGTTGGTGCCCAGCTCCGAGCCGCCGAGCGATGTCCAACCGCTCACGCTCATCCAGCCAAGCTCTTCGATACTGCCGTCAATCATTCCCTGAAACCCGTCGCGCACGCCGAGCATCACATGCCCGCGGTCCATCCCGAACCGCACCGCAGCCCGCACCGCCGTATTCATCCCCGGCGCGGGCCCGCCGGCATTGAGCACCGCCAGCCGGAGCCGTTTTTGTCCTGGCTTCGGCTCCTGGGGGAGCGAGCGGACCAGCGTCCGCAAGGTGTGGATGGCCTCTCTGAAGCTGTTCCCCCGCAGCTCTATTGCTCGATCATAGTCTCTGTCGGCTATGGCTTTTGCAATGGTGTGCGTCTGCTCAACGCAATGTATCAGCGGGAGCCGTGTAATGCGGTTGTTGCGTATGCCCATCAGGTAAGACTCGCTGTCGGAGGATGGCGAGAGGATGGTCTGGACGGCCTCATAGCCGAGGATCGTGCTCATGTTGCGGTCGAACGCGCTGGGGGCTCCACCCCGCTGCACATGCCCCAGAACGGTGATGCGGGTTTCCTCGCCCAGTTTTTCCTCCAGCACGTTTTTCACGTATTCGCAGGTAATCGGGTTTCCCTTGCGGTCGCGGGTGCCCTCGGCAACGATGACGATGCTATCGCGGCGGCCGGCCTTGCGCCCGGCTTTGAGCACCTGGCACATATGCTCTTCCCAGTCATCCCTATCGGGCGGATTTTCGGGAATGAGTACCCAGTCGGCTCCCGTGGCGATAGCACTCATCAGGGCCAGGTAGCCACAGTTGCGCCCCATCACCTCGACAACAAAGGCCCGCTGGTGGCTGGCGGCAGTGCTGTTGATCGCGTCAATCGCTTCGGTAATACGGTGCAGCGCACTATCGGCCCCAATCGTCATATCGGTGCCATACATATCGTTGTCAATGGAGCCGACCAACCCCACGACCGTCAGGTTGCTGTGGCGTTCGGCCACCTCTGGCGCAACCTGGCCGGTCTCGACCAGTTCGGCAAGCAAGCCATCCCATTCCTGGCGAAAGAGATTGGCTCCGGTCAGGCTGCCATCGCCCCCGATAACCACCAGCTTATCAATGCCATGCTGCAAGAGATTGCGGGCCGCCCGCAGCCGCCCCGCACGGGTTTGAAATTCGGAGCAGCGGGCCGTCCCGATAATCGTTCCCCCGCGGTAGAGAATGCCCCCGACTGACCCCCAGTGCATTTTCCGAATGCGGTCTCCGCCATCTACCATCCCCTGGTAGCCCTCATAGATTGCGTATACCTCGGCTCCGCGGTCGAGCGCAGTCCGCACGACCGAGCGCAGGGCTGCGTTCATCCCCTGGGCATCGCCCCCACTGGTCAACACGCCGATAGACGCTGGTTGTTGTGTTGCCATAGCTTTCCCCCTGTTCGTTAGCCTCTCTTCTCTGACAGGGGTCAGGGTTCGGGGAGCAGAGTTCGGGGGTATTCTGCCTTCCCCCGAAGCAAAACGCTTGCGCTCCCTGGTTTTGTCCCCGCCCATGACCCCGTTATACCATCTCTGGGTAAACCCAGAAACTATCCGTTCCGCTCTCCCCCCCGGCCCCCTCTCCCAATGGGGACTACTGGCGAACATCGGCTTCGGCCCGCTGGAGCGTGCTCCCAATGCTGAAGTATTTTGCTTCAGGATGGTGGACAACGAAAGCCGCAGTGCTCTGTTCGGGCACAAGCTGATATGCGCTGGTCAGGCTCACACCGATTTCGTCCATTGGCAGGAGCAAGTGCAGTTTTTCGTGGTGGTCGAGGTCGGGGCAGGCCGGGTAGCCCCACGAGTAGCGCACGCCTTGCTCTCCCTGCAACCCCAGGCCACGCCGCACCAGCCGGTTGCTATATTCGGCCAGGGCTTCGGCCAGCGACACGCCAAGCCCGTGAATGTAGTAGGCGCGGCTGTAGTCGCCGGCCTGCTGCAAGCGGTCACACAGCGTGGTAATTTTGTCGCCCACGGTAACGACCTGAAGGACAATAACATCCATGCGCCCGCTCTCGACGCTGGCGAAGTAGTCGGCCAGGCAGAGGTGCTCGCGGTCGGGCTGCCGCGGAAAAACAAACCGGGTGATTTCGCGTGGACGGTCAGCCATACCATTGCCGCTCTGGGCAAGTGTTTTCGGGTCGTAGACAATAACCTCGTTGCCGCTGCTCTGGGCCGGGTAGTAGCCATAGGCAATCACTGGCTCCAGCCAGCCTTCGCGTTCGGCTTCGCGGCGCAATACCCGCACCCGCTCGGCAAATTCCTCTTGCAACCGCTGCCACTCCGGGCCCTTTGCGTTCTTTGCGCCCCACTGCAACCGGTAGAGGGCGTTGCGGTCCAGACAATTGAACATGTCGTCAAAGTGTATCCGTCGTTCGATGCGGCTCCCCCAGAAAGGCGGAGTCGGGATGGGCGCATCGGGGGAGACGCTGGACCGCTGCATACCGGTACCCTGCTCCCGCCCGACATCGGCCATCACCATGCGCCCACGCTGTGGCTTGCCGAGCGTTTGCGCGGCTTGCTGCCGGAGTTGCTCCACAAACTGCTCGCGCTTTTGCGGGTTGCTCAGGCGGTCCATTGTTTCCAACCCCTCAAACGCATCTTTGCAATAGAACACGCCGGACTCGTAGGGGCGGTCATCTTCCACAAAGAGGATGCGGTGCCCGTATTGCTGGTTGATGGCCGCGCCGCCAATGAGCACGGGAAACTGGAGACCCATACGGTCTAGCTCCTGCACACAGAGCGGCATCTGCTTGCTGGTGCTGACGAGCAGGGCCGACAGGCCAATTGCGTCGGCCTGATATTCCTGGGCCTTCTCGACAATCGTATTGATGGGAACCTGCTTGCCCAGGTCGTAGACGGTGTAGCCATTGTTCGAGAGGATGGTGTTGACAAGGTTTTTGCCAATGTCGTGGACATCGCCATACACGGTGGCCAGCACGATGTTTCCTTTGCTTGAGCCGGCCTGCTTTTCGAGATGCTGCTCCAGGTGCGCCACAGCTTGCTTCATCACCTCGGCACTCTGCAACACAAAGGGGAGAATAATCTGTCCTGCACCGAAGCGATCCCCGACATTTTTCATCGCCGGGAGCAGCACGCTGTTGAGGATTTCTACTGCCGCATCACCCTTCGCCATCCCCCGCTCTTCCATACGGAGGGCCAGCGACGCATCGAGCAACTGTTCAATGCCCTCGCGCTTGCGGTGCAAAATCAGGTAATGGATCTTCTCGTCAACCGACATTCCCTCGGTGGGGTCGGCCCGCCCGGCCTGCGCTTCAAGCTGCGAAGCGTCAACCTGCTCGAAATGTTCGATGAAGCGGGAGAGCGCGTCATCGCGGCGGTTGAAGATGAGATCCTCGCACACCTCGCGCTGCTCCGGGGAAATGTCGGCGTAGGGGGTGATGTGCTGCGGGTTGACCATTGCCATATCCAACCCGGCCTGCACGGCGTGGTAGAGAAAGACGCTGTTGAGCACGGCGCGGGCGTGGGGAGCCACGCCAAACGAGAGATTGCTGACCCCCAGGCTGGTGAAGGCTCCGGGCAGGTTTTCTTTGACAAGCCGTATCCCCTCAATGGTCCATTTTGCATCCTCGCGGAGTTCCTCCTGGCCCGTGGTCAGCGGAAAGGTGTTGACATCGAAGATTAGTGCGTGGGGGGGCAACCCGTACTCCTGCGTGGCGATGTCATAAATCCGCTTGCAGATGCGGAGTTTGTCTTCGGGGCGGTGGGCCATCTCTTCTTCATCAATGGCCAGGCAGATAACCGCTGCGCCGTAGCGAGCCGCCAGCGGGAGGGTTTCATCAATCTTCTTGCCGCGTCCCCCCTCCAGGCTTGTGCTGTTGAGGATGGGGCGGCCCGGGTAGACTTGCAAGGCGGCTTCGAGCACCTTCACATCGGTGCTATCGAACATCAGCGGGGCTTCAACCCCCATCGAGAGCGTTTTCACCAGTTTGACCATCTGCTCGGCTTCGTCGCTGCGCTCGGTCATTGCGACACACACATCAAGCACATGGGCCCCAAAATCCACCTGGTCGCGGGCAATCTGGAGAATGGTATCGTAATCTTCAGCCAGCAGCAGTTTCTTCACCTTGCGGCTGCCCAGGCTGTTGACCCGTTCGCCAATGATGAGGGGGCGCGGCTCCTGCTGCATGGCAACAGCGGCCATCCCCGATGAGAGATGCGGGGTGGTCTGGCGGGCTTCGTCTCTGGTCTGGTGGGCGGGGGCGTGGGCTTCGGCAGCGCGGACGGCTTCGGCAATCTGGCGAATGTGCGCGGGGGTGGAGCCGCAACACCCTCCCACAATGCGGGCACCGGGCCCCGCGACAAACTCGCTCAGGGCCTTGCCCATCGGGACGGGTTCCAGAGGATACACGGCTTTGCCATCCACGTTGAGCGGCAAGCCGGCGTTGGGGATGCAGCTTACGGGAATAGAGGCGTGTTCGGTCAGGTAGCCAATCGACTCGCGCATATGCTCCGGCCCTGTCGAACAGTTCAGCCCCACGGCATCCACGCCCAGGGCTTCAATTGTGGTCAGGGCACTGGCAATATCGGTGCCAAGCAGCATACGCCCGCTGGTATCAAGCGTTACCTGGGCCTGGAGCGCAATCGGACGCTCGGAGGCGGCGATGGCCTGCTTGCACCCGATGATAGCTGCTTTGACTTCGAGAATGTCCTGGCTGGTTTCAATGAGCAGGACATCGGCTCCCCCGTCAATCAGCCCGCGCCCTTGCTCTTCAAACAATGCTACCAGTTCATCAAAGGTGATGTCGCTTAGCTCCGGGTCGTTTGAGGAGGGGAGTTTGCCGGTGGGGCCAATGGAGCCAGCAACAAAGCGCGAACGGCCATCGTGTGCGGCGAAGCGGTCCGCTACCCGCCGGGCAATGGCGGCTGCGCTGCGGTTGATTTCGTAGGTCTGGTCGCCCAGCCCCCACTCTTCCAGGCGCAAGCGGGTTGATTGAAACGTGCAGGTTTCTACAACGTCGCTGCCAGCCTCGAAAAACGAGGCGTGTATCTGCTCAATCACGTCGGGGCGGGTGATAACCAGGTAGTCGCGGCAGCCTTCCGTGGCGGGGCCGCCGTAGTCTTCCGCTGTCAGGTCGAATGTGTCTATGCTTGTCCCCATAGCCCCATCATACACAAGCACCCGTTCATCCAGGGCTTCGAGATAGGGGGGGCGTATCCTGTTTTGTCGCATATAATAACCTCAATAATGAACAATCCTGCGAATGAGTATAGCCGGAGAGGGGGAGGCTGTCAAAGAACAACACGGTGTCGCTTTCCGTGTCGCTTTCCATCGGTGCTGGTGTTATCGTGGGCAGGCTCCGCTCAGGCGTGGGCGGGGGAGGGCCATAGATACGCTCGCGCAGGCGGGGCGAGGTCAGCAGCAGGGTGACAATACAAAGTTGCGAAAGAATAATTGCCCCCATCAGGACAACAACAAGGAAAAGAATGATATTCGTTCGGGTCAGGATAACTGACGGATCTGACTTTTTTTTCGGTTGAGAATTTTGTAGTTGAGAGGACATACCCTCGTTCCTTATCACAGTCTGGATTACAGTCTGGACTATTCAGCGGTTTCATTATAGCATGGGAGACGTGATGGGGGGGAGGGATTGGGGAGGGGGGCACGCCCGCATCGGGGCAAGCGAGACGCTTGCGCTCGCAGGGATTGGGGATTGCCCGAAGATCTCAACGCCGCGATAAACATTTCCAGGGTGGCTGTCAACCCGCCTATTGTTTCGGAGACGGTTATCCCGTCGCGCCAGGAACAAGCCCACCCGCTTTAGCGGTGGGTCGTTGACTTTATGCTACAATAGAAGCTGGTTTGGCACACCATTTAGGTAATCGTTCAGGCTCCCCACCTGTCCTCCCCCTGCTGGGGGGAGGGACTGGGAGGGGGGGCGCGCCCGCATCGGGGGCAAGCGAGACGCTTGCGTACCCAGGAATCAGGGATTGCCCAGATACCGTGAACGATTACCCATTTAGAAAAGCAGGAGGAGGGGACTCCCTCATGAGTTTTTCTTTTTTGGAAGATACAACCGGTTTAGAGCAAGTTCTACTCTTTGTCCCCGAAGATACCAGAAGAAAAGGGTTGGAACTGTTTGAGCAGGGGCTGGCCGCAGTTGAGCTATTGAGCGAAAAGAGTGCATCTGTCCGTGTCTTTGATAACAAGAAAACATCATACCGCGTGCGTATTTCATACAACCAGGCCCATCAATTTATCCTGGAATGCCCCTGCCCACGCAAAGATAAATCTACATTTTGCCCTCACCATGTTGCAGCCACGCTCCAACTGCTAGCAGCAAAAAAAAGGAGCGATACGAAGTGGAAAGAGGTTTTTCAAAAAGCATTCAGTAAGCCGACAAGCTATGCCTCCGTTTCACAGGGGCAAATTGTGTTTAGCCTGAGACACAATACGCAGAATCGGACGGCAGAATGGCAGGTTCTCGCCTATGCTGTCTCAGAAAAATATATTGCGGGCATATCGCCCGATGATAAAGAAGCAGTGGCGATGGCGTTGCAAGAGATGGGGGAGCATGCCCGCATTATCCGAAACCACGTTACGGCCCATCAATACCCCGCTGTCCCGGAAGAGGCCATTGTTGCGACAAACCTGCTCGCCTCAGCAGGAATAAACCCCTATAGCTACGGGTATTCGTATGCGCATAGTTATAGTTATGGGATGACCTATGCAACTTCGTCTGTTCTGGGAACGGTCTTTTCGTTGCTTTCGCGTTGTGTCGTCTTTCGGGGCGACCAGAAGAACCCGTTTCGCGAGCCGGTCAAGGTCCTGCCGGAGACGGGCACGCTCGAAGTGGAGATAAGCCAGGTTAAGGATCAGTTGCATCTCGTCTCTTCTGTCCTCATAGGTGATGAGCGTATTCCAATCAACAGCAAATCCATGACCATTGTTCTCGACAATCCGCTCTGGGTTTTGCAGGAAAACCGCTTGTTTGAGGTGAAAAAATCATTTGCGGGTATCACAGAGCTTCTCAATTCCCCACATCTGGTTATCTCCTCCGACGAACAAGAAGAGTTTCTCAATACCTATTTGCCGCCGCTTGCGCAGGATGTTTCGCTCCGGGGCGAGATGCTCAACTGGGAGGAGGTCCACGAACCGCCCGTCCCACGACTCTACCTCAGTGAGACGGAGGGCGAATTCTCTGCCTCGCTCCGGTTTGGCTATGGCAACTATGAAGTTTTCTATGAGCAAGACCCGCCGGAGCAAGACACGGCCCATCAGCCCGGCACGATGGACCTGGCCCGCATCCACCGCCAGGCAGAAGCCGAAGCCGATCTCTGGAAATCGCTGAGTTCCAGTCTCTATGGGCTGAAACGCGGGAGAGGGCCGGGGCATTTTGTGCTCCGCAAGAATACCGATGTGCTTGAATTTCTGCTTCGCAAGGTGCCCAACCTGACCGAAGCTGGCTACGAGATATATGGCGAGCAAAACTTGAAGGCCGCAAAGGTCAACCGCCACCGCCCCACTATCTCCTTTTCCGTTTCTTCAGAAATAGACTGGTTCGATATTCAGGCTGTTGTCAACTTTGGTGAGCTAGAAGTATCGCTCAAGGATATACGGCGGGCAGTCCGCCGAAAAGATGGCTACGTCAAGCTGTCCGATGGCTCTATCGGGGAGCTGCCGTCGGAGTGGGTGGATCGCTATCGGCACCTGTTTGCTCTGGGGGAGGAGACCGAAGACGGAGTGCGGCTCTCGCAAACCCACCTGACGCTCATTGACCAGCTTCTAGCCGAGGCCGACCGCGCCCAGACCGACAAGATGTTTGAGCAGCGTATCAAGCAACTCCGCTCCTTTTCATCCATCGAACCGCAGGAGAAGCCACAGCGGTTTGAGGGCACCTTGCGCTCCTATCAGAAGACAGGCTACGACTGGCTGCATTTTTTGCATAGCTACAACTTCGGGGGGTGCCTCGCCGACGATATGGGCACGGGAAAGACGATACAGACGCTGGCGTTGTTGCAATCGTTGCGCGAGAGCGGCCACGCCGACCGCGCCAACCTCATTGTTATGCCGCGTTCGCTCATCTTCAACTGGCAGCGCGAGGCGGCCCGCTTTACGCCCGACCTGCGGCTCCATATCCACGCCGACCAGAACCGTATCCAGGATGCGTCCGAGTTCGACAGCTATGATCTTATCCTGACGACCTATGGGGTGATGCTTCGTGATATGGAGCTATTGCGCCAGTATCGCTTTCACTACATTATTCTTGATGAATCGCAGGCAATAAAAAACCCGCTGGCCGAAACGAGCAAGGCCGCCCGTTTGTTGCAAGCCGACCACCGCCTGGCCCTCACGGGGACACCCGTGGAAAACTCCACGATGGAACTCTGGTCACAATTCGCCTTTCTCAACCCCGGCCTGCTCGGCAACCTCGACTACTTTCGCCGCGAGTTTTCTACCCCCATTGAGCGTGGGCAGGATGCCGATGCCTCGCAGTTTCTCCGCAAAATGGTCTACCCCTTTATCTTGCGGCGCACCAAAGACCAGGTCCAGCTTGATTTGCCCCCGCGCACCGAGCGCATTCTCGAAACCGAAATGGATGATGAGCAACGAACCTTCTACAACAAACAGCGCGATTACTACCGCGGGTTGCTGCTTGGCATGATTGAGGAAGAGGGGATCGGGCAGGTGCGGTTCAAGATCCTGGAGGGGCTGTTGCGGCTGCGGCAGATTTGCAACCACCCTCGCCTGGCCGACCCGGCCTACCCCGGCAGCTCGGCCAAATTCGACCTCCTGCTGGAGACCCTCGAAACGCTGCAATCGGAAGGGCACAAAGCCCTGATCTTCTCCCAGTTTGTCCAGATGTTGTCGCTCCTGCGCGAAGAACTGGACCGGCGTAACATTGCCTATACCTATCTCGATGGGCAGACCCGCAACCGCGAAGCCGTTGTCAATCGCTTCCAGGAGGATGAAACGGTTCCCTTCTTTCTCATCAGCCTCAAGGCAGGCGGCGTGGGGCTAAACCTGACCGCTGCCAGCTACGTTATCCACATTGACCCCTGGTGGAACCCGGCCGTGGAGATGCAGGCCACCGACCGCACCCACCGCATCGGGCAGGAGAAGCCGGTCTTTGTCTACAAACTGGTGACAGTTGAATCGGTTGAAGAGAAAATTCTCCAGTTGCAGGAGCGCAAGCGTGAGTTGGTGGACCAGATTATCGCTACCGAGAGCAGCAGCGGCGGGCTAAAGTCGCTGACCCAGGAAGATGTCGAGGTGCTGTTTACCTGACAGCGAAATCGTAATCGTTCAGGCCCCCTACCTGTCCTCCCATCAGTGTGGGGAGTGGGGGGGCGCACCCGCATTGGGGCAAGCGTCTCGCTTTCATCCGGGCGGGCAAGATGCCCGCGCTCCCCAAACCCTGAACCCCCAACCATCTCGGTGCGGGCAAGATTTGTCATCATCCTGTCATCTTGCGCGAAACAAAACCGCAAAACAGTACCATCAGACTATTGTATCTTCTCTGAATCGGGGCTATAATTTATAGTAGCGGCATGTCCTTGCAAGGGCCGACCCTGGCGAGGAATCACGCTGTTGCTTGAAATAGTTTAGTATTTCCGATAGTTTTTCAGGAGGGGACACCGACATGAAGAGAATATGGTGGCGAAACCAGCAGCGAACAGAAGGGCAATCGCTCGTGGAAATGTCGTTTGTCCTGCCATTTCTGTTAATTCTTTTTTTTGGAATAATTGATCTTGGGTATTTCATCTATTGCTATGGAGCCGTTCACCAGGCCGTGCGCCGCGGCAGCACCAGTGCGGCTGTGTTTCCCCCCTATGCTTCGCAGTTTGAGGACGGGACTTTCAAGACCGAGGACCTCTGTGTCCAGCAGGTGATCAATACCATCCAGAAAGGGGCGGTGCTGGTGGACTATAGCGACATTGCCACAAACCGCTCCAAGTTTGGCCTTGCCTACCGCGATTCGCCTTCCCCCGCTGCAGAAAAAGACAACAAAAAATATCGGGACATCGGGCATACGGTCGAGGTGACAATGAGCTATACGGTGGAGCCGCTTACCCCCCTGATGAGCCTGATACCGGTGTTTGGGAAACACGGTATCACGATTCAGGCTTCTTCTATGCGGACCATCATCAGTCTTGGAAATAAGGAGCCGCCCGGGGGTGAGCGCGGTACGCTTATCATCTGTGAAGAGTGATGTTGCCTGGCAGGGGCTTTCGTATGGGGGAATGCTACCCCGGTGGGAAGCAGCGAATGAAAACCCGTGTGAAATTGGTAAGGAGACAGTGATATGTTTCGACGTATTCAACGTGCAACAGGTCAGGCTCTTGTCGAGTTTGCGCTGGCAGGGGTAATTATTTTCCTCCTGTTCTCAGCCGCAGTTGACCTGGGGATGATTTTTTATACGCTGCAAGGGTTGAACAACGCGGCTCAAGAGGGGGCGTTCTACGGTAGCATCTTGCGGCACAACGATGGCAATGCTAACTGTGAGCCGGAGGATGATCCCGACTCTTCAGATTGTGACATGGATGGCGATGGTTTCATTGAGGGAGATATTTTCTACTACAACCCTGATGACACTCTCCTGGCCGATGTGACGTACAAGGAATACGATGGAAGTGAGAAAACACTTCCCAATGGCTCTATCTTCCCCGAATTCAAAGACGAGGTGCGGAAACGGGTTGTCTACGAGGCGGGAAACACCACCAGCGGCTATGGCGACTACCTGCTCGACCTGAACGGCAACGATATACTTGATGATGAGGAATCGGACACCGAACACATTCGCAGGGAGTATATTCAGGTTTCGGTTATCAAGGCAGAAGAGTTTACAAACAAGGCCGTTGACCCTGTCACCCCTCCCCCCGACGAACTCCTCAAAACATATCCCCTCTCAACAACATATGAAGCCGAAACTACCTACGATACCTGCGTCAGGAGAATAGACGAAGAGTATGGGACGGTTAATTACCTTGATCCGCGCTCAGAAGAAGCTGGCCAGTGCTATGTCAAAGTGCGGGTTGGGACGCTCCACAAGATCCTTTTCCCCCTCACCCCGTCGTTCGGGCGCGAGGTAATGCTCTATTCCAACCTGGCGGTGCCTATCAATACATCAGGCTTTACCCTTGGTGGTGGCCTTGATGATGAGGATGTTGATATCATTGACACCCGCATCCCAACCTCGACCGTGCCCACCCCCACCCCCACGATGACCCCTACCCCCAACCCCTTCTGTACGCTCTACTTCACCGACCACTTCACCGATACATCTGTGCATACCCCGACTGTCAAGATTCCCTGGTATGATGAGCGGGTCTCAACCGTGTCGGAGGTGTCTGGCGATGGGTATACCGAATGGGAAGCCTCGTCTGATCCGGAACTCCTGACCGACGAGATCGGGTTGTGCTCGGCCGGCGTGCAGATCAGTGGACGGAATAACGACTTCTACTATGTCTATTCTGAACGCGAAGACGATGATGCTCGCAATGTCTACTTCGATGTCCGCCTGACTCGCTGGATACATCCAGGAACCTATAAGCAGGACAGCGGCGGGTCGCTGGTAAAAAAATCTTCAGCCCCCACCAGGAGCTACAGCGGCACCGTGGTGGGCCCGATGATCCGCGAATCAACCGACACGAACGCAAACTTTGTGATGCTGGCCTACCACCCTGGCTCTTTTGATAGAAACGCCGAACTATCCTTCCTCTACCGCAAAGCCGATAACGACCCCTGGACCTTCAATGATGGGCGTATTGAAGTGGGAGGTACTAGTACTAGTGTTCCTGAAGTTCCCCTCTGGCTCCGGTTGCAGCGGTCCGACCCGCGCATTGTCGGGTACTATTCCACCAAAGACACTCCCGGTGATGATGATTGGATCAAAATTGGCGATTGGCAGGATGCGGTGCAAAGCGACTCTGCAACGTTCGGGATTGCCCAGGCTTCGGGCACCGATGTTGATAACGACAACCGATTCGCCATCTCCACCTTCAAGGGTGTGCAATTCTCCCCGGCCCCCGCGCTCGATGCGCAAATCTGGTTTGTCCTGCCGGAAGATGATGAGATTGTCTACCGCCGCACCGAAGAGACAACGGGAACGGTGACATGGCTAAATCCCTACATCAATTTCAGTGTGGATATTACTACGACGGAAGAACTGAAATTTGATGGCATTGTCTACACGCTTGAATCGCCAGCCCAGTCACCAGCTCTGGAGGCTGATGATTATCCCAAGGAATGGGTTTATAACGTGCCCTTCACCTGTAGCCCTGGCACAGCGGAACCCGACGACACCGTATGCACCCCCCCTGACTTGCTGTGTGTCTTCGGGACCAAGCCAGATGACTCCTGCAAACCAATGCCGCAGGACCTTTACGACGATTTGCAACAGCGCGATTTGCCCTATCGGATAACCGCGCAGCTTATTCTGGCCGATGAGTTCGATATGTCCGACATCCCGCCGGCGCAGGCCGATTTCTACATTGAGCCAGCAGAACTCAGCTTCTTCTACCCCACCGAGGACATGCACGAAAGCAATCTTGTAGCCGAGAGCACAGATGCCATTACCAGCGCATTTCGGATTTCGTTCTACGATCCAAAATATGGCATAGCCGATGGTGATGGTATTCAGAATGTCTGGCACTATATTCGTTACATCCCTTCAGGGGAGGGGGAGATCTGGTATCGTAGCGATCAGCGCAATGTGGACGGTTTCCCACCCACCGACGATTCTCTTGTTGACCTGATGTGTCTGTTTGGCGGCAACTATAGTGACAACCCGGATGAGCCGTTTGATTGCGATGAGTGGCCCGGTACGGGAGCGTTTTCATTTCGTACTATTGGGGAATACCCCGGATTCGATTCCCTGCTTCCGCCATTTGAGGAACTCCAGGAAGGAAACTACCTGCTCATGACCTATGTCATGCCCAGGGGAGGCGAAGGGTATCATCTGGATGAGGTCAGTGAGGTGGTGAGTATGCCCGTTGACCGCTACCGTTTGCTGAACATTCTTCCCGCCACGGTGCTCTTTAGCCACCGGATGACGGAAACGACGGATACAACAATCTGGGATGAGTCGGACATCCCGACGGTGGACCACGAGGATACGGCCTACTTTACCATCCGGTCGTTTGTGCCCCACGTTGGCCCCGAAAATGGCGATGGCCTGGACAACGTGCGGCTCCAGATAACGAAAGTCTCCAATGGTTCGTCTATCTATTCGCGGACGGTGGATATTGGAGCGGAAATGATTGGCGAAGAGTGGACCTGTGTCTTCACCGGTGGCACGCCCGACTCGGACTCCGGCTGCCCGCCCATGAATCAGACCACCTTCAACCGCCTCCAGAGCGGAATCTACGAACTCAAGGTCAGCGTTTCCAACAACAACGGGAAGGACTGGGTTGAGCATACCCGCGAGTTTGAGCTGTTGGAGCCGCCCGTCCATGTGGACTTTGTGCTGGAAGACGACACCATACCCGAAGATGTCGTGCATAGTCTAGGCGTGATTACGAGCGGAACGAAGATGCTCTTCCGCGCCCAGGCCTACACCAACGATCTCATAGATGACGAACCCCCGCCCGATGGCGATGAACTGGCCGACAACAACGGGTTTGGTATCGAACGGCTGGAATTCCAGCTTTTCGACCCCGATGGCGAGATCATCCAGGATGGGGGCAACGACTACTTCCTGGTGGAAAACGAGGACCCGCCCAACGACGATATTGCCCCGGCCCTGTTCTGTATGTTTGGAAGCCTGGGCGACCCCTGTGAGCCTATGGACAGCGATCTCTACGACCGCTTAAAGCATGGGGATTACCGCCTTGTGGTTCGGGCCGTGTCGAGGGATGATAGCGCGGCAGCCGGGCGGCTTTCCAACCCGAAAGAGCTGACCTTCACTATACCAGAGATGGTGGTTGACCTGGTTGACCCGGACCCTGACCCGGATGAGGATGATGGCCGCTACGACGACGATGATCGCAAATTCATTATCCACCGTGAGGAACTGACGCGGTTTGAGATGAAAGCCTACGATCCGAAGTATGGCGGCACAAACTACGCGGACGACTTTGGCGAGGGCATTGTTGGCTACGAGTTCAAGATTATCTACGAACCCGACGATGAAGACGAAGAGATGGAAGACATCAGCGACCTGTATAAGCTGACGTATGATGGTGGAACGTTTACATTTGAATCAACCGATACGCTCCCGGATAGTCTGGGTGATGACTATCGCCGCACCTACGATGGGAGCGAACAAGATGATATGCCCCCGATGTGTGCCTATGGGGAGGATGAGGACAACGACCGGCCGGAAGACAGGAAAGGCCGTGATGATGACGACGATACCGAAGATGATGAGGTAAACTGTGCGCCGATGCCCGATGACGATGATGAGTATACCTCGCTGGAAGATGGCATCTACCTTATCAAAGTGCGGGCCGCCAACCGCGCCGAATGGACCCCCTGGGTCGAGCGCGAAATCCGCGTCCCCGGCATCATCGTTGAGTTTGTCGAGCCACCACAGGATCTTTCCGGCAGTGTGGTGATTAGCGACAATATCGAAACAGCCTTCTATGTTGAAGCCTACGATCCGAAGGCACGAACAGACTTCGATGAGGAACCGGAGAATGGCGACGGAATCGAAGAGGTCGAGTTTGTTCTGTTTGACCCGGAAGGTACGCCTATTCTCACGCGCACGGTAGACCAGGCTGCGATGCTTCCCACTGTGCCCGACTACTACTGTGCCTTCGGGCCCAGCGATACCACGCCCTGCAACACGATGGACGAATACCAGGAAGACTTCTTCGACACGCTACCGCGTGGCACCTACCGCCTGGTGGCGCGGGCCGAGGGAGCAAGCGACGACGCGGTTACAACAATGGAATTTGAGGTTCAGCCCAACAAAGAAGTTGTGGTCTCCTTTGCCCAACCAACAACGGATACGCTGGTCATAGACAAGGACAACTACGACACCGACGCAACGGAGTTTGAGGCCGAGGCGTTCTGGGCAAAGGTAGGCGAGACCGCACCGAACGGGACCAACATTGAGGAGGTGGAGATAAGCCTGGGTGGACCGGGAGTGATCACCAGCACAACAGCCATAACCATCCCCTACTATTACTTTGAGGATGGCAATCATCGCATGCCGCTGGAATTCTTCCGCTTGCTGTCGGGCGGCACCTACACCATGACGGCAAAGGCGACAGCCCTCAATGGCGATACGGACGAAGTGACAACCAGTTTCATCGTGCCCGACTATACCTTCGACTTCGTTGACGCAGCCGACACACCGATAGCGGCGGATCTCATCACCTTCACGCAGGACATCTCGTCGGTTATTCGCGTGGCGCAGGCTTCGGGGTCAATGGACAACGACGAAGTGGAAATCCGGTTTGAGCTGGTGGGCGAGGGCACGGAGAACGATGCAGATGATCCCTTCTGCCTGACCTACGAAAACAACGGCTCGGTCAGCGACTGCGCCACCATTGGCGACTACTGGGACTTCAACAGCGAGTATACCGTTGTGGCAACCGCCCTGGAGAAGGATACGGGACGGGTGCTCGACGAACACGAAATCCGCTTCATCATTGTGCCCGACTTCAAGTTTGACTTCATTGACCCGGCAACCGATGACTTTGTCATTACACGAAGCATCTCGTTTACCGATGGGCTGACATCGCCCATCGTGCTTGAGGTGCGTCAGAAGTCGGGCGGTATCGCAATGAGCGATGTGGAGATTGGCTTCCGCTTTGTCACGCCGTCCTACTCGACAATCTTTACCGACACGAGCACGCCAATCTGTATTGGTGATGAGCGCGACACATCGGGCGACTGTGAGCAGATCCCCGATGGCGGCACGACGATTTCTGACAATGGCTACTGGAAGTATGACACGACCTACACCGTGATAGCCGAAGCCGCTATGCGGAGCAGCGGAAAATCGCTCGGAACCCGCGAACTGACCTTTAGCGTCGAACCGCCGGACTTTACGTTCATCAACCCGGATACCGACACCTTCGCCACATCCGACCTCATCACCGTCACGAACACTGTGACCGACCCGGTCATCCTGGAAATCCGCGATGAAATCGGCATTGCCGATATGGATGAGGTGACATTCAAGTTTACGCTGGAAATGGAGGGGGAAGACCGTATCAGGGAAAAGGATGATGATACCGCGCCTTTCTGTGTGGGCGACCAGAACTACCCTGCTGATGATTGTGTGAAAGATTTCAACAACTTCTACTTCACAAATGGAGCCTGGAAGTATGGCACAGAATACACCCTGACGGCCGAGGCGACCCACAAGACCACTGGACAGCTTCTGGGGACAACGGTCCAGCGGTTTGTCGTCATTCCCGATATTGTGCTTGACTACCTCCACCCGCTCACGGGCGAGTTTGTCAGCGCACGCGCCATCACCATAACCGACACACTCTCGCAACCGATATTCTTTGAGGTCGGGAAGAAGTCGGGGAGCCTGGACCTCAGCAGCGATATAAAGACGATACGATTTACTCTCACGATTGAGGACGAGCCAACAAACCCGGTGGGGAAAAACGACAACCACGAACCATTCTGTGTGGCCGATAATAATGGGCCGGGCGATTGTACCACCTACCCATCGGACCCGTTCTATACAAGCAATGGCTGGAAGTACAACAAGGAATATACCCTGAGCGCGGAAGTGACCGACAGCAACGACCAGAAGTGGAACCTTGAGGACCTGCGGTTCATCATCCAGCCACCATCCCTCTCCACGCAGTTTATAGACCCCAGTACCGGCACGTTCGTTGCTTCCGATGTCATCACCGTGACCGACAATGTCTCCCCCTCGCTCATTGTCGAGATTGACAAAGTGTCGGGCGATGCAGATATGAGCGGGGTTGAGGTGGCGTTTGATGTCAAGATTGTTGGTGGCAATTCCAATACCGATATGGTTGATGATAGTGGCACGCCATTCTGCCTGGGCACCAGTGAAGCAACCGATTGCACCACGCTCAAGGGCAACGTTTCGTGGGGGAGTGAGAGGGATTGGCAATACAATGTCGAGTATATCATCACCGCCCGCGTCAATGCAGCAAACAATGGCGAAACGCTGGATACCCAGGTCTTGCACATAACGATTTTGCCCGACCTGACTATGGCCTTCATTGACCCGGCCACCGATAGCGCAATGTCGGGGGACACCCTCACCATCACCGCTACCGACCCCTCCGACGTGGTTATCGAGTTTCGCAAGCTGGCTGGCAGCATGGATGTGGATAGCGATTTCCGCGTATCCTTCAATATAAGCGGTGGGGTAGATGCGAGTAAAACAGATAGTAACACTCCGTTCTGCCTCACTGACAAGAGCCAACCCACAGGCAACGATTGCCAGAAAATCAATGGATATGACTGGGAACACAACACCTCCTACACCCTGACCGCCACGGCACAGAAGAATATCAACGGGTGGAAAGACATGGGTACAAAAACGATAACCTTTACTATCGTTCCGTAGAACCTGCATAATAATGAAGGGAAACATCTATGAGTTCTAACCATCTGCGTCTGGAGTTGCGACTGGAGGGTGTGTCATAAAAGCACGGGGAGAGGCTCGCAGCGGGGCTGGCACAGGCCGGGTCCGGGCGGGCCTCTCCCCTCGTTTGCCCCCTCTTTGCCCCCGCTGGCTCTACCCCCGACGCTCCCTCTGGCTATGACCATCGGGGGAGCACCGCAAAAAACTTAGTCCGATTGTACTATAGCGAAATTCCGCCGGAGGGAGTATCCTGAGAGTAGGCGGAATTTAACTCTTTCGAGACGGTTTGTCTCTGGACGGTTTATGTCTGACGGTTTACGAATTCGGAGCGTTTGTGACGAATTGGAGCATTCAGGGGGAATGCGAAAATCTCCCCCACCGGCTCATTACCGGACGATTGCCGAATGATTGTTTGTCCATATGGACATTTTTTGGATGACGGATGAAACGAGAAGCAGGAAACAATAATGGTTCGTTTCATAAGGAGGATGTTATGAGTAGGGAATTTTGGAAATCCAGAGTAAAGGGGCAAAGTATCCCCATCATCGCTCTGGTTATCGTCGTTCTCATTGCCTTCACGGGGCTGGCGATGGATGTGAACAACACCTATGCCAAGCAGCGTGAAATTGAGAGCGCATTGAACGCAGCCTCGGTGCTGGCAATGAACGAAATTGCCGAGTATCAGGTTGATGCCGCGATTGCTAGCGAGGAGCGCGTTCTGAAGAACGCCAGTCTCAGGGAAATGGTCCATGAGTCGCTGCGCGAAAATGGACTGAATGTTCTCCCCATTGCCGAGAACAGGTACAAACGCGATGCCCCGGAGGGTGGACAGATCGGGGTGTACATATTCTACCTCGATAGTTCAGGGAACCCCATCAACGATGATTGTGCAGAAGCGTATGCCTGTTATGAGCAAGAAGAGAATGTTCCTGAAGAGGCAAAGAGTGTTCGCCTGGCCCTCACCGGCAAGATTGACACGTTCTTTGCCCGCATTGCCGGAGCCGATACCTTCTCGCTGAGTGCCAACACGGTTGCAATGACCGTCCCCTGTACCGAAGGGGTCTACCCCATCGCCATTGACGATAGTCTGGTTGATCAGACCAAGTTTAGTGCGCCAGAGATGAAGGTGACATGGAAACAGGGTGCTCGGAAGTTTGGACCCTATACAACCAAACGGTTGACCGAGACAGAGGGCTTCCGCTTCTTGAGCTGGGGTAATGACAGCGACATAATGGGCCAGGTTCGCGGCGCAGGGAACCTGCCAGAGCCAGGCCTGGAAATTGGCGACACGGTAACGCCCTGGACGGGTGACGACTACCCCGACGGTCTGGAGCAGGCTCTTGAAACCCACATGAACGCCCGCACCTACATGACCCTGCCAATTGTAGATGGGAATGA
This sequence comes from Chloroflexaceae bacterium, assembly GCA_034436975.1. Lineage (GTDB taxonomy): Bacteria > Chloroflexota > Chloroflexia > Chloroflexales > Chloroflexaceae > JAAUSY01. Next base: position 20,471 of record DAOTUE010000035.1, read on the forward strand.
AGTTACGGCTCTGGGTTCGTTTGCCGTGCGCGAAATCTACCCGCCAAAACCAGAAGAGCCAGGAGTCTGGTCGTTCCAGCTTGTCTACATCAGCGAAGCCAAGATGTGTACGCGCATAGCGACGATTCCGGACGCAACAATAGTCCCATTTACACCGGTGCCGGAACAGCCGCCAACGAACACGCCGGAGCCAACAAATACTCCGACCGACACACCTGGCCCCCCGCCGACGGTTGCGACGGACACGCCGACGGACACACCGACCCCATCGGATACACCGACCCCGACGGACACGCCGCCTGCGACAGATACACCACCTGCGACGGACACGCCGACGGAGACAGGCACGCCGACCGACACGCCGACGGTTGCGACGGGCACGCCGACCGACACGCCCACGGAGACGGGCACGCCAACCCCGACGGATACGGGTACGCCACCGCCGGAAACCGACACGCCGACCCCGACGGATACACCGCTTGCGACCGACACGCCGGAGCCAGAGGCGACCGACACACCGGAGCCAGAGGCGACCGACACGCCGGAGCCAGAGGCGACCGACACGCCGGAGCCAGAGGCGACCGACACGCCGGAGCCAGAGGCGACCGACACGCCGGAGCCAGAGGCGACCGACAC
>DAOTUE010000036.1:0-5534 GCA_034436975.1 Chloroflexaceae bacterium
AGCTTCCGGAGAATGATTTGCAAGTGATAGAAAAAGTGGCCCGCCGCTGCCGCACCTCACGCGGGCCACAAAGCAGCACGGACACGACAAGCTATATGCTGGACTGGGAACAGCAGATTGCATAGTCCAGGATGATCTCAATGTGGCTTTTTTGCCCTTTGTGAGATCTGGATTGCCGGGTAGTATGGGGAGCCGCTCGCCGGCTCCTTTTTGCATTATGATGCTGGTATTCAGAATGGTATTCAGAATGGTATTCAGGATGGCCCGATGATTGCTTCTCTCCGCGGGATACTTCGTTCGTCTGGTGCAGACCACCTGGTTGTGGAAACTTCTGGCGTGGGGTTTCGGCTCTCTGTACCGCGCCCGCTCCTGGGCACCATCGGCACGCCCGGCGACGAGGTGTTTCTCCATACCTTTCTGGTAGTGCGCGAGGATGCACTCACGCTCTATGGCTTTGCCAATGTCGAGCAGCGCGATTTTTTTGAGACGTTGCTGAGTGTATCGGGGGTGGGGCCGCGGGTTGCGCTGAGTTTGCTTTCGGCGGCAACTCCCGAAGAAATCCGCCTGGCCGTGGCGCAAAAGGACACGGCCCGCCTTGCCCGTGTGCCTGGCATTGGCAAGAAGATGGCCGAGCGACTGGCTCTGGAACTGAAAAGCAAGCTGAACCTGAAAGACCTGCCCACTTCCGATGCGTCCCCATCGGCTGCTCCGCTTGCCCCGGAGGTGCTGGCGGCTAACAACGAAATTGTTGATCTCCTCATCAGTCTGGGCTATCGGAGCAGCGAGGCCAATGCGGCGGTGGACGCGCTCCCTGCCGACGCTCCCACCGACCTGGAGGAGCGGCTCCGCCTGGCCCTCAAATACTTCGGCAGTGCGTGATCCCATGTTCGTCTGAAAAAAACCACAGAGACACAAAAAGCACGAAATCGTTCAGGGTCCCCCACCTGCCCTCCCCCCGCCGGGGGGAGGGATTGGGAGGGGGGCCGCGCCCGCATCGGGGCAAGCAAGACGCTTGCGTACCCAGACATGGTTCAAAAATGGCACATTCCGCTTGACAGTCTGAACGATCCTGGATTTCCAGAAAAAGGTCTTCTGTCCTATCAGCGAGGCATATCCAGGTGTAAAATTGTGTGTGAGCTGTCAAGCGCGTTTGAACCATGTCTTACGAAATAAGATAGCAGAAAGATTATTATTGCCTCACTATAGCTTTCATAACAACAAAAGCTGCTCCTCCGTCGGGACATGATCCGGTTTTTTCGCTTCTTCCGTTTCGGTGTTTTTCGCGTATACGACATATGCTTTGTCTGATACCCGCTGCACTTTGCCAAGCTTCTCTGCATGCTTGAGCCAGGAGCGAAGCTGCTCAATCAAGATATGGGTAAAGACATCTCGCAACTGTTCTGGCGTTTGAGGCGTTTGCAATTCCTGCTCCAGGTATGGCCAGATAATACCAAAGAGATCGTGCGCTGCTGGTGGAGCAAGGTCTGGCTGGCTTCCTGGTTTCTGTGCCGCATTACTCTGAGCAGTATGCATATCCAGCCAACTGCGGATATCTATGTCATCCGTTAGCGTATCAATACTGCACGCGATACCACCACGCTCGATCAGGATCGTGTTACCTTCGGGAGCATCTGTACCACTATGTACATAGAGTGGTAGCCATTGATAGCGTTCCAGTTGCTCAATGGCTCCTGTCCAGGTGCCTCCCTTCTGATGCCCACTGCTGATAATACATGCCCATTCTCCCAGAGCATAGATATACTTATTTCGTTCCATTGCGTGCCCAACATTGAAACTTGCATAGGGATCGTAGGGAGAGACAATAACGAGCCGCCCCTCGCGTAGAGCATCGCGGTATTTTCGGTCAACCGCTGCTTTCGCCAGGCTATCAGCCAGTACCCCTACTGCATTTCCGCCCGCATCAAGTGCAGCAAGCAATGCCTCCGTATCTACCCCACGTGCTCCGCCTGAAACAACAGCAATCGCCTGTCGAGCGCAATGCTCGGACAGTTTCCGTGTCTGTTGTATACCGGTCGTATCCACATCACGCGATCCGACAATCACGAAACCTGTATTATTCAGCAGTATTGGCTCACCAGCACCATACAGGATGGGCGGTGCCGCTTGCTTCAGACGCTCACGCAATCGCTGGGGATAAGCAGAATCGCTCTGACTCACCACCCATAGTCCCTTGTTTGTCCATCCTTCCACGGCCAGCGCCAGTGCTGCACCGCGTCCTAGAAGCTGTGCAATTCGTTCTGGCGCAGGAAAAGGTGCGGCATGTTGCTCGGTAGAGAAACGCTGAAGCACTTCCGCTCGCAGGAGATCACCAGGGCATAAACTGTGATCGAAAAGCCAGCGCGCCAGAGTACGATACTCAGCGGGGGTGAGGGGGTGTGGTTCTGCTGTTGTTTTTTGCCCCAGGCGACCACAGAGCAGCAGATTCACCTGAGTATCAGGACTCAATGTATGATTATGCATAGGGACGCACCATTATCTTGCCAGGGGAGATGCCAACGCGAATGGAAAGACCGGTCCACTCCTAGCAGTACGCAGTAAAGCCGCAATGATAGTGAATGTCCATCTTGAGTCTACCACATCATCAACGAGCAAGACCGGCCCGTTGCGCATCTGACTAACATCCACCTCAAAAGCCTGAGCAAGATTATGGGCCTGTTGATAGCTATTCTGCATCAATTTCTGCGGCTGAGTGTCACACAGTTTACGGATGCATGGTACGAATGGGATGTTCAACTGCGCAGCAAGGCGTTTAGCAAAGTCGGGAACGAGGGTTGTATGTCGCCATGATGGAACACATGTTACCCAGGTTGGCATGGGGGCTGGTTGCCAACGTTCCCGGATCAGTGTGCAGGCACATGCAACCAGTTCCTCCGCAAAACGGGCATCATGCTGCTTGCCCTGACGCACTAGATCGCCCCATCCAGCATCACCCCATCGGCAGAGTGCCCGCCCTGGCTCCGCACGCAAACCCTCTGCTATTATACCAGTCCAGCCATACACGGCCAGGGCATCACCGATCCATCTGCGGCGCGGTTCAATGAGAACATCACTGCGGCGCAAGAATTGCGTGGCTTCCTGGGCTTTCTGGGGTGAATAGATTGGGGAAATAATGGGTTGCCCCAGACACGATGCACACTGACCACAAGGTGCTGTATCGAGATCATCCAGGGTGCGACGGAGAAACGCCATCAAGCAGTCGGTGGTCTGCATATAGTCCAGCATCTGTGCCTGCTCTTCACGCCGAATCCGGGTCAATTGCTCGATCCTGGCCTGATCAGGAGTATAGACAACAGGTGTTGTATACCAGCGCTGCTGCTCCTTGCTAACAGGTGACTGTGGTTCCGTCTGGAGGATTTTCAGCACTTTTTCTATCTGGCTCCGTGACAGATTCACTTCGCGCTGTAAGTCTGTCAATGTGAGGCCATGCGCTGCCTGGTCAAGGGCTTGCAGAATACGTTCACAGTGAGCAACCGGAGGAAAAGCCGTTTCGATAAAGTAGTCGATAATCTCCTGGTCTTCATCACCACTGAGTAGAATACCATATGCGGTATCAACGGCACGCCCTGCTCGTCCAACCTGCTGATAATAGTGGACGACCGAACCAGGACGCTGAAAGTGAATAACAAAGCCGAGGTCTGGCTTGTCAAAGCCCATACCAAGCGCCGTTGTTGCCACAAGTGCTTTGATCTGATTCGTGAGGAGCAGAGATTCCAATTCCTCACGGCGAGCACCATCAACATCAGCAGAGTACGCATGGGCATTGATGCCACAGTGTTGGAGCCAGTCGGCAACCTGCTGCGCATCTCGGACGGTTAGGGTATAGATAATGCCGCTTCCAGGTAGCCTGGAAAGGTTCTGTGCAAGCCAGGCCAATCGTGCTGCAGGGCTGGGAATACGAAGATTCTGCAATCTAAGACTATCCCGTGCAAGAGAACCGCGTATCACTTGCAGGTGTTCGCCTAGTTGATCTCGAATATCAGCCACAACACGATTGTTGGCAGTAGCCGTTGTTGCTAGCACAGGGATGGTTGCAGGAAGTGCCTGTAACACGCGCGTGATACGGCGATAGTCCGGACGAAAGTCATGTCCCCAATCGGAAATACAGTGTGCCTCATCGACCACAAATAAGCCAATGCGGTAGGCAAGTGGGAGCAAAACGGTCGAACGAAAGGCATCATTCGCCAGACGTTCGGGTGAAATCAGCAAGATATCGACGGTGTTTTTCGCCAGGGATGCTTCAACTCGCTGCCACTCATCGGTGTTGCTTGAATTGATGGTTTCTGCACAAATACCAATACGTTGGGCAGCAAGGATTTGGTTCCGCATCAATGCCAGGATGGGCGAAATGAGCAGCGTAGGGCCAGTGCCACGATCCCGTAGCAACCGGGTTGCCAGAAAGTAGACCAGGCTCTTTCCCCAGCCAGTTCGCTGGACAACGAGCAACTGTGCCTGCTTCGTTATAAGTGCCTGGATGGCTTCCCACTGCCCATCTCGAAAATCAGCATGAGAGTTATCCAGCATCTGGCGGAGCAGAGATTGGGCGTGTTGCTTCATAGCATGTGGGTCGATCTCTGAGGCATACTGCGCTGCCGATATCCTTCGTATGCCCTGGTTTGGTAGTTGCTGTCTGTCTTGCATAGACATCATCCTTATATCAATGAGCCATATCACCTCAATAATCGGGGGACGGCCCTGCTTTGCGCCACGATGCTCCCAGGTTCAGGGCCTGGGCTTGTTCCGTGATCAGACGAGCCAACGAAGGCATCTGCATGGACCCTGAAACCCGGTCCTGGAGGTAATGGTAGAAACTTACCCCCAGTTTCCTGGCCGTCTCCACGAGCGTCATGCCGGTATCCCACATACGGACCCCGTCTGTAGCGCAGGATGTATACTCTGTGCGACAAAAAAGCTCCTCTCTATCTAACTAAGCTACCACTCAGATTCAAGGACTACCCGCATCCGACGGCAACATCGCTGGTTCGACCTCCAGTGTGACCTCCCGATCTATGGCGATAGAGTCGTTTTTGGTTCGTTTGACACGTCCGCGTGGCACCCGCCGCTCCGCTTCGGAAGAAGTGGTCGGGGGATGATTCGGACGAAGGCTGCCGGTTGGGTTTGATGTCTGGCTTTCCCAGTTCACCCTTGAGATGGTTGTTCTCATCCCGAAGCTGTTGGATTTCTTCCTGGGCTGTCCGCAGGTCCGCACTCAGGGTTTCCACGAGATTGAGCAATCGTCGGATCGCTTCTCGTGCCCCATCCAGATCGGTAATCATTTGTGGGTTTATTTCGACCATCGCCCTGATTATACCAGATGATTGGCTCGTGTGGGTAGTCCCCTGATTATTGAGGTGATACTCAGTTTTGGTTATGAGGGAAGCAACCGCCCCTCACCCCGACAGCACCTCGCGGGAGCGGCCATCTTCGGCGGGGCCAACAACCCCCTGCTCCTCCAGCAGGTCTATGAGTTGGGCCGCTTTGCTATAGCCAATCCGCAGACGGCGTTGGAGCAGTGA
>DAOTUE010000037.1:0-14115 GCA_034436975.1 Chloroflexaceae bacterium
CGAACAATCCGTCGCCAGGTGAAATGTTCTCGGTATGAACGCTCCTGTTCCGGCAAGCCCGGAGCTGGACGGGGTGGTTGTCAGCCACCCCCGAAGGAACGCTTGATGAAACCAAAGCCTGTCCCCGGATAGGAATTGCGGTGGAGGGTAGTTCCAAGCCACCCGCTTCAGCGGGTGGTCATTGACAGAATGTCGTGTCACGGTGTGCCGGGCAGGGCCCGGAGTTCCAGATTGTCAAACATCGCCCTCGTTGAGGTTGCCCCTCCCACGGCCACCAGTCCGTAACTCCTGGCCGGAGTAATGCTTCCAAACGCTTCGTTCAATACCGGGGTTGCATTGATAAACAATCGGATGGTATTCCCTTCCAGGTGGGCAACCAGCCGGTTCGTCGGGGCTTCCCCCGTTTGATTTTGTTGGAAGATTGATGAACTGGTGCCCTGGGCAAGAATAGTCTTTTGCCCACCGACCTGCTGCTCCAGCGCATAGCGGGCCTCGCCGGGGGCTACGATGAAGGCGAGGTAGTTTTCGCCATTGACAAAGTGAAACAGCATACCGGCCGCTTCCCCATGCACCTGCACATCAACACCGATGCTCAGATTGGTGCTGCGCGGGGCGGTCCGGTAGCTCCAGATATGGCCAAAGTTCGCGGCAGCAGAAATGTGGTAACGTCCATTCTGACTCCCCACACTCCACCCATCTCCACTCATTGCAGCCCACCCCGCAAAGTCGGGGGAAGCCTGGAGTAGCGTCCCTCCTTCAATGTCCCCCCCCGCAGGTGAATCGGGCGGGAGGGGCGTGGCTGTTGCCGCAGGCAGGGGAGGCGTAACTGTTGCCGCAGGCGGGAGCGGCGTTGCCGTCATTGCGGGAGGGATAGGGGTAGGGGTTGCCGCAGGCGGGAGCGGCGTTGCCGTCGGTTCAACCGACAATGGGTCGCCTGTCGGGTGCTGAGGATGGACCGTGGGGGACGAAACAATGGGGGGCGAAACAACTGTGGTGGGGGTTGCGCTCTCTGCCGAAGCAACCTCGCTGGCTTCACCTTCAGGTATGGTAATCTGTGGCAGCAGCAGAATTGCCCCCACAATACCAAAAACGACAAGAATACCTAACCCACCGAGCAGGGGAATGAGATGAACCCGTTTGCTTGTGCCCTTTCCGGACTGGTCTTCCTGCTCAGGGGGAGGAGGGGGGGGCGTAGCTCTGGGCGATTTGCCCGTGAGGGCCGCCTCGGCCTGAGAGAGCAGGGCCGCACTATCACGGTAGAAGGGATTGATACGCTGAAGCTCTCGCAACGTTGCCACGGCCTGCATATAGCGACCCGCCTCAAGATGCTCCTGAGCGTGCTCATAGAGTTCGGCCTGGTAGTCTCGCGGGGATGGGGCTACCTGCTGCGGACCCGAACGGGAGCCACCCCGCGCCGAGGCTTGCTGGCGGGCCGTCGCGGTATCCAGCGAACGATTGTAGGCCTCGCGCAGATGGTTTTTGCTCAAAACACGATAGGCTTCGTTGATATATTGCATGCGCTTACTTGCATAGGCCTGCTCGTCGGGCGACACGTTGGCGTAGCGGTCCGGGTGATACCGCGCTACTTGCTGATGGTAAGCGCGCTTGATTTCTTTTTCTGTTGCGTTTTGTGAAACTCCAAGCAGCTCATAATGGTTCAGGTATTCAAATTCGTTCATAGGCTTCCGGCTGTTCGCTCGTGTTCGGTAGGGAGCAAAGAATATCAGGGCAATCGTTGCCGTTCGTATTCAGGAAATGACTTGTGGTATTATAGCACATACGCATCAGCCATTGGTAGCATTGGAGAAAAGGGAAACACAATGTCCTACGAACTGAGAACGGTGGACGGGAAGTATCAACGGGTCCTCACAAACGAAGAATTCAAAGCAATCCTCAACCTGGCTCTGCACAATGGGTGGCGGCCCACGCCCAAACATCTGCACAACAACCGCCTGTGGCTAAACGAGCCGTTTCGCCTGGAAGAGGGGAAGGCGTTTGCTGCGGCAATCGAGCGCGGTCTCCAGCAACCGCAGGCAAACTTGTCGCCCATGCTGGTCATGGCCGTGCTGGAATGCATCGCCATCTTGCGGCGGAGCGATTCCTGCTTTGTGCCGGTGTGATATGGCTGCACAGCACCATCAACAAACACGAACGATGCGCCAGCAGCTTGGCGATTTTGGGGAGCAGGCAGCGGCGGCCTACCTGGCCCGCCACGGGTATACCATTCTGGCGCGAAACTGGCGGTGTCGGGCCGGCGAGATTGACCTGGTAGCCCGGCAGGGGACACAACTGGTCTTTGTCGAAGTTCGCACGCGGCGTAGCAACCAGTATGGCCCCGCTCCCGCCGAAACGATTACCCCGGCCAAGCAAGCCCGCCTGATTGCCCTGGCCTATACCTACCTTGAAACCTGTGCGATAGAAGAAGCGGGAAAAGAAGACGGAGAAGAAACCATCTCCTGGCGCATTGATGTCGTGGCGATTGAGCTGGGGAGGGGAGGACGGATTGCTCACCTGGAGCACATCCCCAACGCCATTGAGCAGGCTTGAGGGTCAAAACGGGACTAAAAGGCTATTGCCTGTTGTGTCGGGGGGGAGTATGATAAAAGAAAATGTTGGGACGTGGCATATCGCCCGGAATACTCGGCAATCCTTACTACCGCAAGACACTGGTTTCTTTATCCTTTCTCTAACCTCCTGTCTTTCCCCCAGGGTCAACCGAAAGCAACAAGGGCGATATGCCCGTTTGTTGTTTCTCTTCCTACGCTGCGGTGCGGTATAATACTGGTACGTGACAGGAGTAGACGTGGCTAATTCGCGGCAAGCCTATGCACGATGATCCAACCAGGTTGAACTTTCCTTCCAGCGGCAAAGCCGAACTCCCCCTGATGTTTGAGCCGCAGGTGTTGCGCTGCCAGGCGCGGGGACCCTCCGGCCCTCCCCTCACTGTCCTGCTCGACACCGGCACCGATCCCTCGGCAATAGACATCGGGTTGGCGCGGCGACTGGGGTTGCGGATAGGCGAATTTGCGCCCGGACACTGCGCAGCAACCGATAGCGTCGCTTTTACCGAAACAGTGCTGCCCTGGTTGCGCCTGGGCGATCTCACGCTTCGCAACATCTTCACCCTGGCCCTGGACCTGCGCATCATTCCCTTTCCTGTAGATATTGTCCTGGGCTACAATGTGCTCTGGCAGGTGGTGCTTCATATTGATTATGCCCGCCGGCGGCTCCACCTGGTCCACCCCGACCTGGGCCCGCTGGCGGGCCCGGGCGAACTGCTTCCCCTGACCTTCTTTGAGCATTTTCCTGCCCTGACCGATGTGCGCGTCTGCTACGATGCACTCCCTCTGGCCACAATTGACACCGGCTCCAACGGCGGGTTGACGCTCAGTCCCGACCTGGCAGCACGTCTGGGACTGGAGCGGACCGCCGACGATGTGACGGTTGGGGAAGGGAGCGGCTTCGGTGGGCGGTGCGAGGTGTTGCAGGGGGTGGCCGATTCGCTGAGCATCGGGCCCTTCACCCTTCGCCACGTTGAACTGGACACGCCGGGCAATGGGACCGGGGACCTCTCGCGGCAGGGGCGGGCGAACATCGGAAACCGCTTGCTGGCGCGGTTTGCCAGCGTGACGCTCGACTACCAGCGCAAGCAGTGCCGGATCACGCCAGCTGCGCCTTGATCACCCAAAAAGACACAGGGAACACCGAGAAACCCTTCTCTCGGTATCCCCTTTCCCTGTGGTTGTAAGCGTTCAGGGCCCCCCCACCCGTCATCCCCCCGGTGGGGGGAGGGATTGGGAGGGGGGAGCGGTGCCGGCATCGAGGCAAACGAGCTTGCGCTCCCAGGGATCAGGGATTGCCCGAACACCGTGAATGCTTCCGTAAATTTACAGTCCGGCGGCTTTTCGTAGTTCTTCAGCTTTGTCGGTGCGCTCCCAGGGCAGGTCGAGGTCGGGGCGACCAAAGTGGCCATAGGCCGCTGTAGCAGTGTAGATGGGACGGCGCAGGTCGAGGTCGCGAAGGATTGCGCCGGGGCGCAAGTCGAAATGTTCGCTAATGAGACGGCCAATCGTTTCGTCGCTCACTTTGCCCGTTCCAAAGGCTTCGGCACTGATGGAGAGCGGGCGGGCCACGCCGATAGCATAGCTAATCTGCACCTCGAAGCGGTCGGCCAGTCCTGCCGCAACGACGTTCTTGGCAACATAGCGGGCCGCATAGGCTGCACTGCGGTCTACCTTCGTCGGGTCCTTGCCGCTAAATGCCCCCCCGCCGTGGCGGGCCACGCCACCGTAGGTATCTACAATAATTTTGCGCCCGGTGAGACCCGCGTCGCCGAGCGGGCCGCCTGTGACAAACCGCCCGGTTGGATTGACAAAGTAATGGGTTTTTTCGTCTATCAGCTCCGCCGGCACAACCGCCCGGATAACGTGCTCAATCATATCTTCGCGGATGCGCTCCGTGGAGACATCGGGCGAGTGCTGCGTACTGATGAGCAGGGTATCTACCCGAACGGGCTTGCCATAGGAATACTCAACTGTGACCTGGCTCTTGGAGTCTGGGCGCAGGTAGGGGAGTGTCCCATCTTTGCGCAAGGTGGCCAGGTGGCGAGTGAGGCGGTGGGAGAGGGCAATGGTCAGCGGCATATATTCGGGGGTTTCGTTGCAGGCAAAGCCTATCATCATCCCCTGGTCGCCCGCGCCGACAGTCTCAACTTCTTCCTGGGTCACTTTCTCGCCGCGCACCTCAAGAGCCTGGTCAACGCCCTGGGCAATGTCGGACGACTGCCGCCCAAGACTGACTAGCACCCCGCAAGTGTCGGCATCGAAACCAAACGAACTATCCACATAGCCGATATTGCGGATCGTTGAGCGCACCACATCCTGGATATTGACCTGGCTGCGGGTGGTCACTTCGCCAATGACGAGAACCAGGCCGGTCGTTGTGGCCGTTTCGCAGGCCACGCGAGAGCGCGGGTCATCTCGTAGCATGGCATCCAGAATAGCGTCGCTAATCTGATCGCACATTTTGTCGGGGTGCCCCTCGGACACCGACTCACTGGTATAGAAGAACTTCGGTGCTTGCGTAAATGTTGTCATACACAACTCCTTATCATTTTCTGGTTATACACTTCTGGTTATACACCACCCTGCCTGATGGCTTCCATAATGACCGCACCATAGAGGAAAAGAACAGCAAGAATGAAGATGACATAGCCAATTCCTATGGCTGTTGCAATCCAACCATAGGTGCGAGCACGGCTCTCATTTGCTGCATTCTTTGCCTGCACAAGGGCCATAATACCGGCAACGAGTGGAGCAAATGGCACAAGACAGTTGACGAACGGAATACACGAGAACACAATAAAAACAGAAATAGCAAGCGCAACCAGAGCGGTCTTATCTGCCCCCCGGCAGGTCTCCCCATTCCCAAACTCCCGATAGCCCGATGATTCTCTGGCTGCGACCAGACCTGCTGCTGACCCGGCTCATACGACATACTGGACTCCCTTCCCTTGAGATGGTCCTGGCAATGGTGTTAAAAATCGGACGAATAACGGTTATAACCGTTATAACGATTACGACGCATTATATCACAGCCTGCAGGGAGATAGAGCGTTCAGCCCCCCACCTGTCCTCCCCCGGTGGGGGAGGGTTGGGATGGCGGCCGCGCCTGCATCGAGACAAGCGAGCCGCTTGCGCTCCCAGGGTTTCCCCTCAAACGTGAACAGTTCCTTTCTGACCCTGACGGGTGCGGATCATGTGCCTTCGTGCCAGGAGGTGAGATACCGCTCCTGGTCCGGGGTGAGAATGTCAATCGTAATGCCCATTGCGGTCAGCTTGAGCGAGGCAATTTCGCGGTCGAGTTCTTTGGGGAGGGACGAAACTTCGCCCCGTGGCAGTTTGCTTCCCTGTTGTACCAGGTATTCGGCGGCGAGGGCCTGGTTGGCAAAGCTCATGTCCATAACGGCACTGGGGTGCCCTTCGGCACTGGCCAGGTTGATGAGCCGCCCTTCGCCCAGGATGTTGATCTTGCGCCCATCGGGGAGGATGTACTGGTCTACAAAGGCGCGTGGATTGCGTTTTTCGGTACTCATGCTCTTCAAGGATGGGATGTCAATTTCAACATCGAAATGGCCACTATTGGCGACGATACAGCCATCTTTCATCACCTCGAAATCTTTGGCTGAGACAACATGCTTGTCGCCGGTTGCCGTCACGACGAAATCGGCCAGGGTGACGGCCTGCTGCATCGGCATCACGCGGTAGCCATCCATTGCGGCTTCGAGGGCCCGCACGGGGTCCACTTCGGTCACGATGATATTGGCTCCCATACCGTGGGCCCGCTCGGCAATGCCCCGCGAACAGTAGCCATAGCCACCAACGACAAACGTTTTGCCGGCAAGCAGGACGTTGGTTGCGCGGATAACCCCATCAATTGTGCTCTGGCCGGTGCCGTAGCGGTTGTCAAACAGGTGCTTGGTGTCGCTGTCGTTGACGGCAATAACTGGGAACTTCAGCACACCATCAGCGGCCATCGCCTTGAGACGAATAACACCGGTCGTTGTCTCTTCGGTGCTCCCGTAGATGTTGGGGATCAGGTCGGTGCGATCTTTGAGCAACCCTGTCACCAGGTCAGCCCCGTCGTCCATTGTGATCTGCGGGCTGTGGTTGAGAGCGGCGGTAATATGCTGGTAGTAGACTTCGTTGCTCTCCCCTTTGATGGCGTAGACGGGAATATCATAAAACTTGACCAGAGCTGCGGCCAGGTCGTCCTGGGTGCTCAGCGGGTTGGAGGCGCAGAGCACAACATCTGCCCCACCCGCCTTGAGGGTGCGCATCAGGCTACCCGTCTCCGTTGTCACATGCAGGCAGGCACTCAACCGCACCCCTTGCAGGGGACGCTCGCGCTCAAACCGCTCTCGTATCAGCCGCAGCACAGGCATTTCCTGCTCGGCCCATTCCATCCGTCGGTGTCCTTCATCGGCCAGGTTGATGTCCTTGACATCGTATTTGACGCTCATTGAGATACTATCTCCTTCTTATTTTGATTTGTCACTACTTGTATTCCGAATGTTCCAATATATTTGATATTCCCGTATTGCTGGCTACTTCTCAAGAGCCAGCGGTTCCAACGTTTCCCCAAAGTTTTCCTTGTAGCGGGCCGCAAATTCCTCAAAGGAGTAGGAATGTTCCTGACACCCCCGCTCTTCAACCGCGTAGGCTGCGGCCAGGGCCGCAATGCGCCCGGTCACTTCCAGCGGGAGCTTGTTGGCCAGGCCATAGGTCAGGCCGGCCAGGTAGCCATCGCCGGCCCCTGTCGGGTCGCGCACCTCGCGCACCTTTGCCGTGGGAATGTCTATGCGCCGTTTGTCGGGTTCGTTCACGTAGATGGTCGAACCGTGTTCGCCACGGGTGACAAACGTCAGCGGCACGCTGGTTATCAGCTCATCCTCACTTGTTTCCAGCTTCTTCGCCATCATGCCAAACTCGTAGTCGTTGCCAACCAGCACCTTTGCCCCCTTCAGCCCGGCCCGAATATATTCGGTTTCGAGGCGCGGAGTCTGCTTGCCTGGATCGAACACATAGGGAACGCCAAGTTGCTGGCATTCGAGCGCAAGCTGATACATAGACTCCCCGTCGGATGGGGAGATGAGCACCAGGTCTTCGGATGTCGGGGCCAGCGGTTGGAGCGACAACCGCCGGGCGTGGGCCATCGTGCCGGCAAAAAACGCCACTATCTGGTTGTCGGCTTTGTCGGTGGTAATGAAGCAAGACGCGGTAAACTCGTGGTCAATGGTGACGATACCGCTGGTGTCAATACCGTGGCTTTCCATCCAGGTCTGGTATTCCACAAAATCGTGCCCGGCCGTTGCCAGGACGAGCGGGCGTTCGCCGAGCAGGGCCAGGTTGTAGGCGATGTTCCCCGCCACTCCACCGCGCATTTTCCGCATTGAGTCAACGAGAAAACTCACCGACAGCATATGCGTTTTTTCGGGCAAGATGTGGTCCTTGAAGTAGCCGGGAAAGTCCATAATGTAATCGTAGGCCAGCGAACCGGTTACAATAATTCGCATTGTCCAATGTCCTCCTGATTCCAGTTGTTCAGGTTTTTTCCAATTCGTCTGTTTTTATTGTTATTCATCGTTGTCTTTATTCTTCCTCATCATCATTTGCCAGCCCGTAGGCTTTTCGTAGCCGAACGGCAAGATTGGCGCAGAGTTGCAGGGCGCGTTCGGCTGTGGCAATCGGCAGATGAGCGAGGCTCCCGCTCGTGCTGATAAGCGATGTTGGGAGAAGCTGTGAATGGGAGATTCCCGCTTCGTTCAGGGTGCGGAGCAAGGTTTGGAAGCGGGCTTCGAGTGTCTCGACGGTCTCCTCTTCAAGCATGTCCGCGTCGTTGGGCACTATGCCCCAGATAAGGTAGCCGGGACGCTCCAGGAAGCCCGGCAGCACCTCGGCCGCATCGAGCAGCAATTCTTGATGATTGTACACATCGAATGAGAGAAGGTCAACCGAGGTTTCCAGGATGGGGGCCCAGGCAACGGGTGCCCCCCGTTTTTTCTCAATGGTTCCCACCGTGCCAATGGTAATGCCGCGGCACCCCGTGAACCCATCAAACACGAGGTTCAGCAACTCCACCCCCCGTTCCCAATCGAAAGGAGCAAAAGGTGAGAGAAACACATCGAGAAACGGCTCTTCCAGACAGACAATCACATCGTTGGTCTGGGAAGCAAATTGCTGCTGAAACCACGCGGTCCGCAGCGATAGATGATGGGAAAGAGCCTCCAGCAACATCGGGTCGTAGGACAGCGCACGCTGTTGCTCATCCACCATCTTGAGCGATAGGCTGATGGGGCCGAGCATCTGGCTGCGAATGGCTACCCCCTCGAACCAGCCGGATGGTATCCGCAGGGTCTCCCTGATGCCCGCTGCCACATCGTCTCCGAGGGCCCCGAACGCTGGCGTATGTTTGAGATAGGCCAGGGAAAGCCGGTTGAGATCTCGTTCTGCAATCGTTCGGTCAACATACATATGCCGGCCCTCGTCCTCCACAACCAGCCCCGGAAACCCGACCACGCTCTGGATAAAGTCTTGCTCAAAGAAACTGCGTTGCGGCAGGCGGGGCCAGGTCAACACTGCCGGTATCGTTGTCATCGTTGCCATCAACAATCCCAGGGCATGCGATGGGTTGGTGTGAGGCAAACCACTATGCGCTACTGGCAAACAAGCGGGCTGAAACGAGAGTGGCATAGCTCCTGAAGTTGCTCTTCAAAGGGTGGACGCAAGATGCCCCGTTCGGTGATGATGGCGGCAATAAGCTGGTGCGGGGTGACATCGAAGGCCGGGTGGGCGGCATGCACTCCCTCCGGCGCGATGCGCTGCCCTCGAAGCATTGTCACCTCGTCGGAACTGCGTTCTTCAATGGGTATCTGCTCGCCACTGGCCAGGCTGAGATCAACGGTTGAGAAGGGAGCCGCCACATACAGCGGTATCCCATGATATTGGGCCAGCACCCCCAGGCTATAGGTCCCAATTTTATTGGCCACGTCCCCATTGGCAACAATACGGTCTGCTCCCACAATGATGCAGTCTATGATACCACGACTCATCAGGAACCCTGCCATATTGTCGGTAATCAATGTCTGAGGGATGCCGGCCTCGCGCAGTTCCCACGCGGTGAGCCGGGCCCCCTGGAGAAATGGGCGCGTTTCATCAACGAAGACGTGCAGGACTCGCCCCTGGCTATGAGCCGTGCGGATGGGGGCAAGTGCGGTGCCATAGCCGGCGGTCGCCAGTCCCCCCGCGTTGCAATGGGTCAACACATGCCCCCGTTCGGGAATGAGCGGGGCCCCATGCTGCCCGATAGCCTTGCACATGGCCAGGTCCTCTTCCAGCACGGCGTGGGCTTCTTCGAGCAAGCGAGAGCGGGTGGCTGCAACGGGTGCATTTTCTGCTGCCGCAGCTTGCGCCACCTGGAGCAACCGCGAGGTTGCCCAGCTCAGGTTGACCGCCGTTGGTCGTTGTGCGTCCAATGTGCTTTTTGTCTGGGTGAGATCTTCGAGGAGTGCCTCTGTGGTTGTCGCCTTGCTTTGTTGCGCCGCCAGAGCCATCCCATAGGCCGCGGTACACCCGATGGCCGGTGCACCCCGCACCTGCATCGTTTTGATAGCCCGTGCCACATCGTCCAGCACTACACACCGGACAATCACCTGTTCCAGGGGAAGCAAGAGCTGGTCTATCAGACAGACCGCCCCCGCCTCCCACCAGACTGTTCGCAATTCCTGGTTGTTCATCATACGTTTCGCAACATCCCTACTGAATAAGCATAATTCCCCAACGCAGGTAGCCTTTCTGGCCCGCCTCAACCCAGTGGCCAAGCCCCTGCACCATCCGCTCGACGTATTCTTTGGAGATGCTCAACGTTTGCTTTTGCTGTTCATATCGTTTGCGTAGTTCCTCGCGCACGCGGCTATAGTGCGTGGCCAGGTTTTCCGTCAGGTTGGTAAACTGAACATCGTTGAATCCCAGTTCTCGTGCGGTGTCGTGGTAGAACTGGGGAGACCCCAGGCTGTCGAGATGGATGCGGTCGAGCACCGGCTGCAAGACTCCCGGTGGGCAATCGTCGCTCTGCATCGGATCGGTAAAAACAACCTGCCCGCCCGGCTTCAATACCCGCTGCACCTCGCGCAGCACCTGCTGGCGGTTGCCACTGTGCAAAAACGAATCTTGCGACCAGGCAATATCGAAGGAGTTATCCGGATAGGGAATGTCCTCAAAACTCCCGTCAACCACTTCAAGCAGGTGATCGAGGTTTTGCTCCTTGTTCATCCGTCGGTTTCGCTCATTCTGCCGTTCGCTCAGGTTCAGGCAGGCCACCTGGCAGCCGTAGTGTCGGGCCAGGTAGCGTCCCGACCCACCGTAGCCCGCCCCCACGTCAATAACGCGGGAATCTTTGCTCAGATTGCTGAGCATACGGGTCATACGCTCGACGGTACGTTCGCTGGCCGTCCGGATGTCCTCATCGGGAGTGGCGTAAATCCCGATATGAATATCTTCGCCTCCCCAGATGCTGGCGTAAAACTCGTCGGCATCGGAGCTATTATAGTATTCCTGGGCCGTTTTGACCACTCCGGTATAGCGGCCGCCGACCGGCTGCTGTTCCGTCATACTCATACCGCATCACTCCTATGCTGGTATTGCTTATCGGCAACATGAATAAAGAAATCTGGCTCTTCCTCGCGGTAGGTCTCCTGGAAATCGCCGTAGGTCTTGATGCTCTGGAACCCGACATCACGCATGAGCCGCTGGACATACTTTTTCCGCAATGGGAACATGTTCAGGTGAAAAACAGAGTCATCGGGGAATTCATAGCGGAAGCGAGCCAGCCCCTCGTCAATGTGCTCCGGGTAGGCACTCACATTGTCGCCACAATAGTAATAGGTATGGTGGGGAGTCTTGTTGTGGTCCAGGAGCGCATCGTAGTTGCGCTGGTCGAGCACCAGGATACCATCGGAGCGCAGAGCCGAATAGAACTCGGCCAGGCAACGACGGCGGTCGTGCTCGGTAAAGAGGTGGGTAAACGAGTTGCCCAGACAAACTACTGCATCATACTCACCGTGAACATCGTGGTTGAGCCATCGCCAATCGCCGTGGATTGTTCGCAAGATAAGCCCTTCGCGTTTGGCGTTTTCAAAGGCTTTCGAGAGCATCATTGCGCTTCCATCCAGGCTGCGAACCTGAAACCCGGCTTTCAGAAGCTGCACCGAGTGAAACCCGGTCCCCGTGGCAACATCCAGCACCTTCCTTACATTGTGCTCTTTCAAAAGGCGGATGAAGAAATCACCCTCGCTGGCGGCGCGGGCTTCCCAATCAATCAGTGCGTCCCATTTATCAACAAACGAATGGATATACTCCATCTTGTACTGGTCCGTTTTACGAACCTTCAGCGGATCTGTCCCGTAATCCTGCTTTACTGCTGTCCCAACATCCATTGGAATTCCTCCTTTTTTTTTGACATAGGGAAGTAGTTTGCGGAAAGATACGGTCTTCCCCCAATACTCATAACGGTTTCAACAATTACGAAGGAGCGCAACCTACCTCCTCTGTCCGGTTTTGGATGGATACGATTTCTGGCGAACAAACATCCGATAGACCGACTTCGGACTGACAGGTTCTCCTCCCCTGGTTGACTAAAATCTTCCTTTTCAGAAGGGCGAGAAGCTGCTGTTGCTTTTCAATAACCCGGGGTACATCTGGAGAAGGCCTACGTTGCCTACCCCTCCAGCACAGACCGCCTATGGTATTTACCCAGGATTATTGGAAAGCGACCGGAACTAGTATACCACGAGATGGGGGACTCCGCAAATGAAGCAGGCGTATTTCCATAGACCAGACCTGCTGGGGGATGAATTTTCCTATTTCCGGGGTGAATTACGAATAGTTGATACCATTGCAAAACGACAAAGGGTACAGCAAAGGGCACAGCGGGATATTTCCTTTGTGCCCTTTGCGTTTTCTCTGTTCCCCGGCAGTTTCTCCGGACCGCTAATGGAGTTCGGAATGGGTGGCGATGAATGTTACCCCCCGGTCGGGGAAGTCGGTAAAGACCCCATCTACACCCAGATCGAGCAGGAATATCTCGAACAGTTCCTCAAGATCGCTGGCGTATGACGGGAGCGAGTCGGCGCGGAAGGTATAGGGGTGAACAGCCAGGCCGCGCTCGTGGGCAAGCTGCACAAAGTCGGTAAACTCCGGCTCGTTCCCTTCGCCATTGTCAACCACGATGAAGTTCATCCACGGCCCCACCCCGTCGGCATATTCGGCGATTTCGTCCAACCCTTCGGGGGTGAGCATCGTGTCATAGTCCACATCCGGTGTTTCGTTCCACGAGTTGTCCGCAACAAGCTGGACCAGCTTCAACTCGGTACCCAGATCGTCGCGGAGTGAGCGCAGGTAGTCGGGGTCGAAGCACTGAACGTAGCATTTCGCGCTCTTATCGGTATAGCCGTAGTCGTCCAGAATATCCAGGACAATGGGCCCGATTTCTTTTCCTTCCTGCGTGTGGAACCAGGGGGCTTTGAGTTCGGGGTAGATGCCCACATCGCGCCCGGTGCTTTTGTTGAGGCCCTGGATCAGTTCGATCTCTTCTTCGAGCGTAGGAATTTCAAACGGGACCGCGGCATCGGGCGGGAAACGTCCGGGGTACACCGCTTCGCCGCTCTCCAGGTCAATACGCTCGAAGGCGCGGAGTTGCTTGATTTCTTCCAGCGTAAAATCTATCACATAGTAGCGGCCATCCTCGCGCTTGCGGTCGGGAAAAACCTCGGCCACATTCGTCACCGTATCGAGGTAGTGGTCGTGAATAACGATAGCGCGGTCATCTTTTGTAATAGCAATGTCTTGCTCGATGTAGTCTGCTCCCATTGCATATGCCATAACTTTGCTTGCAAGCGTGTGCTCCGGCAGATACCCCGATGCTCCGCGGTGTGCAATGATAAGGTAGGGCGACGATGCTGTTGTTGCCACAGGCTGTGTGATTTGCGCTTCGTCCCCCTGCGAGGTGGTCTCTGCAGTGTTTTGCGGTGAGGAAGCCGGCGCGGTCCGGACACATCCGGCAATCACCATGAGAAGTATTCCTCCGACAAGAACCAGTAGATTTCGTGCATTCATTCCTTGTTATTCCCTCTCTCTCTTTCTCTTCCAGAATTGAGGCTATATGGTATCCTTCTCCCCTTTCCGTCTTGATCATAGGGAAATCATGCCAAGAACGCATTAAATTTTCATTAAGGAATGACTAATCCATTGTTATCTACCATTGTCCGTCGGGATGTCGTACTCCGCTTCCAGTTCCTTGCCAATGGAATTAACGACGCGCCGTCTCCCCAGGTTTAACGGTCACTCGTTTGAGAGCGTTGGGGGCGGGGGTGGAACGGGAGGAAATACTGTTGATGTAACTATCAGCGTTACGGTATTTGCTGGCCTGGGGAGTGCTACCGGCGTACTGGTCGGGAGTGGCAGAACAGATACAGGCGTATCGGTGGGCGCGGGCGGGGGTGTATCGGTGGGCGCGGGCGGGGGCGTATCGGTGGGCGCGGGCGGGGGCGTATCGGTGGGC
>DAOTUE010000038.1:0-4278 GCA_034436975.1 Chloroflexaceae bacterium
CGCCAGGTCTGGCACAAAATAGAAATTGTCTACCATCCCATGTACCAACCCCGCTCCCATCGCTGCCGCCAGCCCTGCCGCCAGCCATCTCCCTTCTTCCCACCACTGGTGCCACGCATCGCGGAAAAAGCGCACCAGAAGCCACCCGAAAGCGAGTACGCCAGGCACCCCCATACTCAGCCAGACATCGAGCAGCAGATTGTGAGGATGGGAAGCATATTGCTCATTCGTCTGTTTGAGCGATGCAGCGATGTAGTCGGGATAGTGGAGAAGGAATTGATCCAGGCCAACACCGAGCAGCGGGTGGTCGCGCACCATCGCCAGAGCCGAATGCCACGTTTTCAGCCGGATAATGCTGCTCTCGCCAAGCAGGTTGAGCCGTTCAATGGGCATAGCCAGGTTTGCGACAATGGCAACTCCCCCCACTATAACAGCCGCTCCCGCCGCCCCGGCCAGCACGAACCATCTGGTACGTATGAGATGCGTCCTGGCGGGGGGGGGGGGGCTACCGGCCCTGTCCCGCCGCCGCTGCCACCAGGCCAGGATCAGCACTCCCATTGCCACCACTGCACCAAGCAAGGCCCCTTTTGAGAAGGAAACCAGCAAGCCGCCAGCAGCAAACACGCAACACCCCCAGAAAAAGAATCGCCTCCCACGTGGCACCTCTCCCAGGGCCAGAGCCGCCGCCACGGGCCAGATGCGCCCCATATACAGCCCCAGATTATTCGGGTGGCCATAGACGCTACTGACCCGCTGCACCCCTCCCACAATGAGACGATCCTCGCTAAACCCGACCTTGCCCCCGAACAGGGGAACCAGGTTAATCCCCCCCCATTGCAGCAACCCTATCAACCCGACCAGGGCCCCACCTAGCACAAACGCAGCAAGCAAGGTCCGCAGCGAGAGACGCAGGGCCGACGGCGCATACCACAGAAAAAAGAGCATCAACCCATAGAAGAGCAACGGCTCGACAATGAGCCACCGCCAGGCGCGGAGAGCCGCTCCCCGTCCATCCGGCAGGTCCACAACCACGCCCAGTGTTCCCGCCAGCGCAAACAGGAACAACGGGGCAATCCCCACCGCACGGAAGGTGGCAAGCCAGCACCGCCCAGGAGCCATCCTATCGCGACATATCCGCATTCCGAAGAACCAGGCCAGCCCACGCAACCCGACTGCACCCACGGTGATGAGGAGAACAACCTCGTGCAGCGGGAAGAAGATACCCTCCGGGCGAATGCCAAAACGCGCATCCCATATCGCCTTCGGGATGAAATAGAGCGGGACAGTCAGTGGAACAAAGACGAAGGCCAGGTTGGGACGCAGAATGGCCAGCGGCAAAAATAGCACCAGTCCGAGCAAGGTTATCGGAAGCTGGTAGGAACCGCGGTAGAAGAGGGCCAGTCCAGCCAGCATCCCCAGGATGATGAGCCAGTCACGGTGAGCCAGTCCTATCGGCTGCGCCCGCACAGCTCCTTCCCCTTCCATTACCTGCGCCCCGATATGCGTTCATAGAAGGCTTGCACCGTGGCTCCACTACACACAAGCAGCATCCCGAACAACGCGGTGGGGAGCATGGTCCAGAGCCAGGAGGGGAACGGCGGCGTGCGGGCAACGAGGAAGCGCGTGGGGAGACTGGCTCCGGGCGCAATCATGTCAAGCGTATGCGCCCCATCATCAATCCCATTACCCCCATCATCAATGGGAGCGGGCAACCACAACACTGGGTCTCCCGTCGCCAACGTCTCCCGTTCCATCTCTGCCGGTGCAACAGGCTCCCCGTCGAGGACAACGTTCCCCTGCTCCAGGGCGTTCGCATCCCCGCCAACGATGGCGACGTGTGTGCCGCTGAAGCGGAGCCGCCACCCCTCGGCAAGCGGCTCAATAGCCGGGTGCTGCCAGCTATGCACTCCAACCCCGGCCACCGCCGGCCGGCCGAGATGTTCCTGGAGCCGCGTATAGGCCGGCAAAAGCGACCAGTCACGCTCAACCAGCGCAAAATAGGGCGTAGGGTCGGCGGGGTCCGGCGCGAGATACCCCCCGTGGCGTAGTGTCCAGATGGTCATGACCCCTACCCAGGGCCACTCATCACGTGCCCGCTCAATCAATCCAATGAGATAGTCGGCTTTCTGCTCCTCGCTCACCGGCTCGCCCCAGGTGTATCGTCGTTCGGCAGGAATAGTTTCCGGGGCACTGTTCCAGCCCATTTCACTGATCCATATGGCTTTTTGCCCGTCGCCATACCGTTCCATCACCTCACGCAGCAACACCAGCCGGCTGACATCGGTGCGCGTGTCGAGCGGGCGTGACCAGGCCCAGTTGTCGAAGGGACGGAGCCGCACATAGCGATGTTCGCTGGGAGGTTGCCCCAGACCATAGGCCTGTGCCGACATGATGTCAAAATAATCCTTCCCGCCATACTGGTATACCTGCTCAAGGTATTCCATCTCAGTCATCGGGGCCCGCTCATCGAGGCCATCAACGGGGGCCAGGCTTGGGAAGAGGATTACCGCGTTGGGGTTTGCGGCCTTTGCCGCGGCATAGCCAAAGCGGAGCAACTGGGTAAAATCTCTGGGATCGGGTTGCTGCCAGTTCCACTCATTCTTGAGGTTTGGCTCATTCCATATTTGAAAAAAGCGCACCTCTCCACGGTAACGACGCACAACAGCACTGACAAACGCGCTATAGTCGGTAAGATTGTCGGGCGGGCCGGTCGAGTTCGGGTCGCGCTCCAGGCCGGCGATAAACTTTGGATGGTGGCGAATTTCTTCCCGTGCCCAGCTGGGCGGGCGATCTATGCGGAGGATAAGCTCCAGACCCAGGCTATCGGCCAGCGCAACAATGCGATCATACTTCTCCCAGGCGGAAACAACCCCCCGCGTCTCAACATTGCGTCGGTCCTGAAAATCGCCCCATCCGTGGATCTCAACATCTTCCCAGGGAAGTTGCATTCGCACATAGCGCACGCCCATATTGCGGGCCAGCTCCAACGTGCGGGTAACAGCGGTGGGGTCAGGTTCCAGGTGCAGGTTATAGGCATTTACCCCCACCCGTGGCCCCTCAGCGTAGGAAATTGGCGCGCTGGCGGGATCGGGTATATAGATGATGCCGCGGTAGAGCGCATTGTCAAACCAGATAAAGCAGCCGACGGCAACCAGCAATACACTATCAAGGAAGAGCAGCAGCAGGAGTCTTCTCATAGGGGGATGCTCTGGCGCATCTGGGTAGAAATTCGGTTAGAAATCATCGTCGTAGATAGCGAGGGTTGCAAGGGCTTCGGATGCAGCTTCGGCATGGATTTCGTTCTTGCGCCGTGCGAGGCGCGAAAGGACGCGCTTTGCGTGGCTCCCACCAATCTCCCCCATTGCCCAGATAGCCGCCTGCGACACCTCATCATCTTCATCTTCCGTCAGGGTGACAAGGATAGGCAAGAAATCGTGTCCTTCTTCGCCAAACTCCCCCACGGCCCGTGCGGCCTCATAGCGGAGAGAGGCGAGGGGGCTACGGAGTTCGCGCTCGATGGCCGAAAACCAGGCAGGGTCCATTGAACGCCCCATTGCTACCAGCGCACTCTCTCGCATTGCCTCGTTCTGCACCTCGTAGGCACGGCGAATTTCCTCACGCACTTCAGATGAGTCGCTAAAATACCCCAGACTTTCGAGCGCACGGCGGCGCACCTCTGCCGGTTGCATTGTGTCGGTCAGGAGGTGCATCAACGCATCGTAGAGGGACTGCGACTCCGGGGCAGGCAGGTCGCCCACTTCGGCAAGGTAGGCAAAACGGCTCAGGCTGAGCAAGGCCGCGGCTCGCACCTTGCTCGATAGGTCCTCCTGTGCCACCGAGAGGATGCAACGCAACGTTGAGAGATTTTCATCTTCCCACAGCCCGTCCAGCGCGACAGTCCGAATCGTCGCATCGGTGTCGCGCAGGCCAAGAAAGAACACCTGGCGAAAATCGAGATCAACGTTTTCATCCGCCAGGGTATGGCAGGCATTGACAATTTCTGTACGCCGTTTTGTTGGCAGGCTGTGCCATTCCTCACGCAGTGCGTCCACCTGAGCGCGGTCCAGGTCCGAAAACAGCTTCAGGCTTTGTCTGGAAACCGGCTCAGATGAATGGCCAAGCCTTCTCAAAAGTTCTACAAGTTCTTCGCGTTCCATAGGAAAAAGCGGCAAGGGAACCACCCGCTTCAGCGGGTGTGGGGAATTGCCGCCATCCTCCTTTCTCCTGGTTGTCACGACTGAATGAGTGTGCTAGACTGTTGTACAAGGCACTCTCTGC
>DAOTUE010000039.1:0-3970 GCA_034436975.1 Chloroflexaceae bacterium
CTGATTGGGACGCTCGTGATTGTACCGCTGGCGATGGGCCGCAGTCACCTCCTTGCCTTCCGCTTCGGTCTCCGGACTATCCACCGCCACACATTCTTCCCCGTAGGTCTTGTTGTATCGCTCCACAACACCATTCTGGTCAGGTCGGTCGGGGTCACAGATGCGTGAGGCGATGTCCAGGCAGAGCAGGGTTTTCACCAGAGCTGAGGGAAAATCGCCCCGGTTCGCGCTCCCGACAAAGCGCGGATCGCGGTCAAACCGCAGGGCCACCGGCATGCCATATTCCTGCATCACCGCGATCACTTCGGGGATCACGGTTGCAGCTTTGTAATCGCTGCGAACTCGTGCACCTACGAGAATATCGGTGCCAACGTCAATGATATTGAGGCATTCGACAGCGTGTTGCTTTTTGCCATCGGGGTCAGGTGGAATGGTTGAGATGTCCTTGAAGTCCATCTGCCACTCTTGCATCGGGCCGGGGCGATCCTGGCGTTCCTGGTGCTCGCGCATCGTTGAGATAATCCGTCCGGCCGTGGCGAGAATGCGCCAGATCGTGCGGGTCGAACGGGGAACGCAGGTTTCAGCAAGGTGCTCGGCTTGTTTGAGATAGGAGAGAATGGCTTTGGGACCAGGCACGCGACGCAGGGAGGCCGGAGGGTGGTCACGCAGATCGAGAATAGTCTCCATCACCTCCTGGCTGGTGGTATGGGGAGACGTATCGGGGCTGGTATGAGAACGGTCAATCAGGAGGGCAGGAGTGAACGTATCCTCACGAAAACGTTCACTCCATTCCCTGACCCAGTCGAGGGGACGTTTGAGCGTATTGGCAAACTGACGAGGCGACCAGTCTGGATGCTTCTGCCAGAGATGATAGAAGAGGGTGCGATCAATCAAGGCTTGATTGTTCATTCCCAAATCCTTTCGGAAGGGGAAGCAGTTGCTTTCTTGAAGCTGTTTCCCCTTTTTGTTCATACAGATTCCATGCTGCTCATAGTCGCTCTCTGGGGGAAAAAAATCAAGCGGGCAACGGGGGAACTATGGTCATTGGCGGAGCACGTTGGGGCGAGGCGCGGGGGCCGCGGCCGGGGGAGGGCAAGAAACCAGAACACGTGTTCTCTGGGTGTCCGGGTTTTGGCGCAGTTCTTTACCGTGAAACACGGGAAACAGCACACGTGCCGACGGGGAGAGCCGGCTCCGCGGCTCCTAGCGGAGACCCCCTGAACGATTACACATGTGCTGGGCAGCTTGCATACCGACAAGGTTTATATACTGAGGCATATGACTTGTTGCAATCAGCGGCTGAACGTAGACTACAAGATGCGGATGTACTTTACTGGCTTGGAATGAGTGCTATGAAACTGGAACAGTATGCTGAAGCCGAACAGATATTCAAACAGGCTATTCACTATGAACAGCGGCGGGGACGCCTACGAACGCTCTACATACAAAGTGGTATTTGCCAACGTGAACAGCACAAAATAGATGAAGCACGACAATCGTTCCATGCTGCTCTGCGCTATGCTACCAACGGGAGTCAGCGTAATCACATTCAGGATTTGCTTGAAGAGGTGCCATAACGATACACAAAAATGCCCTGTAACATTTTTTTTGCATCTTCGTTCATACCTATGGTATGATACGTACTATGCACAAGGATTGAGAGTGCAAAAGAGTAGTAGAGTCTGTTGTAAGGACAACAAAGAAAAGAAGACCATATGACTGATTTCTGGAACAACAAGCGAGTAGTGGTCACGGGTGGGTCAGGGTTTCTTGGATCGTTTGTGGTGGAGAAGGTGCAACAGCGTGGTGCTGCTGAGGTGTTCGTACCCCGTAGCAAGGACTATGACCTGCGTGACGTGGATGCAGTGCGGCGTATGCTCAAAGATGCTCGCCCAGACATTATCATTCACCTTGCGGCCCATGTTGGTGGCATTGGCGCAAACCGTACCCACCCGGCCGAGTTTTTCTACGATAACCTGATGATGGGCGTGCCGCTGATGCACGAGGCATGGAAGTCCGACATAGAGAAGTTTGTGGCGATTGGTACGGTGTGTGCTTACCCCAAGCATACTCCTATTCCCTTTCACGAAGATGACTTATGGAATGGCTACCCAGAAGAGACGAATGCGCCCTATGGCTTGGCCAAGAAGATGTTGCTGATACAATCCCAAACCTATCGCCAGCAGTATGGCTTTGATTCCATCTACCTGCTCCCGGTGAATCTCTATGGCCCACGCGATAACTTTGATTTGGAGTCGTCGCATGTTATCCCTGCCCTCATCCGCAAGTGCTTGGCTGCCAAACAGCGCGGGGATACGTCTATTGAGGTATGGGGAACGGGTACGCCAACACGAGAGTTTCTCTATGTTGAGGATGCTGCCGATGGCATTTTGCTGGCGGCAGAGCACTACAATAGCAGCGAGCCGGTGAATCTTGGTTCTGGTATGGAGATTAGCATTAAGGATTTGGTGCAGTTGATTGCCCGCTTGACGGAGTTTGAGGGCGAGTTGATCTTCAATGCCGATAAGCCGGATGGACAACCACGCCGTTGCCTTGACACCAGCCGCGCCGAACGGGAGTTTGGCTTTCGGGCGAGTACATCGTTTGAGGATGGGCTGCGACAAACGATTGCGTGGTGGCAGGAGCATGGGGAAGGGTGAATACCATAACGCTCGACATACGTTCTTTGCACTTGACCAACCAGCAATTCTTCGACTTGTGTCAGGTCAATCGTGATATGCGCCTAGAATTGACCGCGCAAGGGGAAATGATTGTGATGACACCAGCCGGTGGCGAAACGGGAAATCGGAATTTGAGCATCGGCAGTCAACTTTGGAACTGGAATGAACAAACGCGCTTAGGTGTGGCGTTTGACTCATCAACTGGCTTTATTCTACCCAATGGAAAACCGTTCGCCCGATGCGGTGTGGATACCACAGGCACGTTGGGATGCGTTGAGCAAGGAAGAGCGAAAACGGTTTTTGCCGCTGTGTCCCGATTTTGTCGTTGAGTTGCGTTCGCCGAGTGATACGATACAAACCTTGCAAAAGAAAATGTGTGAGTATATGGACAATGGCGCACGATTAGGCTGGCTCATAGACCCACAAATAGGTACCGTGGAAGTGTATCGTCAAGGACAGGATGTAGAAACGCTTGGTAATCCTACTGATCTGTCATGTGAAGCTGTGTTGCCAGGCTTTGTGTTGGATATGACGAAGGTGTGGGGGTGAGTGATTATGGAAGAGCTGTTAGAACTTCGTGCATGTCTTGAGCAACACCGCTATGATGATGCGTTGGTTATTGTCAACGAGCTGGAAGAAATGAGCCGCGACGATAAAATCAACAAAATAGGTAGTTTTATCAAGGTGTTATTGATACACCTGATTAAACGGCATGCCGAACAGCGCACCACACGCTCGTGGGATACATCTATATTCAATGCATTATATGAAATTCGGCGAACGAACCGACGACGAAAAGCGGGTGGCTTTTATGTTACCAATGATGATATGCAAGAGTTGCTAGTTGAGACCTATCCCTATGCGTTGAGCTATGCCGCACTAGAGGCGTTTGGGGGATGCTATGATGCTGATGCGCTTGAGGCAATGATTGACCCAGCAGCTGTGCGTGAGGAAGCGTATCGCTTGCTGATGGCGCAGGGGGCAGTGTGATGGTAGCAGCATACCCGTATCCTACTGGTCTATCATGTGAAGCTGTGTTGCCAGGCTTTGTGTTGGATATGAAGAAGGTGTGGGGATGATAGTACGTAATCTACCTACCGCCTATGACCAAGATTTCTTCGCGTGGGCTATGGATACTGCCAAGCTCTTGCGGGCTGGTCGGTTTGCCGAGGTTGATATTGCCCACGTTGCTGAGGAACTCGAGTCTCTGGGGAAAAGCGAAAAGCGTGAATTGGTTAGTCGCTTGACGGTACTCTTAGCTCATCTACTCAAATGGAAATACCAACCTG
>DAOTUE010000040.1:0-2286 GCA_034436975.1 Chloroflexaceae bacterium
CGTGATGAGGTAGCCAAACACCTCGCGCCCCGCAACAAAGAGGATCAAGCCGGCAGCAGTGGTGTAGATGTCAAAGATGAGCACGCCCCCCCAGAAAACCCACGCCCACACAATGCGTGAGCGGGCAACGAGCATGCCCATTTCCAGCGTGGTAATTGCCAGCGGCATGAGCCACGCCAGAGGGCCGATGGTGTCCAGTATCCCCCGCATGCTACTGATGCTACCGAGCCATTCCAGCGTCATTTTGCCGCCGACCCACCAGATGCCAGCAGACAGAAGGAGTGCAACCACAAGCGCACTTCTGGCAAGTATCCGCTCATACCGTGTGCGAAATGTGCGCCTGGGACGCGGACGCGGTTCGCTCCGGCTCTGCGCCTCGACAGGCTGACGCAGCAAATCGGCCAGCAATCCCATTGTTTCCACCTGACCACGTTCGTATCGGTGGTGTTGCCCCTGGTCGGGGGGTTCTCGATATATCGTATATCCAGCTTGCTTGTCTTTACCCACTCTATTCCTCCTGCTATTCATCCTGCTATTCATCCTGGGGAGCCGAAAGAAACACGAGATACTCTTGCGCCACCCAGGCCGGCTCACCCATTCCTGGTAGCGGGACAATCTCGACCCAGACAAACCCGTTCTGCTCGACGGGAGCAGTGCAGCGAACCTCTACAAGGTCATTCTGCCGTAACGTATACCGCTTCTGGCCGTATGGGGCATTGCGAACGTTGAGCCGATAGCTGGTCACTCGTGCCTGACCACAGATTGCCGCGAGTGCGGGAGCGGGGAGGGGTGTAGCCGTCTGTGAGGGCACAGAGAGCGCGGGGCGTTGTCGTTCTGCCCACCACGCGACAACTGGTTTCCCATCCCAGGAACGCACCCCCAGATAACACCCGATCAGCAGCAACAACAGCAGGGATGCGTAGCTCATCACAATGCGGGGTTTGCTTCGTTGCGGGAAGGCAGGGTGGTAGGCAAGCCGCGCACGGTCGAACGTTTCGCGGGATGGTGAATTGAGATGCCATCGGTGCTCCTGACGATAGGTTTCCCAGGCTTTCTCTTCCGCTGCTGCGTAGTTGCGCCACTGCTGCCGCTCCCAGGGCAACCGCAGCGCATCCCAGGAGAGACGGAGAATACTCAACCCCCCATACCAGACCGTCACGCACCCTATATAAAGGATGTGTACCAGCAACCTGATCACTCCCTCAAGCAGCGACATTCCGCACCACAACAGCAGATGGATACATTCATTGCTCATAGAGATGATGCTAATCGGATAAGACCAGACCAGCGTTAGCGAAGAGATACGAAAAGCATAGCCCCCGGCCTGGGCGACCTCGGTGAGGGTGTGCCACACATCTCTGGCTCCGCGACGGGCAATATGAGAGATGGTGTGGTGCAACGGTGGCGGGCCTTTTTGCTGCGTGAGATCATCCATCTGCACCTGGAGCGTTTCGCCAATGACGTAGTTGGCCAGCGGCTCGCGCCGGCGGGCAGCAGGCACGCTCCACCAGTGCGGATTTGTCCGTTGTAGCCTGTCGAGTGGCTCTGACAACGAGACCGACGCAATTCCATTGGCATCGGTGCGAGCGGTGGAGCGAACAGCCTCGCCAGTGCCAACGAGCACTTCGACATCTTCCATCGGCTCTCCCGTGCGACGGTCCGTCACGGAAACCCGCACCGTGCGCTGGCGCGTTTCTGTCTCCTGCCGCGCCAGTTCCTGTTTTTTTTGGCGGGCCTCGTTTTCCAGGTGCATCAAGCGGAGATCCAGGGCCCGTTGACGTTGCTCTGGTGTGATGACCGCTTCTTGCTCATCAGAAACACGCGCACGACGGACAAGGGGAGCAGCGGACGTGGGCGGCGGCGTGGCAGCGCGGGAAGCAGGCGGCGGGAGCGCAGGGGGCGATGCTGGCTCTGCGGGGGGCGGCAGGGCTTTGTTGATGCGCGGGAAAAGCATCACCTCGTCAATCTGTCCGTTGCTGTAGCGTTGCCAGCGATTGTGCTGCACCTCGTCAAACGTGGCGATGAAGAAGCGGATATTGGGCAATTGCTCAATCCAGATGTCGCGGATGTCGTCTCGACGGTGCGGCGTGGGGACAATCCAGAGCAAGGTTAGCTTCCCGCCGAAGCGAGCGACCCATTGTTGTTGCCAGCGTTCTTCGCTCAGCATCATCCCATACGACTCTGCTTTCCCGCGGATCGTCGAGCGTGGCTCGGTGCCCATATCAATCTCAAGCGTAAACGTGCCGAAATACTCGCCCGTCGTGGGCATATCGCGGGTGAACGGCA
>DAOTUE010000041.1:0-20446 GCA_034436975.1 Chloroflexaceae bacterium
CCTAATATCACAATTACGACAAGGAGTAGTCTGATTATATCATGTTTCGGTGGGAAAAGGAAGAGGGGGGTGTGACGTATTTTTGTAATCGTTCAGGGGGGGGAGTAGCAGATTTGTAATCGTTCTGCCCCCCCCCACCTTTCCTCCCCCAGTGGGGTGAGGGATTGGGATGAGGATGCCACGCCCGTATGGGGCAAGCAAGACGCTTGTGTTCCCAGGGTTTACCCTTTCAAACGTGAACGGGTACCCGTATCGCCGGTGGGCGCGGCTTCTTGATCGGGTCTCCTATTCAGCTAACAGGGGTGGCTAATAGGCGCGGGCAAAGACCACCTGGCGGGTCGTCTCGCGTCCTGAGATGATGCACCGCCCGGCCACGTCGGGCTGGTCGAAGGGGATGACGCGGATAGTGGCCTTGAGTTCGTCCTGGATACGCTGCTCGTCTTCGGTGGTGCCATCCCAGTAGCAGCGGGCAAAGCCTTTCTCCACCGCCTCGCGGAGTTCGTCGTAGCTCTGGATGGTAAAGGTGTGCTCCTCGCGGAAGCGCAGGGCCCTATCAAAGAGGTTTTGCTGGATGGTTGAAAGCAACCCTTCAAGGTGGTCGGTTAGCCCGGCCTGCGGGACAATCTGCTTGCCTTCTTTGCCGGGGATGTCGCGGCGGGCAATGGCCACATTCGCCTTCTCAACATCTCTGGGGCCAATCTCCACGCGCACCGGTACGCCCTTGAGTTCCCATTCGTTGAATTTGTAGCCGGGGGTCTGGTTGTCGCGAGCATCTACAAAGAAACGCAGGCGGCCCTTCCAATCGGCGGTCATTTGCTCAATGGTAGCGAGCACGGTTGCGCGTTCGGAGTCGCTCTTGTAGATGGGCACCACCACAACCTGGGTCGGCGCAATGCGCGGGGGCAATACCAGACCCTCATCATCCGAGTGAACCATGATCAACGCACCAATCAGGCGGGTGCTGACTCCCCAGCTCGTGGTGCAGGCGTGGCGAACGGTGTTGTTCTGGTCGGTGTAGGTAATGTCGAAGGCGCGGGCAAAGTTTTCGCCCATATTGTGCGAGGTGCCCGACTGGAGGGCGCGGCCATCTTGCATCATCGCTTCGATGGCATAGGTGCGCAAGGCCCCGGCGAACTTTTCCTTTTCGCTCTTCTGCCCCTTGATGATGGGGATAGCCATTTCGTTTTCGGCAAAGTCGGCGTAGACCTCGTTGAGGATCATCAGGGTTTCGCGTTCGGCATCCTCTTCGTTGGCGTGGACGGTATGCCCCTCCTGCCAGAGGAACTCCGCCGTGCGGAGGAAGGGGCGCGTCCGCATCTCCCACCGCATCACGTTGGCCCACTGGTTGATGAGCACGGGAAGGTCGCGCCACGAGCGCACCCATTTGGAGTAGAAATAGCCAATGATCGTTTCGCTGGTCGGGCGAATGACATAAGGTTCGGCCAATTCCTCGCCAGCAGCACGGGTCACTTCGGCCACTTCGGGGGCGAAGCCTTCGACGTGTTCGGCCTCCCTGGCCAGGAGGCTTTTGGGAATGAGCAGGGGGAAGTAGGCGTTGACATGCCCTGTGGCTTTGATACGGTCATCCAGGGCTCGCTGCATCGCCTCCCACACCGCGTACCCTGTGGGTTTGAACACAATACATCCGCGCACCAGTTCGGCGTAGTCGGCCATATCGGCATTTTTCACAATGTCGAGATACCACTGGCTATAATCCGTCTGGCGGGGGGTAATACTTTCTTTGGGCATACTGTTTCCTCATCAATCTATCTACTTCACTTATTCGGCAAAGGTTGCCAGCACCGCCCCCGCTTCGATAGCCTTGCCGGGCTGAGCGCGGATTTCCCCGATTTTCCCGGCTTTCGGAGCAGCAATCTCGTTTTCCATCTTCATCGCCTCAATGATAAAGAGTACCTGGCCCGATTCGACCTCTTGCCCCGGCTCCACCCGCACGGTGGTAACGGTTCCCTGAATGGGTGAGATGACCCCGCTGGTGGGCATAAATGATTGTGCACCAGAGCGAGCAGCTTTCTTGCCGCGGCCCCGTGGGGCTGGTTTTTCCCCGCGGCGGGGAGGGCCGCCCACTTCGCCAACCCGCACCTGAAACAAACGGCGGTTGACTTCAACCGTGAAGGTGCGCATGGGTTCTTCAGGTTCGGCGGGAGCGGCGATGTCCTGGGGAGCGGGAGGCATCACATCTGACAGCCGCTCAATCAATTCGGGGTGCGTGGGAATGAAGTTAACACTGATTTCTTTTGCGTCCTGGAAGTCGAGATGGTCCATTGTCACCTTGTAGAAGGGGATTGTTGTTGTCACCCCCTCAATCTGGTAGTCGGTCAGGGCGCGTTTCATGCGGGCAATGGCTTCGGCGCGGTCCTGCCCCCAGGTAATGAGTTTGGCCAGCAGCGAATCGTAATACTGGGGGATTTCCCAGTTGGCCCGCACCCCGCTATCTACCCGCACACCGAGGCCCACCGGTTCGTGGTAGGCTCCGATGGTGCCCAGGGCCGGGCGAAAATTCACCCGCGGGTCTTCGGCATTGATGCGGCATTCAATGGCATGGCCACGGGGGATGAGATCCTCCTGGGCAAACCAGAGTTTTTCCCCCTGGGCAATGCGTATCTGTGCCTTCACCAGGTCTACCCCGTAGACCATTTCTGTCACGGTATGCTCAACCTGAATGCGCGAGTTCATTTCCAGGAAGTAGAAGTTGCCATCTTCATAGAGAAATTCCAGCGTTCCCGCCCCGACATACCCGACAGTTTGGGGGAGCAACACGGCTTTTTCGCCAATGTCGGCCCGCTGCATTGGCGTGAGGACGGGCGAGGGACACTCTTCAATGAGTTTCTGGTGGCGACG
This sequence comes from Chloroflexaceae bacterium, assembly GCA_034436975.1. Taxonomy (GTDB): domain Bacteria; phylum Chloroflexota; class Chloroflexia; order Chloroflexales; family Chloroflexaceae; genus JAAUSY01. The sequence continues at coordinate 2,860 of DAOTUE010000041.1, forward strand.
CTGGATAGAGCAGTCGCGCTCACCCACATAGACGACATTGCCGAACGTATCGGCCAGGATTTGTATTTCGATGTGGCGGGGGTTGGTGAGATATTTTTCCACGTAGAGATCGTCGTTTTTGAAGGAGAGGGATGCTTCGCGGCGGGCACTCTCAAAGGCTGCTTCTATCTCGCTGCTGCTGCGGACCACGCGCAAGCCGCGCCCACCCCCGCCTCCCACGGCCTTGATAGCAATAGGGTAGCCAAATTCTTCGGCAATGCGGCGAGCTTCCTCAACGTCGGCCAGGGGCTTGAGCGTGCCCGGCACCATCGGCAAATCTACCTGGCGGGCCAGATTGCGGGCTGCAACTTTGCCGCCAAGCGATTCCGTTGCGTCGGGGGGAGGGCCGATGAAGGTCAGCCCGGCACTGGCCACGGCGCGGGCAAAATCAGCATTTTCGGAGAGGAACCCGTAGCCCGGATGAATGGACCCCGCCCCGGATTGGTGCGCGGTTTCGATAATCCGGTCAATGTTCAGGTAGCTTTCATTCGAGGGGGGAGGGCCTATCAGGTAGGCATCATCGGCATAACGAACATGGCAGGCCTCGCGGTCTGCTTCGGAATAGATAGCCACACAGCGTAGCCCCAGTTCACGGCAGGCTCGCATCACGCGCAGAGCAATTTCTCCGCGGTTGGCAACCAGTACAGTCTCAAACATGACGGTATCCTAATCGTTTCTTGTTTTTCTCTCCTGCTTGAGTGGTGGGTCGCAGGCTTCACAACATCGTGACATCATGACATATACATTGAAAATTTTACCAGAGGTGAGGGTATGCGTCAACACGGGCGGGGGGAATTGCCCACGTTTTGGGATGAACCCTGGGAGCGCAAGCGTCTCGATTGCACCCGGGGCGGGCAAGATCCCCGCGATCCCCGGAGCAATACGGTATTTCTGAACAATCACGAAATGCCCGTTTGTTTTCTCTACCCCGTCGTTGCGGGTTCCAGCGCAACGGAGCGCGTCTCTTCCTGTCCATTCTGCCCCTGGCCGTTCTTCTGGCTCTGCCCATTCTGCGCTGGCTGAAGCGTCCGGTTTTTTGGGGAGAGCGCGTATTCTTCCATCATGTGTTCAACGAGAAATTCGCGCAGGGCACGAGCCGCCGGCGACGCGACCCTGTCTCCTCGCCAGACCAGGCCGAGGGAGCGTTCGATTTTCTGGTCAATCACGCGCAGGATGGCCATATCGCAGCACCCGTGGAGCACAACGAGGCTCGGTACCATTGCAATCCCCACACCAGCCACCACAAGCCGCAGCAGCGTATCCATTTCGCCGCCATCGAGCACGATGCGTGGCGAAAACCCTGCTTGCTGGCAGGTTTTGAGCGTTGCTTCGCGGAGTTCGTAGTTGTTGGGCGAAAGGAGCCATTGTTCGTCTTTTAGCTCCGACATAGCAATGCTCCCGCGTCCGGCCAGTGGGTGGTCCTGGCCCACAACAATAACCAGATCCTCGGTGAAGAGCGGAACGACGGTCAAGGCTGTGTCCTCAACAGGCAGCGAGGCAATGGCAATATCGGCCAGGCCAGACTCAAGCAACTCCAGCAGCGTCTGGATACCGGCCTCGTGAAGGCGCAATTCGATACCGGGGTAGCGTTTGTTGAAGCCGGCCAGCGCACGTGGCAGCAGTTGCGTCCCGACCGAAGGGGGAGTGCCGATAACTGCTCGCCCCCGCCGCAACCCGACCCGTTCGGCCATCTCGGCGCGGGCCGATTCGATTTGCGAGAGCACCGAGCGGGCGTGGGGAAGCAAGGCTTCTCCGGCTTCTGTCAGTTGTACATTGCGCCCCACCCGGTCGAAGAGCGCGATACCAAGCTCCTGTTCGAGCTGGCTTACCTGCTTGCTCAAGGCTGGCTGTGCAATATGTAGCTCTGCGGCGGCCCGCGTGACATGGCAATGGCGAGCCACAGCCTCAAAATACCGGAGATGTCGCAGTTCCATAATCCCTCTCCTTCTCATTCATTCACTCACTCACTTGTTCAGCCCGTCCCGGCCTCTCCAGTCCCACGGGGAACCGCACAAGGAACAGATGCCAGATAGTTTCAGGAATGGGGTCTGAACAAACTTCTGGTTGGTTCGTTGTCCCAGGTTAACACTGGATTTCGGGTAAACAGGTAACGATGCGATATACATTTCCTGTTAATTATAACCCGGAGAGTTACATTTCAGATCCAGAGGGAAGGGCATGGCTTAAATACTGATATTGTTGGTTTCCGTGTGTTGGTATAATGGGGACAGGCCTGAACAACAGGAACGATAAGCAGGAACGATAAGCAGGAACGATGAGCAGGAACGATGAGCAGGAACGATGAGCGTTTTTGACGAAATCAAAGAGCGTCTGGATATTGTGGAGATCATCGGGGAGCAGGTGCAACTCCGCAAGAGCGGACGGAGCTATACCGGCTTTTGCCCGTTTCACCACAATACGCGCACACCCGCGTTCACGGTTTTCCCCGATACGCAGAGTTTCTACTGCTTCGGGTGCCACGCTTCGGGGAGCGTTTTCGATTTTGTGATGCGCCAGCAGGGGATAGCGTTTCCCGAAGCGCTGGAGCAGCTTGCACGTCGGGCGGGAGTGCAGCTTCGGGAGCGCACCACCGCAGAGCAGGAACAGGACCAGCGGCGGCGGCGGTTACTCGACATCAATACGGCCGCGGCATTCTATTTCAATTACATTTTGCTCCACCACCGCCGCGGCCAGCCGGGGCGCGACTACCTCCAGCGGCGCGGTATCAACCTGGAGGCCGTCGAACCCTTTCAGCCGGGCTACAGCCTGAATGAGTGGGGCCACCTGCTAACCTACCTGAGCGAGAAAAAGGGCTATCCGATTGAAGAGATTGAGGCCACAGGCTTGATTGTCCGCCGGGAAAAGGGAGGGTGGTATGATCGCTTCCGCGGACGACTGATGTTCCCCATCCACAACGAGAAGGGGGATATTGTCGGGTTTGGCGGGAGGGATATTTCGCAGTCGCCCGACCCCGACCCGCGCATCCCCAAATATCTCAACACCCCCCAGACGCTTGTTTTTGACAAGGGCCGCACACTCTACGGACTGCACCAGGGCCGCGAGACCATTCGCCGCGCCGACACCACAGTTGTTGTCGAGGGCTATATGGATGTGCTCACAGCCCATCAACATGGCTTCGCCAACGTTGTCGCCCCGCTCGGCACGGCCATGACCGGCGGGCATGTGTCGCTGCTCAAGAAACTCTCGCACAATGTCGCGCTTGCGCTCGATGCGGATGCAGCCGGGCAAAAAGCCACGCTCCGCAGTATCCAGGTATTGCAGGACACCCAGGGCGAGGGGGACGACGCGGGCCATCCAGTTGTTACGGCGCACGGGCTTGTTCGATGGGAGAGCGACATTTCCCTGCACATCATCAAAATGCCCCAGGGTCAGGACCCCGACGACGTTATCCGAAACGACCCGCAGCAGTGGCGCGACCTGGTCAGTAGGGCCGTGCCCGTGGTAGATTTCTTCTTCGATGCCTACACCGCCGACCTTGACCTCACTCAACCACGCGATCAGCGGGTTGCGCTGGAGCGGCTCATCCCCGTGCTGGCGGAACTTGATGAGATACAGCAGCGGGTATACAGTACACGGCTTGAGCAGATTGTCGGTGTAAAGGCAGAGCTTATCCGCGACCTGGTGCGCGGCAAACAACCGCTCTCGCGCACTCCCCCCTCTTCTCTCGCCACCTCTCACCACAAACCCACAGCCGACAGCAACCCATCCCCCGCGCCGCCGGAGCAGCGATCATCAGCCGGTGTGTCGCCCCTGGCCCCCGATCCCTACCTGGTCTCGCGGGGCTACCGCGTTGCGCCCGGTCCTCCGCCCGAAGACTACTTGCTGGCCCTGCTGCTGCGCTACCCTTCGACCATTCAGGTTGTCGAAGAAATGCTTGAACAGGAGACGGGAGCGTTTCCACTGGTGCGGGAAGCGTTGGGCAATACCATTGAGCACCTGTTGGAGCAACCAGAAAACCGCTTGATCTGGCAGCACTGGCTTGCAGTCGGCTTCCCTCCCCTGCCCCCCCTCAGCGGTGAACAGGCCAGCAGCCTGGAAGGGTGGGCCGGACAGGTGGGCGAGCCGCTCCGGAGCCAGCTTGTGTGTCTTGCGGCCCTGGCCCTGCCGCGCCCCGTGGAATATCTCTATATACAGGATGCCATGAAGTGTGCTCGTACCCTGCGGGGGCAACAGGTGCGCCAGTGGCAACGTCGCCTCAGCCAGCGGCTCCAGCAGACCCAGGAGCCGCAAGAGATTGAGCAGACCGTCGCGCTCTTTGATGAACTTTCTCGCTACCGGTCGGCCATCAATACCCCCCCGCACGGGCGATGGCACGACCTGCGAAACATTCTAGAGCGGGAGTAACGATTCAAAGAGGTACTCTCGTTGGTATAATAGGGGGAATAGGGGACAGGGGACAGGAAAATAGGAGAGGATACCTATATGACGAACGCGCTTTCAGTTGAGACCATAGATATTGAAGACCATCTCCGAATGACATTGCCGGACATTGTGGATGAGGGAAAAAGCTACTACGACCAGGACAAGGTATCTCTTGAATACCTGGATACGCAGCGGGCCACGCTGCTTGTGTCGGAAGATGCAAAGACAACCTACCGCGTCAATGTGCGGCTCAATTCGGACAACAAATATCGCAAGATTGAAATTCAGTGCAATTGCAAGCAGCGAGACCGCTGGCGGCTGTGTTCCCACAGCATAGCCGCGCTCTTGCTGTTCCACGACCACCTGGCAGCCCACCCCCCAAGCCGTTGGAAGGGGGTGCTCGGGCCAGCCGTACACGGCTCAGACAAGGCCAGCAAGGGCAACAAAACGGACAAAACCAGCAAAACAGGCAGGCCAGGCAGGGACCAACGCAATACGCGAGATTTCATTGTCTTTAGCTTGCAGTGCAAGAAACGGTGGGATGACACGATACAATGGGAGATTTTGCCCTACATACTCCCCGACGTTGCGTTTTTCCCGCAACAGGAGCGAGAGGCTATCACACAGGCAATTCAGGAGGGGGGGGCAGCGCGGGTGCGCCAGGCGCGGCAGCGCATCAGCCCGCAAGATTACCCACATATTCCTACCGAAGTTGTAGCCGCAGCCAACCTGACCTTCGGTGCGTCGAGCCAATCGAGCTATGCCTCGGCTTCGGGGGTCGCTTCCTACCTGGAGTCGGTGCTTGCGCTGTTGCCCTATTGCGTGGTCTACCAGGGGACGGAGAAAGAGCCATTGCAGCGGCTCCTCCACGTTTTCCCCGACGCGGGGAGGATTGGCCTGTCGCTTGGAAGTGCCAGAAGTGGCTTGCTCCTGACCCCGCTCTTCATGCTGAACGAAAGCCTGAACGACCCGTCAATCCAGCAACAAATAATCCCCCAGACCATGCAGATTGTGGTGAGAGATCCGCTCTGGGTGCTGACCGACTCGCTCCTGTTGCGCTTTGAAGACCCCTCCAGCGTAGGAGCCTCGCTGATTGAACATCCCGAACTCATCATTGAGCCGCACGAGCAAGAAGAGTTTCTCGAATCCTACCTGCTGCCACTGGCCAACCGTGTGCCCATAGATGGCGATATTGTGCAGTGGACCGAGCGTGACGTTGCCCCCACGCCGCGCCTCTACCTCACCGAAACGGATGGGAGCATCCTGTTTCATCTGCGGTTTGACTATGGCGGCTACGAAGTGCCGTTTGAGCACGACCCGCCCCCGACCAGCATCCAGGTGAAAGCCTATGGGGCCGAACGCGAGGCGGGCAATGACAGCAAACAGGAAAGCAACAACGTGATCATCAAACTGGCCCGTATTCAGCGATGGGCCGACCAGGAAGCCGCCGCCTGGCAGAACCTCACGATGTATGGTCTCCGCGCCACCAACAAAAAATCCACCACGCTGACCCTGCGGAAAGAGAGCGAGCCGGTTGATTTTCTGATGCACCAGGTGCCGCAACTTGTGCAGGAGGGCTATGAGATCTACGGCGAGCAAAACCTGAGCATCTCCCCCATAAACCGTAGTCGTCCGCGTATCTCCTTCCATGTGCGCTCTGGCATAGACTGGTTCGACGTGCGGGCCGTGGTCAATTTTGGCAAACTGGAAGCCTCGCTCAAAGAGATACGGCGGGCCATCCGCAAGCGTGAAACCTACGTCAAACTCTCCGATGGGAGTATCGGGGCCCTCCCCCAGGAATGGATCGAACGCTACCGCCATCTCTTCGACCTGGGGCGGGAAGTGTCCGATGGCATACGTATTTCCCATAGCCAGATTGCGCTGCTGGAAGACGCACTGACCGGAGCCGACGCGGTGCAGTCTGACGCACAGTTTGAAAGCCACCGCCAGCGGCTCCGCGATTTCTCGCGGATTACCCCACAGCGGCTCCCGAAAGGGTTTACCGGTGTGCTACGGCCCTACCAGAAAGCTGGCTACGACTGGCTTCATTTTCTCCATGAGTACGGGTTCGGGGGGTGTCTGGCCGACGATATGGGCACCGGCAAGACGATACAAACGCTGGCGTTTTTGCAATCGCTGCGCGAGAAGAACCCGGACGGCCCCGCTTCGCTTGTTGTCGTGCCACGCTCGTTGCTCTTCAACTGGGAGCGCGAGTCCGGGGTATTTACCCCTTCGCTGCGGGTCTTTGTCCACGCCGACGATAGCCGCGTGCAGGAGCCGTCAGCGTTTGGCAACTTCGACCTGGTTCTCACGACCTACGGAACGATGCTGCGCGATGTTGACACCCTGAGCAAGTATCTCTTTGAGACGATCATCCTGGATGAGGCCCAGGCCATCAAGAACCCCGTGGCGGAGACCTCGAAGGCGGTACGCCGCCTCCAGGCCCGGCACCGCCTCACACTCACGGGCACGCCCATTGAAAACTCGACACTGGAACTCTGGTCACAGTTTGCCTTCCTCAATCCGGGCATGCTTGGCAAGCTGGAGTATTTCCGCCGCGAGTTCGTTACCCCCATTGAGCAGAAGCAGGACAAAGCAAAAGCGCAGCTTCTCCGAAAGATGGTCTTTCCCTTTATCTTGCGACGCACCAAAGAACAGGTTGCCGCCGACCTGCCCCCGCGCACCGAGCGCGTCCTCGTCAGCGAGATGGAGCCGGAGCAGCGCGCTTTCTACGAGCAGCAGCGTGACTACTACCGCGGCTTGCTGCTTGGCCTGATAGAGGAAGAGGGCATGTCGCGGGCCCGCTTCAAGATTCTCGAATGGCTCCTCCGGCTGCGGCAAATCTGCAACCACCCGCGCCTGGTTGATAGCGGCTACCAGGGCGGCTCGGCCAAGTTTACGTTGCTGCTGGAGACGCTGGAGACGCTGCGGGCCGAGGGCCACCGCGCCCTCATCTTCTCCCAGTTTGTCCAGATGCTCTCGCTCGTGCGCGAGGTGCTCGACAACGAGGGGGTGCCCTATGCCTACCTGGATGGCCAGACACGCAACCGCCAGGCCGTCGTTGAGCAGTTTCAGAACAACGCCGACATCCCCTTCTTCCTCATCAGCCTGAAAGCGGGAGGAGTGGGACTGAACCTGACCGCAGCAGATTACGTTATTCACGTTGACCCGTGGTGGAACCCGGCGGTTGAGATGCAGGCCAGTGACCGCGCCCACCGCATCGGGCAGGATAAGCCGGTCTTTGTCTACAAGCTGGTTGTCCGTGACTCGGTTGAAGAAAAAGTATTGCAATTGCAGGAGCGCAAGCGGGCTGTGGTGCAGGAGGTCGTGGCGGCAGAAGAAGACGTTTTCAAGCATCTCAGCCGTGAGGATATGGAAACCCTGTTGATGTAGGGGGGGAAACAATGCAACAAGAAGAGTACACGCTGGTAGGAGAGATAGCCGCGCCCGGTATTGCCGTGGGGCCGGCCCTGCTCTATTCGCTCTATCCTGCTGGCTTTTTTCGGGCCGTGCAGACGGAGTCGCGCTATCGGAAAACGAGCACCGCCGCCGATGATGTCCTGCGGCTGGAGAAGGCCATAGCTGCGGCGGAGCGGGAAATGGAACAAGAACGGATTCGGCTGGTGGCCGAGGGGCGGGTAGCCGAATCGCACATTTTCGATGAGCACCGCAAGCTGTTGCGGAGTTCGTCGCTCTACGAGCGGGCCGTCACGCTCATCACAAAGGCCGGCTGGCGTGCGTCGGAGGCGATTGTCGAGGCGGGGGAGCAGGAGATCGCCCCCCTGGCCGACACCGACGATCCCTACCTGCGTGTCTATGCCGCCGATGTGCGCGATATTGTGCAGCAGGTACGGCGGTTGCTCGTGCGCGAACACTCGCTCGGCGATATTCTGACCCACCCGGCCATTGTGGTCTCCTCAGATCTCGGTCTCTCGGAGTGGATGAATGTCCCGCGGGACCGGCTGCTTGGCCTGGTGCTGGCAGGGGGCGGGACGGTCTCCCATTCCAGCATTATGGCCCGCTCCCTGGGGGTGCCAACAATCATCGGGCTTGGCCCCGCCGTGTTGCGGCGCATCGCCAGCGGCGTGATGCTGGCAATGGATGGAGCAAGTGGGCAAATCGTCGTCCATCCGCAAGAAGCCACCATTGAGAAGATACGAGCGCGAGGGCAGGAAGAAGAGAAACAGACCATCTTTCTCCGTAGCCAGTGCAACCTTGCCAGTGTGACCCAGGACGGACACGAGGTGGGGTTGCTGGCCAACGCCGGTACCGTGATAGAGGCCCGCACGGCCCGCGAGTGGGGGGCAATGGGCATCGGCTCGCTACGGACCGAGTTGCTCTTTCTGGGCCGCCCGACGCTGCCCGACGAGGATGAGCAACTTGAACTTTACCGCGCCATTGCGCAAGAAATGCCCGGCTGCCCGATTGTGATACGCACGCTGGATGTGGGGGGAGACAAGCCGCTCCCCTCGTTTCCCATCCCGCGTGAGCGAAACCCCTTTCTGGGCTGGCGCGGCATCCGCATTGGCCTGAACGACTCGGAGCGTGTGCTGTTGCCCCAGATTCGGGCCATCCTGCGGGCGGGGGGCGAGGGTGATGTGCGCATGGTCCTACCCATGATAACGAACATCGGCGAGGTGCAACTGGTGCGAACAATGGTTGAGCAGGCCCACCGCGACCTGGTGACGGCGGGCGTTCCCTGCTGTGAGGTTGTCCGTCTTGGCGTTATGGTTGAGATACCGGCGGCGGCCCTGATGGCCGAGCGGTTGGCGCAGGAGTGCGATTTTCTCAGCATCGGGTCAAACGACCTGGTCCAATATACGCTGGCGTGTGACCGGACGAACGAACGGGTCGCAGGGCTGTATCAGCCACTGGAGCCGGCGGTCCTGCGGCTGATGCAGACCATCATTGACGCAGGCCACGGGCACGGGCAGCGGGTGTCGCTCTGCGGGGAAATGGCCAGCGACCCCACCTTGACCGCGCTCATGATTGGCATGGGAATAGACGAGCTGAGTTGCACCCCGCGGGGGCTACCGCTGGTGCGGGCCGCTGTGCGGGCCACGGACGCAGCGCGGGCGCGAGAGCTGGCGCAAAACGTTCTCGCCGCCACATCGCTGGAAGAGGTGCGGCGGCTGATGCAAAACTACTGGAAGCAAGATGGGGTGTGGTGATACGGGGATAATACCAAAACCGGGCAGGCAGTTTCACCACAAAGGCACGGAGTACACAAAGGAAACCCCTTTCACAAAGCCTTTGTGCCCTTTGTGTCTTTGTGGTTTTTCCAGGTGTTCAAGCGAACATGGTATAACTTGAGCTGATGTTGTCAGGTCCTCTTCTTTTAATCCTTTTTTACTCCTTGACATCACTGCCCGTTTCGTGTATAGTGATTTCATATTCAATCCTGCAAAACCGTTCAGGTGAGAAGGGGGTGATGCCAATGAATCATAATGAATGTAAGGGCATCACCGTGGTGAGCAACTAAATCACAACGGTGATGTCCGGAAAATACAACAAAGGCCTTTGCCAACCGGCAGGGGCCTTTGTTGTGCTTTGTGTCTGGGAATAGATGTGTGTTGCAGCCCTACTCCCCATGAAGCAGGTCGGCTTTGCTAAATTTTTCTCCCAGAAACCGCCCGTGAACAAGCAAACTCTGCGTATTGTTGCTATGAAAATCTACTGCAATCTCTTGCATCTGCTGGTCCAGCACATCAAGTTGTTCAAGGAGGATCTGCCGCGCCGTCTTGCCATCTTTCATCGAGTGCATGGTGGCGAAGGCCGGCGGCAGGTTGAGGTAGTTCTGGATGGTCTCCGGCAGATAGTCGAGGGCCGTCTGGCGAATAATGAAGATATTGTGGTCGGCACTGCTCAGGTCTTGAATGTAGGGCAAAATCTCCAGAATAGAGGTTCTGATACGCTCCACTTTCTCCACAATATCGGGGGAGAGGCGGGTCCGTACTGTTCGCATCAGGGTTTCTAGCTCGTGGCGTATTTCGTCGGCGGTGGCTTCATTGCGGATAACCAGGTGGTAGGTCGGGTTTTTGAAGAAGAGTTCCACAGTGAGATAGCCAATGAAATACAACCCCGGCACGATAAGCAGGTTGAGCAGCGTGAGCTTGATAATTCCCCCCAACGGGCACATCAACAGCAGTCCGAGAATGCCCAGAATGGACCCGACGATATTGCTGGTACTATACAAAAAGAAGAGAACCCGTCTTTTCAGGCTTATCTCTGGTATCATATGACTATCTCTCCCTTTGCCCTCTCTGCATGTCTCCGCTATTGGTAGCCACGGATGTCCTTAAATATCGCGTCGAGCGAGGTTGTCGTTGCGTCGAAGACGCGCCCGCCAGTCTCGTTTGCCAGCGATTGCATCGTTTGCACGTCGGCATTGCCAAAGAGCACGGTAAACGTCTTGATCTGCTGGATCTCCGGCGGCAGCGAATGGTAGAAGGAAATCAGCTCGTTTTGGGTGATACCGTCGGTGTTTTCGCCGTCGCTCATCAGCACAATCGAGTAGTAGCGGTCGGGGTTGTTTTGTTTGGCTTCAGCAGCCAGTTGGTATGCCTCGCGCAACGAGGAGAAGATTGCTGTTCCCCCCACGGCCTCAATCGAGTTGACATACGTTTGAATTTTCTGCATATCTGGCCCCTGTGGGTCGGCGTTTTGTACTCGGAAATGTTTTATATCGCGCACCTCGCTATCGAAGATAATCATGGTGATTTCCTCGCGTTCGCGGAAGCGGCTGAATCGCCCTGTGATGCTCTGGTCCTGGCCACACAACCCGAAGATAGCTTGTTTCAAATCGTCCAACCCGTCCCCAAGCATGGAGCCGCTCGCATCGAGCACAAAAATCGAGTGCGAAGGAACCCGCTGCTTATCCAGATAGGCAAAGATGAGCGCGTCAATCACGTCGGCATTATTGGGGAAGGGGAGTTCGATGAGCAACTGGTTGGGGAAGCGGCTGTCGAGAGGAACTTCGGGGAGCACGGGCCGCCGCAGGGTTTGCTCCATAAGCGTGCGTTGCATCTCCGGCGAGAGCAGATAGTCCACCAGCGCGTTGTAATCCTCGCGTCGCTCCTCGTTGATGAGCATCAGTGGGTAGTCGGCGGTGATGATACCCTCTTTCGGGTAGATAAGGTGGAGCGGCTCGTTGAGCTGTCCGCTGGTGTTCAGTTGCAGGAGAATAGACTCGTAGTTGATGAGACCATTCAGGCGGCCCTGCTCGCGGACGTAGCTTTCGGCCAGCCAGCCGGAACTCCCCGCCGTGAGGGCCTGGCCCTTGAAGAAGGTGCTCATCGCCTCATTGTTGATGTCTTCCACCCGCAATGCATCGCTGCTGCCCGACAGAGCCGCTGCCACCCCCACCAGCGAGGTGAAGCCGGAGTTGGATGAGGCCGGGTTCGTCATGGCATATTGCAGCTCACCGCTGCCGGATTTCTGGGCAATATCGTTCCAGGTGAGGTCGGGGTTGTCAATCCAGCCCCACTCCCGCGCCTTGCTCTCTTTTACCCCCATGATCACGGGCGAGAGCATAATTTTTTCCTGCGATTTGACAATGCGGTTTTCGCCCTGTACCAGCGTGAGATACTTGGCATGCGAAAACCAGGCCAGGTCAACCTGCTTTCCGCCGAGCAGTTGTTCCATTCCATCGAGGGTCCCTGTGTATTCCAGTTCCAGCATCACGCCGGTGTTGTCGTAGATTTGCTGGAGCAGAGGTTCAATATCTTTCAGCTCCGAACCGGCCAGCACCGTGACAGTATTGGAAGGGACTTCATCGGGCATAGGCAGAGTTTCGCACGCGGAGATGATGGGCCCAACCAGCACCAGAACCGCGAACAACCAGAGAAACGTTGTGCGAAATCGCATAGATCCTCCTTAAAATAACGCTATACTTGTCAACTTATTCGCCTTCGTCCACATCGAGGATATTGGCCGCCGCCGGGGGCAACTCTGCGCTGGCCGCACCCGTCTCGTCTGCGCCTGCACCCGTTGGTATTTCCCCACGCGACCTCGCTACATATTGCTGCGCCTTTTCAACCTCGGTCGAAAGGATATTGACGGTCTCTTTCATGCTATCCAGAGCCTTGACCTTGTAATCGGAGATCATATCCATTGTTTCGTAGATGTTGTTGAAGGCGGTCTGAAGTTGCTGGATACCTACGGTTGAGCTGGCCGCTTGCTGGTGGATGTCGGCCGACTGCTGTTTGAGCAGTTTCGAGGTGGACTCAATCATGTTGCTTGTGGTGGTGTTCAGGGCGTTAATCTGGTCGAGCACAAGTTTCTGGTTTGCCAGGGCTTGCGAAACGATAACCGCCGTGCGGAGGGCTGAAACTGTTGTGGTGGTGGCGCGGTCCACGCCTTTGATGAGTTCCAGGTTGTTTTTGCGGACCATGTCCAGCGCAAGGTAGCCCTGGATGCTCACGGCAAGCTGGGTGAGCAAGTCCTGCACCTTTTGCCGAACGTAGAAGAGCATTTCCTCTTTTATGACTCGGGCCTTTTCGGGGCTACGCATCTCAATATCGGCAATGCGTGATTCCAGGGCTTCGTCTATCTTCTTCCCCATATAGACATACTGCTGCATTCGCTGCATCATCTTCCACAGGTTGGCTTTTTCTTGCTCAATCGCGGCATTGTCCTTTTGCAGTTCGTCTTTGCCACGGTTGAGGGTGTTGATAATGGCGTTGATATGTTTTTGCGACGATTCATACTTGAGGAAATAGGAGCGCAGCTTGTTGCCAAAGGGGATGATGCCGAAGAGTTTTTTGGGAGCCAGCAGGTCGCCATATTGGGCGGGGTCCAGGTCCTCAATCGTCATTCGGAGATCAACCAACCCTTGTGATACCGGGGAGTTTTCATCGAACAACCCCCCGTCCATTGCTTTAGCCGGACGGTCGAGCATGCGGTTGGAGACGCTGGACGCAGCGCGGATTTCCTTCGACCCCATGTTGTGGACTGTTGAGACGAAATCGTTGAAGGGTTTGCTTTGTACCTCGCTGCTGATAACTCCTTCGACAAAGCCGGCAACCCGGTCATCGAGTCGGCTCAGGGTGGCCTGGTCGAGCGGGACCATTCCCCCGGCTTTTTCCTGTGGCACGGTTTCGACTGGTGCCGGCGGTGCGAGTGCTTCTGGCGGTGCAAGTGTCAGTTCATCTGTCATTTGAAATACCCCCTTTTGTATTTATTGTGTCGTGTTTACTGGTTACTGGTAGCTTGTTTCAATCTGTTGTATCATCTTTTCCAGAATTTCGTAGGTCGGCGGATCTATAATGTTGACCAGCGTATCGGCAACCGCCACGTTGTTCTCGTTGGTAAACTCGGTGAAATAGACCAGGTTGCTGTTGCGAAAGCCGTGTTCAATCTCTAGCTTTTGCAACGTTTTGGCAACCTCCCCCAGGCTGGGGTCGTTCTGAAGTTCAGGGTCATTGCTCAGGAGTTTTCCGAGCAATATCGCGTGTTCGGCTTTGTCGCTATGGCCTGGTACAACAATGTAATGCTTGGTATAGAGTGTTGGCTCCGGGTAGATGAGCACCATATCGGGTTTGATGCCCCCGCCTGTTGTGGCCTGGTAGATAAATTGCGATTCGTAGATCATCACCAGGGGGGCTTTGCCTATGCCCATGGCCAGGTAGTCGTTGAAGGGGACGGCCGAGGAGCCAGCCTGAAACCCCTGCCTGAGAAACAGTGGCTCGACACTGGGGAACACACGGGCAATCTCAGTATCGTTCTGAACAATGTTGTTATCATTGAGCACAAAGCTGGCAAGCGAGAGGTACATTGCGGCCGAGTTGGAAGAGCGGACATCGGTTGAGGCAATGAGGACGCTTTTGTTTACGTTGTAGTCTGCACTGTTGGTGAGTTCGTTCCATCGCTTCTCTTTTGCCACGAGGTCGAGAAATGCGGCCAGGTCGAGCGTATAGTAGTCGCCTCGATTGGTGGCGACCCCATTGGCTTCGAGTATGCGGGCGATGGGTTGCCAGGAAGCCAGGGCCATCGGGGTAAAGAAGACCTCGTAGGCCTCGGCGACATTGTATCTCTCTCCGAGCTTTTCTTTGGCGGGCACTCCGGAAGGCGAGACGAAGTCGTACTCACGCAGGTCAAACGTTGTGGCTATCTCGCGTGAGCCAGCCTTTACAATGTTTACCTCAAGATGGGCTTTTCGCAGGGCTTCGACAACCCGCGGGTCTTTGAAGAAATCTTCCTTTTCCGAACCAATCACGCCCTTCAGCGTAACGATTTTTGATTCTCCTACTTGTTGGCTTGCTGCAAAGAAGATCGCCCCCCCTACTCCTACAACGAGAATAAGCAGGAGGAGAGGACCGAGGATTTTTTTTATCATACAGGTTCCCTATCTGTTCTCTACGTTGGATTGTCCTTTTCCTCTGGAGCACATCCATGACCCATGATACAACAATGGCCCCTATCCTATCATGGCTATATTAAGAAATTGTTAAGAATGGGTGCGTTTGCCGTTGTCTACTGTTGTCTACTGTTGTCCACGGACTCTTTTCCATCACAAAAATCCTCTCTTATGGTATATGAAACCTGCCAATTTGTCCATCTGGGAAATCTGGGCAATGCGGCACAGAATAGGGCAATGTTGCGCCAGATTGAGGACAATCTGGCGCGCCAGGAGCCGAGCAACGGGAGTGTGCGCGTCAAGCGCAAGCGGGGGGCCGTTGGGAACAACGACGAGTTGCGTCCTGTGCTGTGGTTGTGAGTAATGCGATTGCCCTGTGTTGAGATAGCCAGGCGGGGCTGATGTGGCATCAACCCCGCTTGCGCGAATGTGAAGGAAGATAAGGAGTTCAGGATTGGAGAGGAGCTATGAATGCTTTTCGGCGGCTGTCCGCAACGCTCGCAGGTCGGGGTAGGCTTCGGAGCCGTGCTCGTGGTAGTCGAGACCCAGTTCCTCTTCCTCATCGGTCACACGCAGGCCAATCGTCACCTTGATGAGAGCGAAGAGGATTGCTGTGGTCAGGACAGTCCAGACCCCGCAGGCTGCCACGCCCGCGGCCTGTGCGCCAAGCTGACCCAGACCGCCGCCATAGAACAATCCCAGGGCTTCGGGGTTGGCGGAGAAGAGACCAAGCGCAAGCGTGCCCCACGCGCCAGCAAAGAGGTGAACAGGCACCGCCCCGACCGGGTCATCAATTTTCATAGCCTCAAGCAGGTTCATTCCCAGGAAAACGATGATACCAGCAACAAACCCGATAGTCACCGAGGCCCAGGGAGCGACATCCGCACAGGGGGCTGTAATGGCAACCAGACCACCAAGCGCACCGTTCAGGCTGAAGGAGAGGTCCGGCTTGCCCTTGAAGATCCAGGCCATCGCCAGGGACCCGAAAGCACCAGCAGCCGCGGCGATGTTGGTGATGGCCGCCACCCGTGCCACCGAGTCAATGCTTCCAATACCCGCCGCCGCCAGCTCGCTCCCAGGGTTGAAGCCAAACCATCCGAGCCACAGAATGAATACCCCAAGCGTACCCAGAGCAATAGAGTGTCCGGGGATCTGAACAGGCTTCCCTTCCTTGTCGTAGCGGCCCTTGCGTGGGCCCAGCATAATCGCACCAACGAGACCAGCCCATCCCCCGACGCTATGCACAATGGTTGAGCCAGCAAAATCGCGGAACCCCAGACCATCGAGCCAACCGCCGCCCCAGGTCCAGTGCCCGAAGATGGGGTAGATCAGCGCGGTAATGACAATACTGTAGACAAAGTACGCCGTAAAGCGGGTTCGTTCGGACATCGCCCCCGAAACAATCGTGGCTGCTGTTGCCGCAAACACAAGCTGGAAGAACCAGTCGGTGTAGAGCGAGAGCGGGCGGCTCCCTTCGGATAGTGCGCTGGCAATTGCCGCGGGTGTGGCCGGGTCTTCTTTGCCAATGAGGAAAAAGCCATCTAGCCCGATGAAGTTTCCGATAAATTCCGGTACCCCCGCCGGCACGCCCCCATACATAAAGGCATATCCAACGGCCCAGAACGACAGCGTCCCCATACTAAAGTCCATCAGGTTCTTCATAAGAATGTTCACCGTGTTCTTGGAACGGGTGAAGCCCGACTCGACCAGGGCGAAGCCAGCCTGCATGAAGAAGACCAGAATACCAGCAATCAATACCCACAGGTTATCAAGGCTATACATCAATACATTGATGTTTTCTACCGGTGTCATTCCTTCCATAACGATTTTCCTTTCTCCAGGTGCAAATATTGAGAAACCACAGACAGATTGAAAACAAAAAAAGAAGGAAAACGACGTTGAAAGCCATATACCAATACCGCTTTCGATGCATCGTCGCATATCCTTCTTTGGTAATAACAGCAGATAAACAGGATAAACACAATCATTGTGTATCTTGTTGTGTATCGCGTTTCTTGTTGATGATTACGATTGTATCATACACGCACGGACAGATACAAGGTATCTTTTCTACGAAACAAACGGGGAGTTTTTTAGATATTTCATACAGGGGTAATCGTTCAGGGGGGGATAAAGTAATCGTTCAGGGGGGGGGAGCAGCAAATTTGACAATTTCGCATACTGGCGTATCATAATCCCTATGACGAACGAACTCCTTCCACCTTCCATCAGCGCAGACGACTGGCCGCCACCCCCCCGGTGGTACAAACCATCGTCCTTCAGGCGACCTGGGAGGTTGCCCTGGACTATATCAAAGATGGGATATGGGAGCAGTTAGAAGCGGGAAGCCTTGTGGCATTGCCAAAAGCCCAGAGCCTGAGCCGGGAATTGATGCGGCTGTGGGATGGGTTGTGGGTGTTCGCGTCGGTGGAGGGGGTGGAGCCGACCAATAATGCAGCGGAGCAAGCCCTGAGACCGGCGGTGCTGTGGCGCAAGGGGAGTTTCGGAACGCGGAGCGAAGCGGGAAGCCGTTTTGTGGAGCGCATCCTGACGGTGCGGGAGACATGCTGTCGGCAGGGGAAGCCGCTGCGCCAGTTTGTGACGGAGGCGGTGGAGGCGTGCCGCCGGGGGGAGCCGGCTCCGCGGCTCCTGGCGGAGACCCCCTGAACGATTACAGATAGTCAACGACCACCCGCTTCAGCGGGTGGCTTGGAACTACCCTCCACCGCAATTCCTATCCGGGGACAGGCTTTGGTTTCATCAAGCGTTCCTTCGGGGGTGGCTGACAACCACCCCGTCCAGCTCCGG
>DAOTUE010000042.1:0-25542 GCA_034436975.1 Chloroflexaceae bacterium
TTGAGTAAAGATGCCATGGAAGCCCTTGAATCCTGCTTTGTCCGTGACTCGCAACTCGGCAAGTGGTTCGTGACCATCAGTCCAGATACGACCGGTGGTGGATGATTATTTGTTTCCTATTCCCTAACAAGTGATCAAGCGAATTTGGTATCAGCCCCCCTTTCCCCCTCACGGCTCGCCCACGACAAAGACCGCCCCCGCGCTGCGCCCAAACACCTCCGGCGCGTACATCTGGTAGGCTCGCGCTGGAAGCGTCTGGTAGGTGCCGGGGATACTTGCTCGTGCCTGGTAGGTGTAGCGATAGCTCCCTTCCGGAAGGTAGGTGGCAAAGAGCGCAACGCGATTATCGTAGATGTCGCTCCGGGCGAAATATCCCCATGAAGGGTAGGGCGATTTCTCTTCCGTTTCTTCAGTGTCTTCAACGTCTTCAACCCGTGCGCCCTCGGCAATGTCCGTCACAGTTTTGAGACTGGTGTCGAGCGGTTCCAGACCGGCGGGGAGCATGTCCTCAACAACGACGTAGTAGCCCCCATCGGGCACGGTCAGCGTGAGCCGCACTTGCACCACTTCGCCCGCCTGCGCTTGCGAAATGCGCTCGCCGGTAGGCTGGAGCGTGGCGGGGTCTACCGCAATGTACTCACGCTGGAGGGCAAACCCGCGATCCAGCGGCTCGACCTGCTGCGCATCGCGGTAGTAGTGCATTCGCAAGGTGTAGTAGAGCCGGCCCGTCCCCTCTTTCTCCAGGGTCAGCCGCGAGGTTTCGGCATCCTGCGGCTGATTGGCCAGCATCGTGGCCAGTTCAACCACAATGTCTACGCTCTCATCAAGCCTATTGCGGTTGACGCTCCCCTCGTGGATGGTCTGGCTATCCAGTTGGGCCCGGTAGGTGTAGTCTGCCGAAAATTCCTCGCTCTGGATAATGTATTCTGTCAGGGCCATCAGCGTTATTGCGGTTTCCTGGGTGGTGCGCCAGTGTCCCGCCTCGCGCTGGCCCATAAGATGGCGGACTGCGTTGGGGATGAGATAGGTGTCGGGAGCAGCGCGGACAAGGGACTGGAGGACCAGCGCGGTTGTGCGGGTGTTGCTGCTCATCGTGTGGTAGCCGCTCCGGTCATCGTCATCGTGCCAGTGGGCCGTTGTCGGGTGCAGCGTGGCCCGGCTCGTCAATTCGCCAACGAGCGTTTGCGCTCGCGTTTCCTCGCCCCCCAGGGTCGCCAGTGTCATCAGCAGGTAGGCCCGCCCGCCGAGCGAGAGTTCCTCCCGCCGTCCATAGAGCGCAACGGTGCGCCCGCGGTCTGGTTGCCCCACTTCGGCCAGCACAAAGAGGACATAGGCACGGGCATCGGGCGAAAGGCTATCGGCAGGGGTGGGCAGGTCTGGCTCGTCTGGCGTTTCTGGCTCGCGTTCCCCGCTCAGCACCGCGTCAAGGTAGGCGATGGCATCATCCATCACCTGCTCATCAATGCCATAGCCGGCTTTGCGCGTTTCAACCAACCCCTGCACCACGTAGGCTGTGAGGTAGGGGGTAGAACGGTCGGTAGACCACCAGCCCCACCCGCCGTCAAGGTTTTGCAGGTGATAGAGCCGCTGCAAGCTGCGGGCCAGGGTGCGATCCAGGTTGTTCCGCAGGGTGTCGCCCAGGCCAGTCTCAACGCCAGTTTTGCGGAACAGACGCTCCATAACCACAGCGGGCAGAAATCGGCTGACGGTTTGCTCGGTGCATTCGTAGGGGTAGGCTTCGAGATAGGTCAACCCGCTCCCCACCCCCGCCGCCAGCGAGGGCACCAGTTCAAGCGCGAGGTAGCCCTGGTCGGGGGGAGATTGCATGGAGCCAGCGGGTTCGGGCAGTGGGGGGATGCCGATAGTCTCGACAACGGGAGTATCCCGCACCTGGCCCGCACTGGCTACCACTTCGGGCGTGACAAACCGTTGGATGGGGAGCACCTGCTCAATAGCGTCTTCCATTCCGTTGCCCGACACACGGAAGCGCAGCGTTGCCGATTCGCTGCCCGACGCGGGAACTTCGCCCTGCCAGCGCACCACAACGCGCCCACCAGCGGGAACCTCAACCGTCTGCTGCGAAGGCGGGGAGACGTTCAGTCCGGACGTTTCCAGGACCACTGCCACCGCAACTGCTTCGGAGGTGTTGTTGTGAATCGCGGCTTGCAGGGTGGGACTGTCGCCAGCAGTGAGGAAACGGGGGAGCACCGGGCGCACCAGGAGCGGACGGCTTGTCACCAGCTCGCTTGTTTCCCGCCCCACAAGCGTATCTGCCGTTATGCCGCGGGCCGTCATTTGCCAGGTGGTGAGGGTGTCGGGCAGGGTCAGCGTCACGCGGGCCATTCCGCTCTCGTCGGTGACAACCGTGGGGTTCCAGTAGGCCGTGTCGGGAAAATCGCGCCGCGTCAACACGGTGGTCGCCTGTCCGCCCCCGCCCCCTTTGGCATCCCGCTCCAGCATCTGTGTCACGCGGTCTACCAGCATTGTGAGCGATTGCGCGGTCTGTACTCCGAGCGGGCGTTCCCGATAGAAGGTTTCGACAAGCGTGGGGTTGGGGTCGTCGGCCAGGGCAAGCACCGCTTTATCTACCAGGGCAAGCGAAACCTCGGCCCGCACTCCCTGGCCGCTGTGGTCGGTTGCGCGGACGGTGTAGGTCACGTCGTCCCGCGGGCCGGTCTGCTCCTTGTCGGGCGTTACTGCAATCGTCAGTTCGTTTTGCTCGGTGGAAACCGGCAGGTTAATGAGACCAGCACGCATATCGGGCACGGGTAGCTCATCTACAGCCGGTTTGATGAGCACGAGCGAAACGTAGACGTTTGGTGCGTATTCGGGGAGGATCTTAACCTGGAGCAGTTCGGTTGTATCGTCCAGCGTCATAACACGATGTTCGATAATGCTCCCCCGCTCAATCGTCAGGAGGGCTTTCATCCCCTTGTAGGGAGCCGTTACCAGGATGTTTGCCGTGTCGCCCGGCTGGTAGCTGTCGCTGTCGGCGATGAGGTCCACCCGTCGCGTGTCGCTGACCCCCCAGAAGACCTGCCCGCCATAGGCCCAGGTAAACGCGCTTGAGCGGATGGTATGCCCCCGGTCGTCGTGGGCCGTTGCCCTGATGCGGTAGGAGCCGCCCTGGTCGGGGGCAAAGGTGATGGCAGTGCGGCCCTGCGTGTCGGTTGTGGCGGTGCGCGTTTCAACAAGCGTATCGGAGTAGGCCGAGGTCCAGTACATGCGCCCGTCGGCTCCCTGCTCCCGCACGCTGTACCATTCACGCCGGTAGATGTCAATGTCGAGATCGCGGTTGCCAACGGGGGTATCGTCGGGGTCAACCGTGAGGAGCGAGACCGTTTGCGATTGCCCCACCTGGGTAACATACCCTTCCGGGCGCAACCCGACATAGAACGCGCCGGGGTGGACTGTGACCGACTGTTGTGAGGAGACAGCCTGCCCCTCGATGTCGGTAATCGTTACATCGAGTGTCCAGCGGCGGCCCTCATTCCCATTCCCCTCCCCTTCTTTTTCTTTGATGCTGGCGACCCGTTCAAACTGGAACACCCCATCTGCATCGGTTGTGGCGGTGCCTTCGGCGATCAGCTCGCCACCCCTGAACTGATCGGGGCGCGAGCGATACCACTCATAGGCATCGGTTTCATCGCCAAAGCGGAAGCGGGGAGCCGACGCACTCGAAAAGCCAGCCGGCATAGAGAGCACCCGCCAGCGCACTTCTGCATTCGAGACGGCCCCGCCGGAGTAGTAGCGGGCGGACACTTCGGCATGCAGCGTCTCATCCTGCACCAGGTCGGTGCTGTCGGTGGTTATTGACACTTCAAACGCCGGCTTGCGATATTCGCCCACGAGAAACGAGCCATAGATAAATGGTTGTGGGCCAGAGCGAGATTGTCGGGTTGTGCGGCCAGTTGCCCTGTCTTCCCCGCCTTCTGTTGCGGGGGTTGCCCGGCCAACGTGGACCTGGTAGGTGCCGGGGCGTGCGCTCCTGTCGAGGGCCAGCGAGGTATGGAAGGTGCCAAACTCGCTCAAGGGCAGGTTTGTTGAGAAGATGGTATCTCCCTGTGGGTCACGCACCGAGAGATGGACTTGCTCACTGGTGTTGGGCAGGGTGTAGCCTTCGCCCTGGCGGGCCCGCACGGCCCCACGCAAATAGACTGTGTGCTCCGGGCGGTAGATAGGCCGGTCGGTGTGGATGCTCCCCACATACTCCTGGGTATCATATTCGCTCCGGATGCCAAAATCCCATGAGCCGATGCCACTATCCCATTGGGACGTGGCAAAGACAAAACGGCCTGTGTCGTCTGTGGGGGTCCAGAGCATAATCTGGCGGTAGGGATTGTCAATCGAAAAGGGAACATCCAGGATACCGTCGCTGCTGGTGCGGCCAATCTCCTGATAGTGCGTTTCCGTTTCGTCCGTGTCGTAGTCGTGAGTCTGGTAGGCCGCAACGAGGGGCAAATCGTCCACCGGTTCGCCGCTGGCCAGGTCCACGGCCCAGACAAAGAGTTGCTCCGCGCTCCGCTTGATCGTCAGGGCATAGGGACTGACAACCATGATCTGGCGGTCGTAAGGCGTATCATAGCCGGTGAGGTCGGGGTAGGGCGTGCCATTCGCCTCGATGTAGTAGAGGCCCGCCTCAAGTTGGTCAATCTCCAGCAGCTCAAAGGTATCTTTGTTGCGCTCCCCGTTGCGCTCCCCCCCTACGTCTCGCTCCCCGCTTGCTACCAGGAGCGAGGGGGTATCTTGCGCCATCCGTGCGATTTCTTCGGGGAAGTTGCGCCAGGCTTCGTAGTCTTCGAGCAGGGAAACGGCCCGGTGCGGGTCGAGCCGGTAGAGCTGATAGCGCACAGCGGAAACATTCCGCGTCTGCATCGGAACGCGGGTCTGGGCGTAGGCGTTGTAGGTGCCTATTTTGTAGGCTCCCACGAGCGCAAGCGAAGGGCGCAGGGGCCCGGTGCGAAACGAAATCGCGACATCCTGGCCAAGCGCAAGGCCGTAGGCATCTTGTGCCGCCCCGCCAATCGTGATACGGTAGTCGGTTTCGGGCTGGAGCATGGAGTAGATAGTAAATTCTGTTCTGCTTGTATAGGTCTGGACTGAGGTGGGGGCCGGCTCAATCGTCAGGTGCTCTTCCACGGATGTCCAGTCCATCGGGGTACTGAAGGTCAGTTGAATGGAGCCGGTGGGATCGGCAGACTGGCTGGCGGACTGTCCAACCCCACCGGCGGGGTTTGAGCTGAGCAGTGCGGGCAGAGGCGCAACGCGGAACGAACGGCGGTACGGTTCTTCCATTGTAGCCTGTCCCTTCGCTCCCCGTGCGTCCGACGAAACCTGAATGATATACGTGGCTCCGCGCTCCAGTGGGGCGGCGGGGGTAAAGGTTGCGCTGCTGCCCTCAACAGTAACAGAGCCGGGGACGGCTACGCCGGTCTGCTGGTGCAGTAGCGAGAACGCATCCTGCACACTGGTAGGGGCCATCGGTTGATTGAACATGACCTGGACGGGCGTAGCCGGGTCAGCAAACTGCTCGCCATCTGCCGGGTTGCTTTCCAGCACTCGTGGCGCAACCGTTGTAAAATGCCAGCGATACTCCTCTTGCAGCGTCCCGCCGGTCTGGTCGGTCAAGCTCGCCGACACAACAACCTCATACTCTGTCGAGGGAGCGAGGCGGCCCGTGGGCGAATAGACAAACGTCCGCGTATCAATCCAGCGGCCCGTGCCGGGCAGGGGCGGGCGAATCGTCAGCGGGTTGCTCCGTTCTGCTTCCTCATCTTCCTCATCTTCCTCATCAATGCTCACAACCGACACCACGGTATGATTAAACTGGACACTGATACGGGGAATATCGAGCAAGACATCCTGAGTGCCGGGCTGTGGCTCCACCTGTGCCACGCTGAGATTGCCCATTGTGGCAAACTGCCAGGTTTGCGGTTCGTTGTTGATGGGCACGCCGGCAACTGTGCTCACGCCGGGCGACAGGCGGGCCTCGTAGAACATCGCCCGCTGCAAGGGGGCATCGGGCACAAAGCGAAACGTACCATTGGCAAGTTGCACCTGCCCCGCCACAGCAGTCTCCTTGTCGCCGTTTTCTCGCTCATTCCTGCTCCCGTCTGTGGGTGCGCCCCCGGTGGCATACAGGCGAAAGTGTTCGCTGGCCGAGGCAACATCAACGGCAGGGGGGAGCCGCATCTCCAGCGAGGTATCCGGGGGGACATCGGTTGCGCCATCGTAGGGGCGCAGCTCCACATCAAGCACCGCTGCCGTCGTGAAACTCCAGGCGAACGGCTCACGCATGCGGCTTCCCGCATTGGGAGCAAGATCGTGGGGGAGCGCGGCCTCATAGGTGGTGGCAGGGTGGAGCGGCTCATCGGGGGAGAAATGCAATCGCGTGGGGGAAAGCCAGCGGCCCGTGCCAGGAACAACATCTCCCTGAGCGTCTCCCTGTGCATAGGTCAGCGTGAGCGGCTGTGGCAGCATGTCGGCCCGGTCGGGGTTGTGGGCGACCATATCCACCTGCTCAGCCGGCACAACCGGCGTATCGAACGTGACCAGGATGGGCGTGGAGAGGGCGACATCCGACGTACCCGCGGGGGGCATTATCTCGACCACGCTGGCATAGGGGGTCGTCGTAAAGGACAGGACAAAGGGTTTTTCCAGCACGTTTCCGGCCAGGTTCGCCACGCCGGGCGCAATCGTCAGCTCGTAGCGCGTGCCATATTCCAGGCCATTCTCGGCCCGTATTGTCACGCTGTCGCGCTCTCCCTCAACCGTGAGGGGAACATGCGGACTAATCGTTATTGCTTCGGCTACCGAGTGAAGCTGCACCCACTGGCTAAACTCCACGACAATGGGAGCCTGCGGGTTGACCCCCTGCTCCCCATCGGCAGGCGTACTCCCCACAATTTCTGGCGGGGTGGCAAACAACGGCACCATAAAAAAGTGGGCCACAGCAGCAACCACAGCCGCTATAATAATGGTAGCCATGATGACGGGGCGAAACTTGGAGGGGCGAGGCTTTTGCGAAACATTCGACTCGGTCATAGCAGGTTCTCCTCATTCATAGGGTACAGGGTTATGTAATCGTTTACGGTATTTGGGCAATCCCTGATTCCTGGGTACGCAAGCGTCTCGCTTGCCCCACTGGAGGGACGCAGCCCCCTCCCAATCCATCCCCCCGTTGGAGGGAGGACAGGTGGGGGGGCTGAACGATTACAGGGTTATAGGGTACAGGGCATAGGGCATAGGGTTATAGGGTGCATGGTACAGGAACTATCACCCGAACTGGTATCAATAACGTTTCTTGATTGTACCATGAAACCGGGTTCATAGAAATTTCGTACCTGTTGGTACCTGTTCATGTTTGAGGGTAAGCCCTGGGAGCGCAAACGTCTCGCTTGCCCCGATGCGGGCGCGCCCCCCCCTCCCAATCCCTCCCCCCGGTGGGGTTTAGGGGCGGACAGGTGGGGGGCCTGAATGCTTACCAATTTCTTACGCGAAAGGCGTAAAGCGCACGAAGGAAAGACCCACGGTTGTACAGGAGCAAAGAAAGGCGAAAAGGAGAGGCAAAAACGATGTTTGAGCGAAATACGGAGTATTTGCACGATTATGAAGGAACCTTTGCCGACGAGGAGACCGTCCGTCGGTATTCGGAAAAGTCGGAAGAGCATATTGGCCAGATGTATGGGGGCTTCCTCAAGCAGCTTGCCCTACTGAACAGGGGCGGAAGGTGGCTGGATGTGGGGGCGGGGCCGGGCATCCTCACGGCCAGCATTGCGCAGCAATACCCCCAGGTACAGATAACAGCCCTGGAGCCATCGGAGCCAATGGTTTCCTTCGGAAAACCGTATGTTGCCGAAAAAGGGCTGCAAGACCGCATCTCGTTTGTTGCGGGTGGGGCCAACAATGAGGCCGTGCTGGAGACGATAGGCCCCTTCGACCTGATCTATAGCTGCTACGCACTGCACTTTTTCCACGAGCCAGAACGCTGCATCCACAATCTTCTGGGGCGGCTCAACGAGGGGGGAACGCTCTTTTTCTACGATATTCAGCGGGCATGGTGGCTGGCCTGGGTGCCCGTGCAAAATGCGTTCTTCCGTTCGCTCCGTGCGGCCTACGTGCTGCCCGAAGTGCACCAGATAATGCAGCGGGTGGGGATTGCCGCCTATGAACTCAAAGCAGTTTTCCCCTTCATGTTCTCGCTTGTTATCA
Source organism: Chloroflexaceae bacterium (assembly GCA_034436975.1). GTDB lineage: Bacteria > Chloroflexota > Chloroflexia > Chloroflexales > Chloroflexaceae > JAAUSY01. The sequence continues at coordinate 8,212 of DAOTUE010000042.1, forward strand.
ACAAATAGGTAATCGTTCAAGGCCTCCCACCTGGCCTTCCCCACAAGAACCGCGGAATTCCAGAAATAGGTGGTAGCATAGAATACGACAGGAGATAGGAAGAAGAACGGAGCAATTAACAGGACAATTGGAAGAAGTGGGCCGGCCAGGAGATGCTCCTGGTGCGGGGAGATGGGCACCCCGACCATGTCTGTGAAATGCATGGTCGGGGTGTCCTTATTTTGTACGGGGTTTCTGCTATGGCTATCAACCATCATCTTTTAACCGGGATAACCGGAACGAACGGGAAGACAGGAATGAAAACCATTCCGCTTGACGGAGGCGGGTGGGAAGAGGGCGTTGTGGGGGGCGCAAGCGAACAGCTCTCGCCCTTGCAGGCATACCACCGTGTCCCCTATCTCTACCGTGCGGTAGATATACGGGCAAAAACACTTGCCAGCATTCCCTATACCCTCTCGGAGCGCGGTAGCGGCAACGAGGTATCGAACACCCCCGCCTATGGAGGGTTGGTGCGAGGGTTGCGCTCGCGGTTGCTCCTGACCGAAAGTAGTCTGTGTCTCTATGGCGCGGCCTACTGGCTCAAAGAGGTCAACCGCATCGGGACAAACATTTCCCCGCGCTGGGTTGTGCCGACAAGCATGGTGCCGCGGTTCGATGCGCGAGCGGGCCTGGTCGGGTTCGAGCGCAACACTGGGAGGGGAACACATCGGCTCACCGTGGATCAGGTAATCTCCTTCTGGGCTCCCAACCTGACCACCGAAGCGGGGCCGGGGGTTGCGCCGGTGCAGGTTGCGCTCGGTGCGGCGCGGGTGCTGCATAGCCTTGACCAATTCGCCGACGGGTTTTTCCGGCGGGGGGCCATCAAAGCCACGCTGCTCACGGTTGAGGGCAACCCGCCAAAAGCCGAGCTAGAGCGGCTCGAAAGCTGGTGGCGGCGGCTCGTGGCCGGCGTTCGCAATGCCTGGCAGAGCGTGGCCATTCGCAGCACTGTCAAACCAGTCACGATTGGCGACGGCCTGGCCGACGTGCAAAACCGCGAACTGACCACGCAGCAGCGCGAAAGTGTTTGCGCCGCGCTTGGCGTGCCCCACAGTTTGCTCAGTGCCAGTGCTGCCAACTATGCAACATCCATCAACGACAAGATTACCTTTTTGAACCAGACGGTGCTCCCGGAGGCGGCCCTGATTGAGGAAACGCTGAATGAGCAACTGTTCGGGCCCCTCGGCCTGGTCTTTGCGTTTGAGCCGGACCGGCTGGAGGAATTGCAACAGCACGAAGTGGAAAAAACAAAAAGCCTGGTTCCGCTCGTCGAAGCCGGGATTATGACGAAGCATGAGGCGCGGAAATGGCTCGGACTGGAGGAAACGAATGAGCAACACGAACCATGCGGATGAGCAACACACCAATGAACGGATCATCGCTACTGGCGGGGCAATAAAAGCTGTTGGGAGCGCGGGACGGGTCGGCGGCTACCTGGTGCGGTTTCGCGACCAGCCTGGCAATCAAGCTGACAACCAGTCTGTCAACCAGAAAGACTTGGTGGGGGAGTATTTTTCTGCCAAAACCTTTTTTGGTAAAGAGGATGGCAACGGGGCCTATTGTCTGTTTCACCACAGCATACCGCTGCGGGCCGGGCTGGAGGGACTGGCAGACCGCTTCTTTCAGCCAATCAAAACGCAGCGGGACGACCTGGGGATATGGGCGGAGACAGTGCTGGACCTTGCCGATGCCTATGAGCGGATGGTGTATGAACTGGTGCAGGCCGGCAAGCTGAGCTGGAGTTCGGGGAGTGTGCCCCACATGGTGCGCAAGGCTGACGATGGGCACATTCTCCAGTGGCCGATTGTGGAGGGGAGCCTCACCCCCACCCCCGCCATGCCCGAAATGACGCGGGTGCAGGCGGTGCGGGTGGCTCCCCCCTTTGATATGAATGCATATCGTGTGTATCGTCAGGAAAATGAACAACAAGGAGGATGGACAATGAGTAGGGAACAGAATCAGGGTACAGGGGATAGGGTACAGGGAATAGGGGATAGGGTTCAGGGAATAGGGGATAGGGTTCAGGATGCGGGGGATATTCCCACGCCGGGCCAGGCCGCCGTGATGGGCATGCAGGATACGCAGACACGACCGACATACCAGCAGGGTAGTGTCGAGCAGGTGCGCAATGATCAACCGCTTGTGGCCCGCCTTGCCGCGCTCGAACAGACCATCAAGGCAATAACCGATGGGCCGGCAATCAAGGCCGGCGGGTTTGTGTTGCCGGGCGATGTATCGGCTGATATGGCTTCGGAGCACGAGGAGCGGTATCTCAAAGCCTACAATGCCTATGTCTATACGGGCGACAGGTCGGCGTTGCGGGCCGCAAAAGCCGCAATGGAAGTCGGGACCCCTTCGGAGGGGGGCTACCTGGTGCCGACCCGCTATGCTCAAGATCTGGTTGTTGCGTTGAAATCGTCCAGTATTTTGCGCCAGGCGGGGGCGCGGGTGCTCCAGGTGGCGGGTACCGATGCGTTCAAGGTGCCCGTGATGACCCACAGTACAACACTTGCGACACTCACCGCCGAAGAGGATGCCTTTACCGAGGCAGAGCCAACGGTCGGGGAAGTGCCCTTTGAGCCATACAAGTATACCAAATTGAGCAAGGTCAGCGACGAACTGTTGGAAAGTAGCCGTGTTGATGTGGTGCAGCAAATCCTCATTCCCGACGCGGCCTATGCATTTGCGGCGGCGGAGAACACGGCGTTTGTTGTGGGCACCGGCAGCGACCAGCCGCAGGGCGTGACCGCCGGGGCAAGCCTGGGCGTGACAGCGACCAGCGCAACCGCTGTCACCGCCGATGAGATTATGGACCTCTACCACAGCGTGAGCTACCTCTATCGCCATAATGCCGTCTGGCTGATGAAGGATGCAACAGCAAAGACAATCCGACAACTCAAGGACGATGCGGGGACCTACCTCTGGCAGCCCGGTCTCCAGGCGGGGCACCCGGATACCCTGCTCGGACGGCCCATCTACACCGTCGAGACGATGCCTGCAATGACAACCGGCAACCGCGCCATCGTCTTTGGCGACCTCAACTACTTCTGGATTGTGGATTTTTCGCACCTGGTGATGACGCGGCTGAGCGAACTCTATGCAGCCAATGGGCAGGTCGGGTTCCGCTGGTTCCACCGCATTGATAGCCGGGTGGTGCTGAGCGAGGCGATTAAATATCTGGTGATGGCGTAAGGATGCAGGGTTTGGGGTTTGGGGGGGCATAGGGTTCGGGGGTTTGGGGGAGAGGGTTTCTGGGTTCAGGGGGATATAGGGTTCTGGATAGTTGCTCCCTGTCCCCTCTCCCCTCTCCCCTGCGCCCTTGCAAGCAAACGGAGGGATGAAATGGCGTATGTAACGCTGGAAGAGGCAAAAACGTATCTTGGCATTGCGACGGACGCAGACGACGGCCTGCTGACCACGCTACTCGGCGCAGCGCAGGCGACTGTTGAACGATATTGTGACCGGGTGTTTGAGGCTCCCACCGATGAAACCCGCAAGTTTGATTGTATGTATCCGGTGGTCATCGGGCACGACCTCTTCCTCGACCGTGATCTCTGCTATGTTACAGAAATTGTGAACGGAGACGGGGAGACAGTCGGGAGCGAGGAGGTTATCAGGGTACCGCAAACTCCGCCCTACTTTGCGTTGCGGTTGCTGAACAACACCGGCAAGGTGTGGACGTATGAAACCGATAGGGAGCAGGCCATTGCGATAACCGGGCGTTGGGCCTATTCCATTACCCCTCCCTCTCCTGTCGTCCAGGCCGTCAAAGAGCTTATCGGGTGGATGTATCGCAGCTATGACCGGCAAGGAGGGAGCGATGCAACTGCATTCCGAGAGGCAAGCGAGACGCTGCCAGGCAATGTGCAGATGTGGCTTGAGGGCTATCGGCGGTTGTGAAGGGGATAGGGGATAGGGGGTAGGGGATAGGTAAGGATAAGCGAAAGGGGAAATGATGATGGGAGAAGCATTGATAGGATTGCAGGAGCGCACGAGCGACCCGGCCAGTATGCCGTCGGGATGGGGACGGATATTTTTCAAGAATGATAAACGGCTGTATGTGATTGATGATACGCTGACCGTTTCCAAAGTTGCGTTGGCGGGGGATGCACCCACGGCCCACGCGGCCAGCCATGTGGTGGGCGGGGGCGACCCACTCACCCTTGATGCGGGTCAGGTGGTCAGCGGGATTCTGGACGGGGCGCGGATACCCGCAATCGCACTTTCGGCAACCACCGGTGTGCTGCCTGTGGAGAAAGGGGGGAGCGGGAGCAGCACTCGTCCAAACTTTTTCGCATATCTTAGTGTGGATGGCGGGGGGATGGCGCATGGAATTACAAGCGTTGTACCCCTGGATGCCACTCTTTCTGATTTTGATAATACTGATTTTAACCTGACAACGTATCAATTTACCCCTTCTGTCGCAGGGTTCTATCTGATTTCATTTCAGGTTTCGTTTTTACCTACCGATATGGTTGCTGGAACACCATTATTTGCAATTGTTCGGAAAACCGGCTACCTCTATATGGTCAGCACGCACGTTGTGGCTGTTGTGGATTATATGAGCATCGCAGGGGCAACGATTATGTATCTCAATGGCACGACAGACTATGTGGATTTAGCTGTGCGCCATCACTATGGTGCTGGACTTACCGCAGAAATCCAGGGAGAAAGCAAGAAGACACATCTGGCAGGATTTCTCCTTGCGGCGGGAGACGGATCATGAGGGTAAACACTGTCTGGAACAGCAAGGAGTAGCGACATGGGAACCTGGTCAATTATCGGGCCAATGGGCAACGAGGTTAGCCTGCAAGGACTGAGTGTGGATGTCTCCGAAGCGAAGGGCGGGGGACTGCCAGAACAACACCCTATTGGCCTGGAAGTAGTGCAGGCGGGGGCCAGCGATGCGCCCTTGCTCTACGAGCGAAGCATCTCGAAAGTACGGCGACTGGAACTGGTGTTGCGCCCGCGGGTGCGCGAAACGAACCTGCCGGCGGTGCGCCTTGCCCTCATTGCCGCGCTCAACCCGGATCTCGTGAGTGGCAATAGACCGGCCTATCTCCGCTATGCGGGGGCTTCGGCAACAATGCAACTTGCGGTGGTCTACGAGAAGGGGTTAGAAATTGCTGGTACGGGTGGGGGCCAGACAGCAGGCGATCTCACCATCACGTTGCTGGCCCATGACCCGGCGTGGGTGGCGACAGATGATGCCCCACCGGTCACGCTGGCGGTGCAGGAACCCTTGAGCGGGAACTATGTCTTTCGGCGCAAGGCAAGCGGCGATCAGGTCGGTGTCTGGGAACCTGTGGGATCGCTTAACGGTCCGGTCTATGCGCTGGCGCGGGGAGATGATGGGTCGCTCTGTGTGTGCGGCGCATTTACGGGGAGTCCGGCCTATGTTGCGGTGTGGGATAGTGAGGCTACCCCCCCGGCCTGGGTTGCTCTGGGTAGTAGCGGCGGGCCCGATACCCCGGCTCTAGCCCTTTGCCCTGCGCCCGGTGGATTGCTCTATGCCGGGGGGAGCTTTTCGGGGCAGGTCAAGAAGTGGACCGGCAGTGCGTGGGAGACGCTGAACGTTGGGGGCGGGGTGGTGTGGAGCCTGGCAACGGGGAACGATGGCGTGCTCTATGCCGGAGGGAACGGCTTTAGCGGGGGATACTATCTCCTCCGCTGGATCGGAAGCTGGAACGCCATCACCGGGCTAAACGGGCCCGTGTTTGCGCTGACGCGGGGGCCGGGTGGGAGTATCTATGCTGGCGGGTCTTTCACTGCGCCGGGTACCAACATTGCGGCCTGGAATCCCTCGGATGGGACGTGGAGCACCCTGGGTGGAGGGCTGCCAGGGGCGGTGCATGCGCTGGCATTCTTACCAGACGGGACGCTGGTTGCCGCGGGGATGTTTTCCTGGAGCGAAGGGGGCGAGACGTGGGGCTATGTGGCCGAATGGAATGGCGTGGTGTGGCGGTCTCTGGGGCGGGTGCAGGGGGGCAGTGAGCAGGCCCTCGCCCTGGCGGTGCGCCACGATGGGTTGCTCTATGCCGTGGGCGAATTTGCCACCGCCGACGGGCTGACGCTGCCCGACCCCCAGGCCCAATGGAACGGCTATGCCTGGTTTCCGCTCGACTGCACGCTGCCGGGCGGCGGCAATACCAATGCGGTTGTTGTTGAGGACGATGGGACGCTGGTGCTCGGCTGCGACAACACTGGCTCCGACGGGAGCCGGGCGGGGGTGAGTATGGTACACTATGGGGGAACAGCGGCCGGCTGCCCCGTGTTGACCGTGACGGGGCCGGGGCGGCTCTACGAGATAATCAATCGGACCACGGGCGACGCGCTCTACTTTGACCTGGTGCTGGCGGCGGGGGAAGTGCTTGTTATTGACCTGCGTCCGGGGAGAAAGTCGCTGGTGTCAAACGTGCGGGGGAATGTTGTCGGGCATCTCGTACCGGGGAGCCGGCTGGCAAGCTGGCACCTCGTGCCGGGCCCGAACGCCATCGCTGTCTATATGACCAACACGACGGGCGCAAGCGGGGCAGAGATGATCTGGCGTGAGCGACACTGGAGCCGCGATGCAGCGGGGTAGGGGGCAGGGGATAGGGGATAGGGGGCAGGGAACAGGGGATAGGAGACAGGGTGACAGCCGACAGGGGTCGGAGGGGTTCAACATCCTCATTGTTCCTCTCTGTCCAGACATGGTGTCTCCCTTTGCGATCTTCGTGCCCTTTGCGGTTTTTTTGCTTCTTTGATAACGAAGTGGTATCAGCCGCTCAGCAGCAGGCCGGTTGCAGCGAAGTATTCTTCCAGAGTTAACACAAAGACACTCATCCAGGAGCCGCCATTTGCGCTACAATACTGCTGCTGGCACTCGACAATGGCCAGGCCAAAGGGGGTCCGGGTGATGGCCAGCACCCGCAGCGGGGTCGCCCCCGCCAGGAGAAAGAGTTGCCCCTCCTGCTCGATAAACTGGTAGTCCAGGTTCTCAATGCGCCGGCCATCGGTCTGGCTAAACATCAGCAGCGGGGGGCTGCTGTATCCCTGAAAGCGAAACAGATCCATCGAAAATCCCCTTTCTTTATGTCAGTGACGAGTGATGAGCCGAACTCTCCAATGTCAAAGTAGTCCCCGATTGGTATCAGTATAATAGTCAATAGCCTCGTTACTGTCTTGATTGTATCACAAAAAGTCTAACTGGTCAAATCCGTAAAATAGGGTAACTGTTTAGATTTAGATACAAAACTCCGGGAGCGCAAGCGTCCCGCTTGCATGCGGGCAGGATGCCCGCGCTCCCAGAAATACGGCCCCTAATTTCCGAATAATTTCATAAGGTTAAGATATGGCAGACAAACGTGACCCGATAGAAGAAGAGACGTATTACACAGTCCAGGAACTCGTGGAACGCTTCAAAGTGACAAAGCAAACAATATACAACTGGATAAAATCGGGCCGGGTGCGAGCCGTGCGGTTTGGTAACAGGGTACTCATTACACGAACCGAGGTGCTCCGGTTGTTGCACGAGATAAAACCAGGGGAAATTGAAGAGGAGGATCAGGAGGATGAATAGCATGAACACGACCTACGCTATCTGGCTATGTCGCCCGACGGGAGAGCGGGTCACGCTGCTCCCACGCTTTCTGCGACTGGAATATCGGCGTGCCGTAAACAGCACCGGCTACCGCGTGGATACGAACGGCACGCGGCACTGGCCGCTCACGCTGGTGCTGGCCTGGCGCGATCTGCCTGTCTGGGTGTGCGGTTCGCTACGGCGCGACTGGCGGCTGGAGGTGTGGCGCGGTGCAGGAGATGGACTGCTTGCGCTGGACACCGAAACGGTCTGGTTGATTGCCCGTGTTTCCCAGCAAGTGCAGGAGGATGGCGAGCGGGTTATCGAGGTGAAGGCAGTGCCCGCGCTGGCTCTGCTTGAGCGGCGCATTGTTGCCTATGCCACGGGCACGCCACAGGCACAGAAGAGCGGCCCGGCTGATGACCTGATGCGGGCCATTGTGCGCGAAAACTTCGGCAGCGATGCGGGGACGGGGCGCAATGTGAGCGCGTGGCTCCGGCTTCCCCCGCTGGCTGACGATATGGGGGCGGGGGCGGACGTTTCCAAAAGTTTCGCCCGGCGGGTTGTGCTCGATGTGTTGCAAGAACTGGCCGAAGCCAGCGCAGAACGTGGAGTTGCTCTCTTCTTCGACGTGGTTTGCCGCCACGATGGAGCCTTGCCGCTGCTGCGCTTCGAGACCTATGCACAGGTGCGGGGGGCAGACCTGGCGCGGGGAAATGAGCGCAAGTTGCCACCAGTCGTGCTGAGCCTGGAGACGGGGAGTCTCGTGGGGGTGCGCCGCACGCAGGATTGGAGCGAAGCAATAACGACCGTGTATGTGGCGGGCCAGGGGGCAAAAGAGGCGCGGCAGGTGGTCGAGGTTGCGGACGGGGCGCGGGCAGCGCAGGTGCCCTTTGGCCGCTACGAGCGTCTCGTTGATGCACGGCATACGACGGTCGCGGACGATCTGGCCCACGAGGGCTACGCAGCATTGCGGGCCGGCGTGGCGCGGGACGAGGTGCGCGGGCGGATTGTGAGCCGCGAACCGGGCTTTGTCTATGGGCGCGACTGGCAGTTTGGCGACCGCGTGAGCGTGGAGTTTGATGGGGAAACGCTGGATTGCCGCGTAGACGCGGTGGATGTTGTAGTCACGCCAGCGCACGAAACGGTGTTTGCCGAGGTGCGGGGGAGCCTGGCCACAACCGTAGGCAGCGAGGATCGGTGGACGGTGCGGGTGCAGCCAATCCCCACGCAGGAGACCGAGCAGGTATTCCAGCAGGTTCAGCAACTTGGCATCCCTACGGGAGAATATGTCTATGTTCCCGATGGGGGGCAGGTCGTGGCTCTGGGGTGCTACGACGTGGCGGGCGGTCTCGATGTGGCGGGGGAAGTGCGCGTTGGGGTGTGAGTGCAGGGGTCAGGGGGCGGGGTATAGGGTTCAGACTCCATGCACTATCGCGCACTCCTGACGGAATGAAAACCGTTCATTTTCAAGTTTATCTATTCGGTTCTGGTATGGGTACAGGAGTAGACAACGAGACGATGGGGGTACGCGGGGGATACAAACGTCGTCACTGGCTTGCACCGCTGGCGAAAGGCGGGAGCTGTCTCCAGGTAGGCAAACACCCCGTCGTGCAACACCAGGTAATCGGGACGAAAGGTGTGAAATGCCCACACCGCCGCATGCTCATAGGATGTCGTGGGGGTCAACTGCTGTGCTATCTCCGGCTGGAGCAACCCGGCGAAATCTATCATGCGCCGTTGTGCATAGTAGCCAATAACCCCTACCTCCAGCGTCCCCACGCTGGCCCCCGGCGGGGTGTGCGTGTGCAGCCATTCGCCAACCTCGCGATAGAGGGGCAGGCGGGGGTCGTGCCTATCGGACGATTCCAGCAGGAGGTAGGCCTGGGGGTAGAGCATTGGTAAGACCAGCAGCAGGGCAACAAGGGAGCGGGCCAGGGGCGAGAGGGCGCGAACAGGGGGGAGCGAGCAGACCAGTTCAATACCGAGCGCGGCCAGCGCAATCAACCCCACCGCCAGCGGCGCGTAATACCAGAAATAGCCGCTCACGCCGAGCAGCGTATAGCCCACCAGGTAGAGCAGCGTATAGCCCACCACGAGCAACCAGGGCCGCCCACGCCCGGCCAGCATTCCCATCCCCGCCACCGCAGCAATGAGCTGGAGCCGCAAAAAGGGATTCTCCCAGAACATCAGGAGTTGCTCAAGCCACCCTGCCAGAAACCGCTGGGTGCCGGGAAGCATTCCCTGGTGTTGCTTGGCCGTCAGCGTTGCGGGAAATGGCGAACCAAAATAGCCCCACGCAACGAGCAACCAGGGGGCGAGGATGGCCCCATAGCGCACCCCGTAGCGCAGCAACGCTCGCCAGCGGAAATGATGTTGGGTCGGGGAGCCGACAAGGATAGAGCCAGCGGCAGCAACAGCAGCAAGCACCCCATCGGCGCGGGTCAGCGTGGCAAGTGCCAGCAACACCGCCCCCCACCCCTCGCGACGGTGCGCCACAGCCAGGAAGCCTCCCAGGATAAGCGCAATGGAGAGCGGCATCTCCCCGCCTATTGTGGGGGTAAGCAACAGGCTTGTTGGCAGGAGGATCAGCCCGACCAGTCCGGCCCGCTCCGTCTGCCAGGCCCGCCCCAGGAGCCAGAACAACAGCCCCGCCGCGGCCAGGCTTATTGCCCCGATAACGCTCCCCGCCAGCGGAATGCTCAGTCCGAACAAGCGCACCGGAGCCAGCAGCAGCGCATAGAGTGGCGTGGTGGTGCTCAAAACCCGCTCGCCTACATTGTAGACAAAGCCGCGCCCCTCAGCGAGGTTTGCCGCATAGCGATAGGTAATATAGGGGTCGTCGAAGTTCCACGAATGGAAGAGCCAGACCAGCACAACCGCAAGGCCCACGCTCCACACCACCACCCCGACCGTCGCCCACCCCGCCGCGGGACCGGCGGGCCGTTGCTCACGCTCCTGCATCCTCAACCGCCCACACCTGCACCCCGTGCGAAGTGAACGAGAAGGGGCGTATCTGCACCCCCGCACCGATGAGCACCCGCTCCAGTTCGAGCCGCCGCTCGAAGGGACAGGCAAACACCATAAACCCCCCCCCGCCCGCACCGGTAATCTTCCCCCCCCACGCGCCATGCTTGCGGGCCAGGGCGTAGATCTCATCAACGATAGGCGGGGCAATGTGAGGGGAAAAGGCTTTCTTCACCTCCCAGGCATCGTGCAGGAGCCGCCCGAAATCGGCAATACGAAGCGCACGGAGCAAGCTGACCGACTCATCCACAAGGGCCCGCGTCTCGTCGTGGTATTTGAGCGTGTCTCCCTTGACGAGTCGTTCAACCTGGTCGGTCATCAGGTGTCGCGTGAGCAGGCTCCGATCCCCGATGTAGCCGAGGATGAGACTGCTCTCCAGTTCAAGGAGAGCCGCCGGGTCGTCCAGCACTGGCTCGACAATGACTCGCGGCCCGCCGAAGTGGTAGACACACATCCCCCCGAATGCCGCGGAATACTGGTCTTGCCGCCCGCCGGGAATCCCCATATCAACCCGCTCGATGCGATAGGCCAGCTCTGCCAGCGTGTGGGGGGGGGTTGTCACCCCATACACCTCGTAGAGCAACTTGAGCATGCTCACCACCAGAGCCGAGGACGACCCCAGGCCACTGCCGGGGGGCGCATCGCTAAACATGGTAATGTCGGCCCCTTCGTGCTCGTGAGGTATTCTTTTTACGGTGCTGTGCTCCTGCTCATACACTGCGTCGAGCACAGCCTGGGGCAGCGTCAGCTTGCCATCCCAGGTTTTCCCCGTCACCATCGTGCTCACCTGCTCCAGGTCAAGCGAACGGATGGTAATGCCCGGCGTGGCCGTGGGGCGCAGCATACAGCGCACAAACAGGTTAATCGTACAATTCAGCACCTTGCCGCCATGCTCCTCCGCATAGGGGCTGACATCGGTGCCGCCGCCAAACAGCCCGATACGCATCGGGGCCCGCGCTTTATACATCTTCATAGGACAGATTATACCAAAACCAGATAGATAGTTTCACTACAAGGGAAACCCTTAAGTCTTTGTGGTTTTTTTACGTGTTCAGGCGAACATGGTACTACGGCTTCGGCCCGCTTGCCATCTCACAATAGATCTCGTAGTAGGAGCGGGCCAGCGCGGCCTGGGTGTAGTGGGCCAGCACCCGCTCCCGCCCACGCCGGGCCAGGTCGCGGCGTATTGCTTCGCTATCCAGCAACCGCGACAACTCGTGGTGCAGCGCGGCAATATCACCTTCGGGAAAGACCAACCCCGCATCGCCAATAACATTGGGAATTTCGCCCGACGACGAACCGACAACAGGAACCCCGCAACTCATCGCCTCAATGAGAATGCGCCCGAACTGCTCGCGCCAGCCGGGAATGGTGCGCGACGGCAACACCAGTGCATCAAGCTGACGCAACACATCGGGGACATCGGCACTGCGAACGGCGGGATGAATCTCCACCCGTTGGCGTATGTCCAGGTCGTGGGCCCGTTCCTCAATGAGCGGGCGCAGGTCGCCATCGCCAAGCAGGAGCAGACGGACGTGGGGGGGCAGGACGGCCACTGCCGCCAGCAGGTCAAGCACCCCTTTCCGCTCCAGTAGCCTCCCCACATAGCCAACAACAAATGGGGGGGGAACACTGGCACTGGCAGGGGGAGATTGTTGCTCTGCGGGACGCAGCGCAAAAAGCTGCGGGTCTACGCCGAACTGGGGGAGCACTGCCAGCGGGCCGCTGTACCCGTGGCGACGGAGAATCGCTGCGGCATCCTGGTTTCCCGCAATGCCATAGGCCACATGGCGAAAGGTGTAGCGTTCAAACCAGGAGAAGGGTGGCGGGTAGCGACGGTCAATGTTGATCCAGTTGAAAAAGCAGCAGCGGGCCCCGGTCGGGGCGCAGGCCCGCAGAGCCATAAACGTTGCCGTATTGAACGATTCTTCGTCAATGTGGAACACATCGGGCTGTTCGTGCACGAGCAACCGCCGTAGCCCACGAAAAAAGTAGAAATGGTGCTGCCCGTTTGCGACAATGGGCAGCACCGCTATCCGATAGCCCCCGGTGAAAAGTTGCTCCAGCCGGATCTCCCCTACCAGCGGCTCACGCCACGAGGGAGGGACAATTGCAAGGAGGTCAACATCGGGCAAACGGGCCAGTTCTTCGAGCTTTTTTTGATACGCCCCGACAACCAGCGATTTCGAGAGAATAACGACTTTCACACCACGTTGCTTTCAAAACAGCGTAAATGGTCACATTTGAGGGTGAAACCCTGGGAGTGCAAGCATCTCGCTTGCATCGGGGTGGGCAGGATGCCCGCGCTCCCAAAAGCAATACCCCTGATTCTGAACAGTTACAAAACAGCGTTTCTTTGCGTTCTCCGTGTTCTGTGCAGATAAAAACCAATCTGGTCTCAGGAACCGGCACGGCGGCGGCGGTGCGCCAGCCACATCACCACCGCCACCCCCACAATCGGGACGATCAATCCGATGACAATAAGAGTGAGCCGGCGAACCTGGGCCGCTTTGTCCTGCTCCCGCTCGGACGAACCGGAAGGGGCACCAGGCTCTTCGCTCGTTCTGGTCAATCCAGGAGTGGGGAGAGGCACGGTCTGAATGGCAGTCAATGCCGCTTCCTCATCCATTGTTGCTTCGTCTGCTTCGTCATCTCCTGCTGCATCTCCCGCTTCTTCGGCTTCTTCGGCTTCTTGACGCATCATTTGCGGTTCTTCGGTCCCTGTCCCCACGTCTCCCCCTGTATTCAACCCATACGACGGCTCCGAGAATTCAAGGGGTGGAGGAGATGGAGCAATCATAGCCGCGGGGGCCTGCGGTTCGTCAGACGCTGAGGGATGGCGGCCGGGCGCGGGACGGCTCCCCACCTCCTGCTGTGGCATTGCCGCGTCGTGCTGCTTTGCAACCTGTCCTGTCCCCCCCACAAACTGCACAACCAGCGTGGTCAGGGCAATAGCGACCAGGAGCGAAGCCAGCGCGCCGCTGGCCCAGAGCCAGCCCACGGGCCAGCGCAGGAGCGAACGGGCCCCGACCATCTCCGGGGAGAGCGCGAAGGAACGCGACGGTATAGCCTGGGGGAGATTGTGCAGGAGTGTAACCGTGGCGCGGAGTTCGGCAAGCTCGCGCTGCAAGACCGGCTCGGTGCGGAGCCGCGCTTCGATCCGCTCACGCTCCGTATCGGGGAGCGCATCGTCGAGGTACACCGACAGCGTTTCCAGGTCTTCTGCGTTGGCGTTGCGCTCCGAGTCGGTATCGCTATTGAATTGTCGGGGAAAATCACTCATAGCTGCTCACCGTTGCGTTCCGTTGTGCTTAACTGCTCATCACCATGATGACGGTAACGCTCTGGCAGGAGTTCCATTTCTTTCAGCATGTCGCGCAGCCGCGCCCGCCCACGGCTCAGGCGCGACTTGACGGTACCGAGGTTTGCGCAGGTTATCTCCGCGATTTCCTGGTAGTTCATGCCCTGAATGTCGCTCAGGATAACGGCGGTGCGCTGGTCGTCGGGAAGCAGCGCGAGACACCGCTGGAGTGTTGCGCCTAGCTCGTGCCGTTCGGCCACCTCGCCCGGCGACTCGCCCGGTGCCGGCGGGTCAAACGTGGGGTTTCCCTCGCCTGGCTCCATCGCTGCATCAAGCGAGGTTGTCGGGCGGCGTTTGCGAGCCCGCAACACATCGTAACAGGTGTTCGTAGCAATGCGCAGTATCCATGAACGAAACGAGCCACCACGAAAACTCCGCAGCTTGTGAAAAGCCGACAGAAACGTATCCTGGGCCGCATCGGCGGCGGCTTCGGCCTCGTTCAACATACGGTAACACTGGTTGTAGATGCGCCCCTGGTACAGAGCGACAATACGATTGAAGGCATCCAGGTTTCCGCTCTGGCTTTCCGCTATCAGGCGATGCTCTTCGTCTGCCATAGTTCGCACTGCTGCTACTTTCTACCCGGCTTGTTTCCGGGTGCCAGAATGCCTGGTAAGATGGTCGTCAGGATGCTTACCAGCTATTGGGTCTGGCAACGTCCGATATTGTACCACAGGAGCGGGGCCAGCGGTAGCCGCCGGGCGTTTCCCGATGTGTTCAACCACTGTTCGTAATTGTTCACAATCAGGATAATCGTTCAGCCCCCCACCTGTCCTCCCCCAGCGGGGGGATGGATTGGGAGGGAGGCTCCCGCATCGGGGCAAACGAAACGCTTGCGCTCCCAGGAATCGGGGATTGTCCAAACACCGTGAACGCTTACCAACTGCCCGCCCCAATGCAAGCGGGACGCTTGCGCTCCCAGGATTTACCCTCAAACGTGAAGACATACCACTGTTCAACTGCAATGGATAACGGTATAATGGGCCAGAGTTACGCACAACACACCATATCGTAGTATCATAACAGGACCATAGGATAATTGCTTCGGAAAATCCGAAAGGAGACTACAAAATATGTCTCGTCCCCTGATCAATGCAATAATTTCGTTGTTTATCTTCCTGGTAATGACCTACCAGGTATGGCGCACGCCCGCCCAAACCTACAAACGCCGCTCCTACATTGTGGCTGCGCTGGCGTTTGTGATGCTTGCCCTTTTCAATGGCAAGGTTGCGCTGCATGGCGATTCGGGCACCTGGACTCTTATCATCCTCTGGTTGGCCTTTTTGCTGTTGCTTGTCAGCTTTGTGCTGCTCTTTCTGGCCTGGCGGGCCGGCGAGATGCAGGTGCAGATTGAGCGGGCGCGTCAGGCCCTTGAGCACGAGCGCGAACGGCGCGAGGGAGTGCACGAGAAAGAGGAGAACGGCCCCGACGATGCGGAGAAATGATAGGAAAAATGATACTGGTACTGGTATCGTAGAAGAAATGAAGGAATGAGGGAACTATGACCACAGATTTGAACATCATCGGACAGCAGGCCCGCGAGGCATCTCATCGCCTGGCCATCCTGGAGCGGGAAAAGAAAGACGCGGCCCTCCATGCAATAGCGGATGTGCTCGGAACACAGCAGGAGGCAATTCTGGCCGCAAACGAAACCGATATGGATGCAGCCCGGGCCGCAGGCACCAGCAAATCGTTGCTGGACCGGATGCTGCTGACCCCAAAGCGGCTCGAATCTATTGCCGCCGACACACGCAAGGTTGCCGAACTGCCCGACCCGGTGGGCGAAATTTTCGACATGGCGGAACTGGCCAATGGCTTGCGGCTGCACAAGCGCAGCACGCCGCTCGGTGTTGTCGGTGTTATCTACGAGGCCCGTCCGAACGTTACGGTAGATATTGCCGCGCTCTGCCTGAAGTCCGGCAACGCGGTTATCTTGCGTGGGGGCAGCGACATTCAACACAGTTGCGCAGCCATTACCAGCGCAATCGGGCAGGCCCTGGAGAAGAGCGGCATCTCTGCCAGCGCGGTGCAGAGCATTACCGACCCCAACCGCGAACTGGTGCGCGAGCTGCTGCGGCTCGATACCTACGTGGATATGATCATTCCCCGTGGTGGGGGCGGGTTGCATCGCTTCTGCATCGAAAATGCGACGATTCCCGTCATCACGGGCGGTATTGGCGTGTGCCATATCTACATTGACCCCACGGCAACGCTGGAGAAAGCAATACCAATCATTCTCAATGCCAAGACCCAGCGGCCCAGCGTATGCAATGCGCTGGACACACTGCTTGTCCACCGCGACGTTGCGGAGCAAGTGCTGCCTGCCGTGGGCGAAGCCATGCACCAGGCCGGGGTTGAGATGCGGGCCGACGCGGAATCGCTGGCGATCCTCTCGAAGGTGCCCGATGCAGCAAACTGGAACCTGGTTGCCGCAAAGCCAGACGATTTTGGCACCGAGTTTATGGCCCTCATCCTCTCGATCCGCGTGATAGATGGGCTGGAGCAGGCCATTGACCACATCAACACCCACAGCCAGGGGCACAGCGACGCTATCCTGACGAATGACCGCGCTACGGCCGATGCGTTCGTCCAGTCGGTAGATAGTTCGGCGGTGTTTGTCAATACTTCGACCCGTTTCAACGATGGGGGACAGTTCGGTCTGGGAGCCGAAGTGGCCATAAGCACCCAGAAACTCCATGCCCGCGGGCCGATGGGGCTGAAAGAGCTAACGACGTATAAATGGGTGTGCGAGAGCGACTGGCTGTCGCGCCCATAACGAAGAACGAGCAAGATAAGGAACCACAAAAGAAAGGGGGAACCCATGCCAACCCACTATGACACAAATCAGGAGCAGTCTGTTGTGGAGGTGGATGCTGCGGCGGAAGCAGTCACATCCCTGCGCCACGGCGACCACCTGACGCGGGAAGAGTTTGAGCGGCGGTACGAAGCCATGCCCCACCTCAAGAAAGCCGAACTGATAGAGGGAGTTGTCTCTATGCCGTCGCCTGTACATATCGGTCACGGAGAGCCTCATAGCCTTATTATCGCCTGGCTCGTCTTCTATCGTATGAAAACGCCAGGGTTGCGGATAGCTGATAATACCAGCGTGCGGATGGAGCAACGTAGCGAGGTTCAGCCCGATGTGATACTCTTCTTCAACCGAGAAGGGGCGGCCTGTGTTGCCGCCGATGGCTTTGTCGAAGGGGCACCGGAACTGGCCGTCGAGGTTGCAGCCAGCAGCACCCGATACGATAGGGTTCTCAAACGGCAACTCTACGAGCGTAGCGGGGTTCGGGAATACCTGCTCTGGCGCACGGCTGATGAGCGAGTGGACTGGTGGGAG
>DAOTUE010000043.1:0-2790 GCA_034436975.1 Chloroflexaceae bacterium
TATTTAGCGACGAGTGTAAAAAAGAGGAGGACGAAGAAGTTGAACCACCGATCATCAGATACCTGGAAGGTCGCATAGACTGGGGACTGGAGTGTGTATCGCCAAGCGGCAGCGTTTGTGTCATCAAAGATTATTATGCCAAATATGGGCACAACGATCCAGCCAGATTGACAGTACTCAAGTGCTCAATACCGCTTGATGATTCTGCTGCATCCGACGCGGTTTCCAAGGTATCGTCTATTCTGTATCTGGGCGACTTGAACGAGGATGTGGCGGAACTGGAGAGTGAAGGCGCTCAAGATGCGCGTGCATGGGTCATTGTTCGACAGGCTACTGAAGACGAAAACCGGCAACGCAATGCCTACATATCGGAACGAAATATAGGGTGGCACAGTCACACCCAGCCAGGAGATTGGGGTGCTATCAATGACGTAGCCTGCATAGAAGTGTACATGTGCCTCGTCGATGCTGGTAATATCGAAGGAAGCAACGGAGAACCACTGTTCAAGTTCAAGGATGGCAGGGACTATCGAAAACTGGACATGGGGTTCCAGGCATTCCAAGACGCTTATGGGTCGCTTTCTATCAGTGTTATAAACGCGATCAGATTAGCGGTTCTTAAAATGAATCCCCAATTTGCTGTTCCCGAATATGTCACTGAGATGCACACGGAAGTTGAACCGTCCCTCTCGCCATTCGAGAAGGGCAAACCGGTGACGCTGGTTTTGAGGCCGGACATCGAGTTGGAATTGATGCCGGTTCCGGCCGGCCCTTTCTTGATGGGCAGCGATCCACAACGGGACGAAGATACCAGGGAAAGGGAGATGCCCCAGCATGTCGTCCATCTGGAGGGCTACCTGATCGGCCGCTACCCGGTGACGAACGCCCAGTATGCCGTCTTTGTCCAGTCGGCTGGGCATCCCGCTCCGGAATATTGGGAGGGAGTGCAGCCGCCATCCGGTAAGGAGAAACACCCGGTGCAATACGTCTTGTGGAAAGACGCGGTGGCCTTCTGTGCGTGGCTGACGAAGATGTTGAAAACTGCTCGCGGCGGTGAGTTGCTTTTCGCCCGCCTGCCGACCGAGGCGGAGTGGGAGAAGGCAGCCCGGGGGACCGACGGGCGCATCTACCCGTGGGGCGACGAGAAACCGACGGCGAAGCTGTGCAATTTCAACCGCAATATCATGGATACGACGGTGGTGGGGCGGTACAGCCCAGACGGGGACAGCCCCTACGGCTGCGCCGATATGGCGGGCAACGTGTGGGAGTGGACGCAGAGCTTGTCCAGGGATTATCCCTATGATCCTGAGGATGGACGAGAGAATCTGGAGATAGGTGGTTCCCGGGTTTTGCGTGGTGGCACGTCCGGTTACCTCGCCCGCTGCGCTTATCGCAACTCCAAGTACACTCCGAACAATCGCTACAGGTACGACGGTTTTCGGCTGATGGCGTCCCCATCTGGCAGCGCGGGCTGCAACAGCCCCGCGCCCTTCGCTGGCGGGCGGATCGAGCTGAACGTACCTTTGCCGCCGCCCAAGCCGTCTCTCCCATCCGTCCCGCCAGCTCAGGCGGGCCAACCGGTGACGCTGGCGCTGACCCCCGCCGTCGAGTTGGAATTGATGCCGGTCCCGGCCGGCCCTTTCTCGATGGGCAGCAATCCACAACGGGACAAGGACGCCCAGAAGGATGAGCACCCCCAGCGAACCTTTCACCTGGATGAGTACCTGATCGGCAAGCACCCGGTGACGAACGCGCAGTATGCTGTCTTCGTCCGCTCGGCCGACCATCGCGCCCCGGAGGACTGGAGACGAGGGCGGCCGCCACCCGGCAAGGAGAAACACCCGGTGGTAAACGTCTCGTGGGAAGACGCGGCGGCTTTCTGTGCATGGCTGACGAAGCTGTTGAAAATCGCTCGCAGCGGCAGGTCGCTCGTCGCCCGCCTGCCGACCGAGGCAGAGTGGGAGAAGGCGGCCCGGGGGACCGACAGGCGCATCTATCCGTGGGGGGATGAGAAGCCGACGTCGAAACTGTGCAATTTCAACCGCAATGTGAAGGACACGACGGTAGTGGGGCAGTACAGCCCGGGAGGGGACAGCCCCTACGGTTGCGTCGATATGGCGGGCAATGTCTGGGAGTGGGCGCAGAGCCTATATGCGGATTATCCCTACGATTCCGAGGATGGGCGGGAGTATCTGGCGGCTGGCGGCTCGCGGGTGGTTCGTGGGGGCGCGTTCTACAGCCCCGACCACTACATCCGTTGCGCTTCCCGCTACGGGGGGCGTCCGTACTATCGCCACTGGAGCTACGGCTTTCGGTTGGTGGTGTCCCCATTTACCTCTGACCTCTGATCCCTCCCGAAGCGTAGCGGAGGGCGGGCGCTCTGGAGGGGTTGTCTTGGCGGCATCGAGCTGGTGCAGATTATCCACGGACGGGGGGCGCTTTGTTGGCGGTGATTGAGGCGCGGCGCGTTATCTTCGTTTGTCTCCGTTAACTTGCTATGCTACAATAGAAAAAGCCCCGGCGCTTACATCGAAGCCCGAGGCTGTGACCAAGGCGGTAGGGCCGCCAGGTGTTCCTATCATACTACAAGGCCCGCCCGCCGTCAAGCAGCGCACGGCGGGTGTTCTTTTTGCAATCGTATAGCCACGTTTGGAGAACCCTATGATTCACCTCTCAACGCGACTCGCCTGGCACGACACTGGCGACCCCGGCCAATCGGAGAGATCGGCCAGGGGGCGCCGGTACGAGGAGAGAATGGGCATCCCGGTGGTGGGCGATGGCGCCGACGGT
>DAOTUE010000044.1:0-9804 GCA_034436975.1 Chloroflexaceae bacterium
TACCGCAAACACCGACGGTGAAGGAAACAACAATAACAACGATGCCGACGATGACGGCGACGGTATCCCGACGGCAACCGAAGTCGGCGATAATCCGCTCAACCCGACGGACACCGACAGCGACGACACGCCCGACTATCTCGACGATGACAGCGACAACGACGGCATCTCTGATGAGGAGGAAGCCGGAGACGACCCGACAACGCCGACCGACAGTGACAACGACGGCACGCCCGACTATCAGGAGACCGACAGCGACGGCGACGGCATCTCTGATGAGGACGAAGCCGGAGACGACCCGACAACGCCGACCGACAGCGACAACGACGGCACGCCCGACTATCAGGAAACCGACAGCGACGGCGACGGTATCACGGATGAGGAGGAAGCCGGAGACGACCCGACAACGCCGACCGACACAGATGGGGACGGCACGCCCGACTATCAGGACACCGACAGCGACAACGACGGTATCACGGATGAGGACGAAGCCGGAGACGATCCGACAACGCCGACCGACACAGATGGGGACGGCACGCCCGACTACCGCGATGCCGACCCGGATGCGCCTGTCATCGGCTCGCCGGACAGGACCAATGACAACACGCCGGTTATCACAGGCACCGTAAGCATCACGGGAACAGGGAGTATCACAGACACGGGGAATATCACCAGCGCAATGCAGAGTGGTATTACCATTACCCTTTCCATAGACCTGAATGGCGACGGCACCGCCAACGTCACCTACACAACAACTGCTGACATGGAGGGGAACTGGACGGTAAATACCGAAGCGTATACCCCGACGATGGGCACCTTCCCGGCTGACGGACTGGCCGATGGCAGCTATGGTCTGAGAGCCACAGCAACAAGTAAGATGGGAGCAAGCGAGCCGACTACCCAGACCCTCATAGTTGATGCCACCGCTCCCACCACGCCCACCATCACGTCGCCAGATAAGACCAACGACAGCACGCCAGTGATTTCGGGAACGGCTGAACCGAGCAGTACGCTAACGCTCGGTATTGACCTGGGAGGTGATGGCACACCCGACGTGACCTACGAAACCACCACTGACCCGGATGGCAACTGGAGCGTGGATACGGAGACGATCACGCCAACCGTTGGAACGCTACCCGAAGGTGGGCTGCCCGATGGTGGGTATCGCATTATCGCCATTGCGACCGACGGGGTGGGCAACGACAGCCCCGAAACAACCCAGGACCTGACCGTTGACACCACCGCACCTGCTGCACCCACAATTACATCACCAGACCAGACCAGCGATAAAACACCGGTGATTGCAGGGACGGCCGAGCCGAGCAGTACGGTAACACTGGCGATAGATCTGGATGGCGACGGCACCCCCGACGTGACCTACGAAACGACCGCCGATCCAGACGGCAACTGGAGTGTGGATACGGAGACGGAAACGCCCATCAGCGGAACCTTGCCGGAGGGTGGACTGTCCGATGGCAACTATGGAGTCCGTGCAACAGCAACGGATGACGTGGGCAACACCGGGCCCGAAGCCACCCAGACGCTCACGGTCAACTCTACTGCACCCGACGCGCCGGTTATCGCTTCGCCGAATAAAACCAGCGACAATACACCGGTGATTTCGGGGACGGCAGAAGCGGGGCACATTGTCACCCTGGCGATAGACCTGGATGGCGACGGCACCCCCGACGTGACCTACGAAACAACCGCCGACGAGAACGGCAACTGGAGCGTAGACACAGAAACGGCAACGCCCACCAGCGGGACATTCCCCGAAGATGGGCTGCCTGATGACGACTACAACCTGAGTGCAACATCACGGAACAACATCGGTACTAGCAGCAGCGAGACTACCCAGACGCTCACCGTTAAAACCACTGCACCTGCTGCACCAGTCATCACCTCACCAGATCAGACCGACGACAAAACCCCGGTGATTTCAGGGACAGCGGAGCCAGGCACTACGGTAACGCTTGAAATTGACCTGGACGGCGACGGCACCCCCGACGTGACCTACGAGACAACCGCCGATCCAGACGGCAACTGGAGCGTGGATACGGAGACGGAAACGCCCATCAGCGGGACGTTCCCTGAGGATGGCTTGCCCGACGATGATTACAACCTGAAAGCAACATCGAAAGATGAGCTAGGCAACGTTAGCCCCGAAAACCACCAGACACTCACAGTTGAGACTGGCGGCGAGAACGATCTCTATCTCCCAATCCTCATCAAATAGCGAACCGGGCAAATAGGGATTGACAGGAGGGGGACAGGCCTGAACTGGTCTGTCCCCTTCTTTCTATTTTCTTTTCGTAATCGTTCATACCAAACCGGCTTCAAAGCGGCAAGAATCAGGTAGGAGATCCCTCCATCTCACCGGCTCACTGGCGTATCTCCAGCACATACTCCCCGCCCGCCAGCACAAGGTGTACCTCATTTTCCATTGCGGTAATGTTTTCCTGCTGCGGCTCCCCATACTGCCAGACCGTCGCTCCATTCAGGAGCAGGGTCGCGTCGGGGGGAAGCACAGAAAGTGGAATGATAACCTCACCGTTGCTGTGTGGGGGCGCGTGCAGCGTGAGTCGCATGGTCTCCCCATGCTCTCCCGTCTCTCCCTCTCCCGCACCGGCAAACCACCACCAGCACACTACAACTTCTCCCTGCTGGAGCGGCAATGAGCCGGAGAGCACCCCGCTCTCGCGCAGGCCGGGGCGCACCTGCCAGCGGTCGGGGCCAGTGCGTCGCAATCCTACGCCATAGGTTGTGAGAAACCAGGTGGGCGAACCGCCCCACCCGTGCGACAGGGCCGCCCAGTAGTGCTCCTGTGCGTTGAATCCTTCCCACCACGTTGTGGCCCCGTGGTCCAGCATATAGCCATAGTAGCGTTCGATAATCGCCAGCGCATCGGAAAACCGCTGTGTCTTCCCCAGGGCTTCCAACACCCAGAACATCCCGGAGATTTCCAGGTTGGGGCGAGTCGGGTCATCCGAAAGCAAATCAACCAGTGCATCGGCCACCCGCTGCTGTTCCGTGTCGGGTACCAGATCATAGGCGAGGGGCCAGGCCTGCGCTTGTGGGGTCGGCTCGATGGCCTGCCCCTCAATGATGCCAGTCAAGTAGCGGCCCTGCTCCGGCTGATAGAAAAGCGTGTTGACCTGCGAGCGCACCCGTTCCGCTTTCTCCTGCCAGAGCCGGGCGCGGGTCGGGTCTTTGGCAACCTCCGCAGCAAGACGGGCCGCCTCTTGCAGCGTGCCCGCGTAGAGCGCGTTGAGCGCGGTTGATTGCCCATAGCTGCTCTGGTGGGCGGCCCAGTCGAGCAGCACAATGCGAAAGGGAACATCAAGCGGTATATCGAGCAGGTGCGTTTTATCGTGTTCGTAGCCTTCTAGCGTTTCCATCAAGGCAACAAGGGATGGATACACCCGCAATACAAACGCATTGTCTCCCGTTTGCCGCTTGTAGTCGGCCAGGCTATGCACCCAGAGCATACCGTAGTCAAGCAGCAACGTTCCCTCCCCGTTGGGAGCAAGCGCAACCACCTCGCCCCGCTGCAGCGGTTCTGACATTAGCCACAGCCCGCGCCGCAAAATGCGCGTATCGCCCGTGGCCACCTGGTTGACATGATCAACGACAAAGCTATCGCCCCACCATTGCCCCCGTTCCCGCCAGGGATCGGCGTAGGCATCGGTCATATTGGGGTAGAGCGTATCCACTCCCGTCTGCCATATCTGGTTGAGTCGTTTGCTGTCGGAATGAAACGAGCCGCGTTGCGCCAGCGGGGCCCGCTCCTCGTGGATCTGCACCTGAGAGAGTGTGACGGGATGATTGCCCCACACGGCAATGAGCAGATATTGACCGGCGCGGGTGTCCAGGGTTGAGATGGTACGCGCTTGCCCGTCGAGTATCCAGGAGTCGGTCTGGTTCCATTCCGGGTGGAGCGAACCGGGGAAGGGCAGCGGGTGGCTTCCCTTCCCCAGTCGCTCATCCCACCCGATGTCTACCACAGTGCCAGCAGTGCCGCTAATCGTGGCCGTGAGCCGCCCGTGGGTTATGCGCCCGGTATCAAGCACAACGTAGGCAGGAGGACGCACCACCTCCAGCGAGAGCGAGTCATCCGTCCCGACCAGAACCGCCGCGGGGTCGGGGAGAGGTCTGGCAAGCAGCAACCGCCGCCCGGCGTGGCTCCCCTGCGCAAAGGGGATGAGTGCTGTTTCGTGGGTAAGCGGTGGTGTTGTGAGACAGACCGGCACCTGCCTGACCCCGCTTCTCGCTGCTCCGGTCGTGCCCGATATAGTGAGCGTGTGGGTGCCGCTGGCAATACCACTGGCGGCTACCCGGATATCCGGGTGGCGGTGTGTGCCGGTTCTGTCCGACTTATCCGGACCGAATCCCATCGCCTGACCATTGAGCGAAACCGTGATGGGAAGTGACGTTTCAACGGTACTGGCTGCATGAGCATATCGGGCAAACGCCAGTTGCCCCGTCGGTTGCGTAGAGGCAGGCAAGGCCAGCGTTTCTACCGTAATGTGCCCGCTTGCCCTTGCCCGAAAAGGAATGCGCGTTTGCTGCCCTGCTTCTATCGGTATCTCCCTCATGTGGCAATGCGGAGCCAGTACCCCCCGCCCGGCAACGGTGAGCGACATTGGCACGCTGGCAAGCGGGGGGATTGAGCGGGGTTGAAAAGTTGCCGATGGTGACTGTTTTACCACTGCCTGGCCCCAGTGGGTGTCGGGGAAGTCCGGCAACATCCAGTTGGGGGGCAGCTCGCGCAGGTCGAGCAACTCTGTCGGGCCAATCATACCCCACGTATGGACCGGCGCACTATCTGCCCGCCACGCAGTCGAGCGGTGCGTTTTCCAGTGAGGGCCACTGCGGGCAATCGTGGTGATCAATCCGCTGGTTGTCTCTCCTTGCAACGACACCCGCAGTAGTGGGGTAGCTGACTCGGAGCGGCGGTAGTTTGGGGCCCACTGCACCAGCACCGCCAACAGGTGGGAACCGGGCGCGAGCGTGTCAAGAACGTAGGTGTCGTATTCGTGGGTCTGGCGGGAGAAGCGAGCCGACCCGCGCCCCGTCCACTCCCCATCAATCCAGACTTCATAGCGCGTGTCGGCAAAGATGGCCAGCGTTGCCCGCGAGATGGGACGGGTCAGCATGAACGGGTGCCGAAAGAGCGTGATCTCATGGCCAGCCGGTGGGTCGGCGTGGCTCCAGATGGCAGGCATACCGCCAGACCGCTCCGGCTGGATTATCAGCGGAAGGTAGATCGTTGAGGGGAGGGGGGAGCGGGCCAGCAAGGGGGGAGCCAGTAGCAGCGTGAGGGCAAGGAGGAGCAGGCCTGTTGCAAAACGGAGTCGCTGTCGCTTATACCATCCTCCCTCTGTGCTCTCCTTATCTTTGTGGTGAAACGGTTGTAAGCGTTCACCGGGTTCGGGCAATCCCCAATGCCTGGGAGCGCAATCGTCTCGCTTGCCCCGATGCGGACACGGCCCCCCTCCCAATCCCTCCCCTCGCTGGGGGGAGGACCGGTGGGGGGACTGAACGATTACTTTTGTTGTGTATTGATGCATTGATGCATTGATAATGGACAGACGCTTTGATAATGGGCCGGGAATCGTGCTACGATAATGTTTTGCCAGGCGCAAGATCCTCAAGCGGATCGTGGGGGTGGTGACAACACCCGAAGATGGGGAAGCCGATCCTGCTACCCTCATTTCCGTATCCTCATTTCCGTATCCTCAAGCGGATCGGATACAGGGCACTGTTCCTGCTTTCATTGTACCACAATTCACCATATGTTCTTTTGTGGTACAATACCTGTGCAGAGTAGCTATGTGATGTTGGTGATACTCATAGGGGAAAAGAACGATGCGTTATCGCTTGATAACTGGCTGTTTTGTACTCCTGGTGGCCCTGACCACGCTGGCAGGTTTGTTCGGGCGTGCGCTGGCAGCACAGCATCTCCCCCCTGCTCCGGCCACCCTGGACTATACTTCCTCCCCTCATCCTGAAAGTGATAGCAAGCGTGTTTCCCTTCGGAACACGGCGAATCTTTCCTACACAACCTACCTCCCTATTATCATTGTGCCGTTCGTTGAACGGATTGTTTTTGCTGCCGATGGACAGATCTATAGTATGGGGATATTTGGTGATGGGGTGCGTGCGTTGACCACCGCAGGCGGTGGGATGCCCGATTGGTCCCCCAACCGTGTTTCCATTGTCTTTGATTCTATCCGCGATGGGAACGGTGAAATCTACACGATGAGGGCCAACGGAACCGCCCAGACCAACATCACAAACCATCCTGAGCAAGATGGTCAACCTGCCTGGTCCGCCGATGGGAGCCGTATTGCCTTTGCCACAAAACGCGATGGGAACAGAGAAATCTACACCATGCAACCCGATGGCTCGGACCTTGTCCGTGTCACGAATAACCCGGCAGATGATGCCGTCCCCGACTGGTCGCCCGATGGCAGCAAACTTGTTTTTGCCTCAGACCGCGATGGGCGCGATGGGATCTATGTTATCAATAGTGATGGGACGGGTGGGATAATTTCTCTAACCGACCTTTCGGGGTGGTCGCCAGTCTGGTCGCCCGATGGGAGCCAGATTGCCTTTGAATCTTATGAAGTTGGCAATGGCAATATCTATATGGTGAATGCCGACGGGAGCGGAAATCTGTTGATGATTTCCGACCACCCCGCCGACGACCTGGAGCCGGACTGGTCGGCAGACGGGAGCCAGCTTGTTTTTAGCTCCAACCGCAATGGGGATTTCAACCTCTATGTTGTTGCTGCCGATGGGAGCGGAGAGCCACGACAATTGACCAGTGGCTTTACCGATGCACACTATCCTGACTGGTCCTGGTTCCCTCCCGCTACTCCCTGATACTTCGGAAGCGGCCAGAAGCCAGGGGATGAGATAGGGTTAGAGGGGAGGGAGTACGATGGGGGCCAGCAGGAGTGCGTTGGCTCCGTCGTCAATTGCTGGTGGTCCCGGCTGGTTGGTTCGGTGTGGTGTGGTAAGCGGGAGCCGCTCCCCTGTCGCCGGGTCGTAGAGACCAAGCGTCACATAGAGTTGTTCTGTCTCGCTCACCTCTCCCCACACAGGCACGCGGTGTATCCAGTCTATATACCGGTTGGTTCCCCATTCGCTCGTGGGCTGAAAGGGCCCGCCGGGCGGAACGTCCGTCTGGCCCACCGTTTCCCCATGTTCGTCAAAGACATGCACGAAGAGGGCGTAGTCGCGGTCCATCTCCTGCTGTGTCTGCCATTGCAGCGTGAGGGTGAGTACTCCGCTGCTCCGTACTGCCGAAGGGTCAACATCGTAACCCGTGAGTCGCACCGCCGGGCCAAAGTTGGCCGCTATCGTATGCTGGCGTGGTTGCCGCATCTGGTAAACGTAAGCATAGTCAATACCGTGGATGCGGACCGTGTGGACCAGTGCGCCTCGCTCGCGCAGGTGGGGAAAAATATCGGCTTTGATATTGCGCTGGATCTGGTTGATATAGAGTACGCCATAGTGGACGTGGCCGGGCACGGCGAGGTAGCCCAGGTGCAGCACCGGACTGCATACGTAGGGACGGATGACGTATTCATACCACGAAGCAATCCCTAGCTCACACCCGTTGTGCTGGCGGGTAATGTAGTGGCCCGCCTGTTCCAACCCCTCGCCCCACCCGACGTAGATAGCGCGGGCCGCAGCGGGGCCACCCCCAAGCAGCGGGTTATAATAGGCCATCTCGTAGGGGTGATACCAGGCCAGGTTGGCCAGCAATACCCCCACAACCAGCAACCACCCTCCCACAGAATATGGGGTCGGAGGTCGGGATGTGGATGGCAAGAAACGAGTTTGCCACGCCCGCCACACCCGGTTTGTCAACCAGAGCCATCCCAAAGCCGCAACGAGATCGAGCACGGGAACAATGGGCAACAGGTAGCGATCAAACTTCTTGGGGGGGACGCTCATAATGGCAAAAAACAGTAGCGCAAACACCAGCAACAGGGCCAGCGCGGGCGAGGTGCTACCGGTGAGTGAAGGGCGGTGCCAGAGCGAACGCAACCGCTGGCCCATAGTGGGGGGCATCGGAGTAGTCTGGCTCATTGAGATGCGTTGCTGGAGTATTGCCCCCCCGGCCAGCAATATCCCCACCATTGTCCAGGGGGTGAGTCGCAACACCAGAGCCACCGGATAGTAGAGCCGGCCCGGCCCCTCTGCCCGAAAGACCTCGCCCATGAAGAAATTGCCCCACACATGGGGTCTGGCTCCATTGTCGAGGATCTCGTTGATGATGGTTTTTGCCGAACCAATTGGGTCAACCCAGGCGGCGGGCCAGAGCACAACCCAGACAGCGGCGGCTATTGCCCCCCAGAGGGCCAGGGCCAGCGTGAGCCGCACGATCATATCAAACCGGTTTTTGAACCACAGCGGCAGCAAACCGACAAGGGTTATCAAACCCAGCATTGGTGGTAGAATCAGTGATGGCGATTTGGTGAGCAGCGCAAGCCCCCCCGCTACTGCCGAAGCCGCTACCATTCCCCACCGAATACCGGTTTCACAAGTGAATGTATCGTCGGGCGCGTCGGGCGCAAGCCGAAATGCTACCAACGCAGCAAGCAACGAGAGCAGAATAAACGAGGTCAGCAGCGCATCCACATGCAGTACCTTGCTGTGGGCCACAAGGAAGGGATCGCCTATCCAGAACAGCGTGGCCAGCAGGGCCAGGCGGCCCCCAAACAGCCGCCGCAAAAGCGGATAGGCCAGCGCAATGCAGAGCGCAGTGACAAAGGCAACCGTCAACCGCAAGAACAGGCGGTAGAGTGCAGGGTTGTCGGGCGCAATCCAGCCCAGTTGCTCCAGTCCCTCCTGCGCCAGCACGCCGAACGTGCCGAGCCACATTGTGGTAACGCCCGGATGCCCAACCATATTTGTTGCCGCATAGTCGCCTCGCTGGATGGCAGGCAAAAAAGCATCAACGCGGGTTGACCAGTGCTCTGCTTCGTCGGCGGTCCAGAAATCGCCCGGTGCCCAGGCCCGCGTGGCGAGAGCCAGCAGAAAAAGCAGCAGGAGGGTGGGAAGAGTTTTCGTGTTCATGCTTTGTTCGCCTGATACCAATTTGGACACCGGTATTGAAGAACCATCAGAGGAATCACCCGATCAGTCTTTGCGCAGGATCTGGAGATATTCCCTCGCCTTCTCGCGGTAGAATGGATCTTCGCTTTGCTTGAGCACTTTTTGAAAGCTTTCTATAGCACCTTTCTCGTTTCTTTCCAGCTTCACGAGAATTTCCCCCCGTAGGAACCATTCTTCTACGATGTCTGGATTGATTTTACGGACCAGAATACAAAATTCCAGTGCTTCACCATAATCGCCTTTATCGTAAAATTCGCGGCCTTCATCCAACATAGCAGACATAACCGCATCCCATAGGACATCTTTTGATGCTTGTGATAACCATAATGTACGTCCGCGGTGAATTACTTTATGGTAGTGGTCTTTTATCCAGGGGGTGGTTGAGTTGCCTTCTACCCTCTCCGGTGCAATATATGTCGGTTTGAGCGTTTTGGCCGAGTAATTCATGTCGATCTTACTGTGCGCTGGTTTATGCATACCAGAAAAGCCGCTAGGTTGTACTTCAGATATATCTGGTATAACACGCAATTTTTGCAAATCTTCGTAATCGTTCAGCCCCCCCACCTGTCCTCACCCTGCTGGGGGGAGGGATGGGGAGGGGAAAGC
The DNA here is from genome assembly GCA_034436975.1 of Chloroflexaceae bacterium. Taxonomy (GTDB): domain Bacteria; phylum Chloroflexota; class Chloroflexia; order Chloroflexales; family Chloroflexaceae; genus JAAUSY01. The sequence continues at coordinate 9,739 of DAOTUE010000044.1, forward strand.
TTTATCCACGATCTCAGAAGCGATACTCCTTGTTCTGAAGGATTATATTTATCCCCCCCTGAACGA
>DAOTUE010000045.1:0-14288 GCA_034436975.1 Chloroflexaceae bacterium
TTCACTGTGTTCGGGCAATCCCCTGATCCCTGGGAGCACAAGCGTCTCGCTTGCCCCGATGCGCTCCCCCCCCTCCCAATCCATCCCCCCGCTGGGGGGAGGACAGGTGGATAGTCCTGAACGATTACATTATAATCCATTGTTTGCCCTTGTCTTCCAAAGCAAGAATGTCCTGTCGGTTTGTCAGTTAAGGGAGGTTGCAAGAACTATGCCGGTACCGTTGCTGTATGGTCACAAGAGCGTGTTCGCCAGGGTACCCCCGATTCTGTTTTTCACCGTCATCTCTCTCTCTGCCACAGCAGAGGCCGCTTGTGGCTTGCCGGGCGTTACCCGGCCTCACCCTCGCGGCTGCGGTGCGAACGAGCCGGGCTGACGGGTTGCCAACTCAGCCCATCCCACGCACCTTGCTCCCCATCGGCCAGCGCAGTCGCCTGGCCACCGCCATTACTGACGGTGCCGGTGTGCTCTTACCACACCCTTTCACCCCTTACCAGGGTTGCCCCTGGCGGGACTGCTCTCTGTTGCCGTCTTGCGTCCCCGCTCCCTTTCGGGTGCGGGGCCCCCGCTTCCGGTTTCGCGGGGTAGCCTTCCATTGGAGCCGGGCGGCCCAATGGGCGAGGAGTCGGGAAGTTCCTCTGGAGCACAACGTCTCCAGCGACGGAATCTGGCGAACACGCTCTCTTCTGATCAGTATATCACATACGATGGTACATCGGAAGCACGTGCGTGATATTTTACTCTCGCTCATCTATGAAACCCGGAAGGGGATGCGGTATACTATCAGTGAGGAGGCGCGAACCGACCTGCTCGACACTAATAAACACGGCTTGCGTTGGACAAAAAGTTATCATAGGATATATATAGACGTGGTAAGTGGTAATATGTTGGCCGTGCTGAGGGTATCTCGTTCCCTGAACTGGAAGGAATGATTGTGTTATGAATATAAGCCTGCTGTTTCTTCTTCTTGCTGTTGTCGCTGTCGTGGTTGTGGCTTTTATTTTTTTGCGCCGCCGTCGGTCGTCAGATGATGCTTCGCCTATTGACATCAGCGGGGATTATGTTGATTATACTTCACTACCTGTGGAGGATGAACCAAAGAATTGGGGCGAGCGATTTGAAGGATTGTCCGAACGATTTGCCAACCTTCCGCTACCGGGGAAAATTGCCGTTTTTGCTTCTCCGCTGCTTGTTATCGGGTTGCTGGTCATCGGCATACTGGTGATACAAACGTTGCCAGGTCTGGGAGCAGGAGGGGGGAATAGGGGCCCCACCACCCCACCCCCTCCCACGCCAGACATTTCCATTGAGACGGCCCGCCTGGTGAGTGCTTCGAGTGTATTTGTCGAAGCGCAGACCATCAATATCCCCAATGGCTCTACCATCGAATTTGAGATGTTGGCCGGTGGGCAACCCTTCAAGTGGTATAATCCAATAAGTGCAACGGTGCCAATAAGTGGGACGAATGTCCAGTTTCGGTTGGAGAAAATCCCCGATGCGCCTGTGCCCTCGCGGGATCTCACCTATACGGTGCGGCTCCGCTCTACCGGGCAGGGTGGGCAGGAAGTTGAACGGTTTGCCGAGCTAGAAATCCCGCCGGTGCCCCAGATACGGGATAGCTTCTTTGGGGAGCAAGCCGCACGTCGGCCAACACCCGTCCCTCCACCCACTCCAACGCCGACGGAGCCGCCCATCCCAACACAGACGGAGCTGCCTCCTCCAACAGAAGAACCAGAACCGACGGAGGCTGCCGAGTCGCCTGATGAGCCGCTGCCTGGTGAGCCGCTGCCTGATGAGACCCCGCAACTTGACGAGCCGCCTCCGCCACAACTGGTATTTGCCAATGTGTCCCATGGGGGCAATGTCCGGGCTGTTCCCGATGGCGAGCTAGTGGTGGACCAGGTAGAGGTTGGCGAGGAAGTCATACTCGTAGAAAAACAGGCTGACGAGTTGTGGTATCGGGTTCGGACCCCACGGGATATTGAGGGGTGGGTTCACTATTCGCTCCTTGATCCTGAGAGCCTGGACGAGGTTGGTGCGGAGGTGCCAGTTGCAGGTGATACTTCACCTCCCCCCGATACGGATGAACCGCCGGCCGAGGAGCCGCCGGCCGAGGAGCCGCCGGCCGAGGAGCCGCCGGCCACGACTGGATTGAGCGTGAGTGTTGCCAATGGGGGCAATGTACGGCAGGTCCCCGGCGGCGAGCCAATTCTTGATCAAATCAATGCGTTTGAAATAGTTGAACTTATCAAAAAACTTCCCGATGGAAGCTGGTATCAGATACGCAACGAACGGGATGTTGTGGGATGGGTTCACTATTCGCTGCTCAACCAGGAAGAACTGGCGGCAGTAGCGGACCAGATACTAGTGGAAGAACAATGAACGACAAAACGGATACTATACTAACGGAGGGGCAGGAACTTGCAACACTGCCCCTGGTTTTCTTTGATGTGGAAACAACCGGGCTTTCGCTCACGCGGTCACATCGTATCTGCGAATTTGCCCTGCTGCGGGTCTATGGTGAAACCGTGGAAACGAGTTTCAGTACGCTGGTCAACCCGCAGCGTCCGGTTGATGCCGGGGCGTTTGCCGTAAACGGTATTTCGCCTGACATGGTACGCGATGCGCCCACCTTCAATACAATTGCGAATACCGTCCTTGCAGCAATGGATGGTGCGGTGCTTGTAGCGCACAATGCCCCGTTTGATACGGCGTTTCTCAATCATGAGCTGCATTTGTCGGGCTACGCGCCGCCGGATAACCCTGTTATTGATACGCTCATCCTGGCCCGCCAACTCTTGAATCGCCCGTCGCATAGCTTGAAAGCCCTCGCCAGCGAGCTAGGGCTGCATACCCCGGCCCACCGCGCAATGAGCGACGTGCTGGCCTTGCGGGGACTGTTTGACCATATGCACGGGCTACTCAGGCAACTTGGTGTCCACACACTTGGGGATATGCTGCGCTATCAGCGAGGGCTAATGCCGGGCGACCGCGAACCCACGCCGCCTCCTTTGATAGATCAGGCGATGCGCGAGAAAAAACTTCTGCGGATTGTTTATGTTTCGCAGAGTAGCGGTCAGACAGAACGGGTTGTGCAGCCATTGGAGATGACGATGATGCGAGGAAAACTTTGCTTGCGGGCCTATTGTCATCTACGCCGCGATACCCGCTCATTCCTGCTGAGCAAAATCGAGGCAATGGAGCTTGAGTGAAACCATTGTCGGAAGGCCCGTTTCGTTTCACCACAAAGACACGGAGAACACAAAGAGCAATAGAAGAGAAGATGTATCCTCCGTGCTCTTTGTGCCTCTGTGGTCTTTTTGCTATGCGGGCAGAGGGAAAATGAGGCATGCGCTATGGGAGCGAGGGGCGAGGAACACGCCCGGCAATGTCGCGGGCAATTGTTTTGAGTTTCAGGCGGAGATACTCGGCCGTGCGCGGCCAGCCCCACGAGGTGCCGCCTGCCGAAGTCTGCCGGCTGACAATAGCCCGGCGTACATCCTCGGCAGTGGTGCCGGGGAACAAGGTGTAGCCGTTGCCAATGGTTGAGAGGTGGTGGGCATCGCTTCCACCGCAAACGGCCAGGTTTAGCCGTTGGCTCATCCTCGTTGCCAGCGCGTTGTTGTGGTCTATCCAGAGACCCGCGTTAAACCCCTCGATCCCATCCAGCGACCACTCAGGAGTATCTTTCTGGCAGCAGCGTTGGTGCAGGCCGTTCCAGCCCATCGAGGGGATCATCCAGGCGTAGGGGTGTGCGGCAACACACAACCCGCCCTGGGCATGCACTGCGGCTATCGTCTCTGCGGCGGGCCGGCCCGGCGGCAAAAATTCCTCAATGAACAGGGCCAGCAGGTGCCCCTCAGTTGTAGAAACCTCTTCACCAACAATGACCGCTATCCCATAGTGCGGGGCAAGTCGCCGGGCTTCTAGTGCGCCCGCTATTGCGTCGTGGTCGGTAATGGCAATAACCTTCAGGTCTGTCCTGGTCGCCGCGTATTCCAGAACCGAGGCAACGTCCGGAATGGCATCCTTGCTATAGTTCGTATGAATATGGAGATCTGCTTTGCTCCAGGCTGTTGGTTTCATTGTGGTGTGGTCCTCCTCTCGCACTTTCCCTGCGCTCCTGTATCACTCAACTTGCATAGCCAGTAGCCAGAAAAGCCTGATTCCGGCTTGCTTATTCGACATACTCAGGGTAGGCCTTCGATGTTGTGAATACGGGATAGTTTTGTTAAATGCAAACGAAGAATGGGCAAAAATTTGTGGCAAATTCAGTTAAATGGTACGATGGAGAAGACGGAGGAGCAAAAAGAAAATCTCTGGATATTCCTGCCAATCAGCATAGATCAAAAGCAACAAAGATGTGATACACTACAAGCAAGTTCACCACACATGAAACATGCCGACAGTAAAGATATGCTAAAGTTCAGGTGGAGCTATGATGCAAAAAAGCACAATACTTATAGTTGATGATGAGCTATTTATGAGCAAGACTCTGGAGGGGTTGCTCTCTTCGCCCGACCATGTTCTGGCAACGGCCAGCAACGGCGAAGAGGCTCTGGCAAAGGCAACCGATTTAACCCCCGACCTCATCTTGCTCGATGTGATGATGCCGATTATGGATGGGTTCGAGGTGTGTCGCCGTCTGCGGGTGGACCCGGTCCTTGCCGATGTGCCCGTAATCATGGTCACGGCTCTGGACGACCGCGAGTCGCGGTTGCGTGGTATCGAAGTGGGGGCCGATGATTTTATCTCCAAGCCGCTCGATCCTGTCGAATTGCAGGCCCGCGTCCGCACCATTACCAAACTCAACCGCTACCGCCGCTTGATGATGGAGCGGGCCAAGTTTGAGCGTATTACACAGCTTGCCCCCGATGGCATCATGATTGTGGATACAGAAAATGTCATCCGCTTTGCCAACCCGGCCCTGCTCAAGATGCTTGGAGCCAACAGCGAAGAAGAGGTATTGGATACAAATATGCTCTCGTTTGTTGTACCAGAGCAGATAGAAAATTGTTCGAACTGCCTGAGCAACATTAATGCCAGCACCTCGTATGTCGCCCGGATGGAAACGGTTTTTGTTCGGATGGAAGGCGGCGGGCGTGCGCCTGTCGAAATCCAGTCGCTCAATCCTCCTTTTACCCCCGTTCAGTATAAGAGTGTCGGCGGTGAGCCATTTCCCGTGGAGGTCAATGCAGGGTACTGCGACTGGGACGATAAACCGGCTATGCAAATCATTGTCCGCGACATTACCGAGCGGAAGTGGGCCGAAGAATCAATCAAGACCGCCTACGCCAGTTTGAAGGAACTCAACGAAGACTTGCGCCATAGCCGCGACATCTTCCGCATTCTCTTCGATGGGCTTGATGATGGGCTGGCTCTCCTCGATGGCGAAGGGCTTGTGCTTACCGTCAATCAGGCGATGTCTACCCTGTTTGGCAAAAGCCCGGACGACTTGATGTACGAATCCTGGCAGGAGATTTGCCAGATGAGCGACCCGCCTTTTCCGGGGCAGCTTGTACAGGAGACGCTGGCCGATGGAGTGACCCGCCGTAGCCGTGAGACATTCGTCAGTCCCAATGGGCAAACCCACGATCTTGATGTGCAGACCTTCCCGCTGATTGGTCGGGAGCAAGTTGTTGAAAAAGTTATTGTTCATATTGTGTATACCAGAGAGCGGTTGTTAGGGTCGTGAGTGTTGAGCGACACGAGCAAGCAGGGGAAGCACAGCAGGACAAACCCGTTATCAATGCGGCAATAAGCATTTCCAGGGCGGTTGTCAACCCGCCTATTGTCTCGGAGGCGGCACTGCCGTTGCGCCAGGGAGGGACAAGCCCACCAGCTTTAGCGGTGGGTCGTTGACCAAAATACAATGGCGAAAACAAAGAAAGAACAGAAGCAAACCAGCAAGCCAAAGAAAAGAGGACGGAATGATCCTTGCTGGTGTGGCAGCGGTAAGAAATATAAAGAGTGCCATCAGCCAGTGGAGCAAACGCAGCGGGCCGAACAACTCCGCCTGGCCGACGCGCAAGATACGCTCATGCCGAAAATTATTGGGGCCGCCGAGCAGATGTCCACCGCATTTGTGGATGCAATGGACCGCTTCTGGAAGGGGAAGTATACCCCGGCGCATATGGCAGAACTGGACAACCTGGAATATCGAGGGGCCGAGCGGTTCCTCACCTGGTTTGCCTTTGACTATGTGCAGGAGGATGGGCGAACACTGGTTGAGACGCTGGCGCAGGCGGCCAGCGCGGGACAGGTTGAAACAGATGAGTACGAGACCCGGCTGCTTCAGGATTGGCACATAACCCGCTTGCGTCCCTACAGTGTTGAGCTGGTTTTCAGGGGGAAGGGAGTGCGGGTGCGCGACATCCTCAACGACGTAGCCTACGAGGTAAAAGACTATGGCGCGTCGAAAATGCTGGCTGTGGGAGAGGTAATAATCGGGCATCTGGTGCGGGTTGGCACAAAGGATGCTGGCGAACCCCCGAAACAAGAAGCTGGTGCGGGAGCCGACGTTGCCCTCTCCCCCCCGCCAGCGGTACCGCTCTACTATGTGGGTGGGGCTGTCGCGCAGCTTACCGCTGGCACGCGGCAAAAACTCCTGGAATTCGCCCGGCTCTACCTCGAAGATTTGCGCCACCAACAATCCAACGCAACCTGGGATGACCTGATCCGCCAGCATAGCCATATATTCAACCACTTCGTGATGGCCCTGCCGGTTGAAGAGTATGATCCCAACCTGCTTGATGACATGATTCTCCAGGCACGGGGGGATCTCCAGATAGCCAGGCAGTCGTTCTCATCCCTTTCGGGGCATAGTCGCTCTGGCGATAGCGATGACGACAACGATAGCGACAGCAACAGCAGCAACAGCGACAGCAACAACAGCAACACCGACAGCAACAGCGGCAGCGACAGCGGCAGCAACACCGAAACGGAGAGCAGCGCGGGTTCGGACCACCCGGCTACAGACGATACGTGGTAATAACCGACTCCAGCGTTTGCGCGAGTTCGTGCAGGTTGCGTGCTGCGGTTTCGGTCTGGCGCGTGCTGGTGAGGGCCTGGCGGGCGGCCTGCTGAATTGTGTTTGCCGCCTGTGCAATTTGCTTCAGCCCCAGCGAGGCCTGCTGCGTTGCCGAGGCCATCTCAACGTTTGAGGTTGAGCTATTCTCAACTTCGGCAACAATTTTTCGCATCACTGTGCCGGCCCGTTCGGCTTGCTCGGTTCCCGCTTTCACCCCTCGCGTGCCCTCTTCCGTAACTATGACTGCTGCATTGGTAATGCGCTGAATCTCCCCCAAAATTTCCTGCACCTGGACCGTTGCCTGCTTGGAACGTTCGGCCAGTTCGCGTACTTGCTGGGCAACAACGGCAAAACTGCGGCCCTGTTCGCCAGCGCGGGCCGCTTCGATAGCGGCATTGAGCGCAAGCATATTGCTCTGGTCGGCCAGTTCGCTCACGGTTGAGGTGATCGTCCCGATGGCTTTGGTTTGCTCGGAGAGCGAAAGAATGGTCTGCGTGATGCTCTCAACACGCTCGCGGATCTGGCTGATAGCTACAATCGTCTGCTCGACGGCCTGCGCCCCCAGCCTCGCCATCTGGATGGTTGACTGGCTATCCTGGGCCATCATCGTCACCTGGCGAATGTTTTGCCCCATAATAGCCTTGATTTCTTCGATGGTGGATGTTGTTTGTGTGGTGGCGGCGGATTGCTCCTCTGCGCTGGTGGACTGCTGCGCTGTAGCTGCGAGGATCTCGCTCACGGCGGCGGCAATGTTGCTGCCAGCCTGCTGAATCTGGCTAGTGAGCGTGTGCAAACTTTCAACCATATGGTTTAGCCCGCTGCCAAGTTCGCCAAACACGCCATTTCTATTATCCTCCTGCTCAATCTGCTCCAGAGTGATTCGCTGCGTCAGGTCGCCCTGGGAAACCTGCTGCACGAAGTCGAGGTAGGCACTCACGTTGTGCTCCAGGCTCTGGCGCATAGCCGCCTCGCGCTGCTGGATCTGCTTTTGCTCGTGGGTTGTTTGCGAGAGTTCGGTATACTGCTGTTCCAGCGCGGCGGCCATCTGGTCAACCGAACTGGCCAGGTGCCCCAGTTCGCCGCTGGTTGTTACGGCTATGCCCGTGCGGGCGTTCAGTTCGCCCCTGGTGAGCCGCTCGGTCGTGGCAAGAATACGGTCAATAATCCGCAAGATAAACCAGCTTCCGCCAAACCAGGCCGCGGCTATGGCTAGCCCCCCGATGACAAGCAGAATGACCAGGTTGCGGATGAGCACAAAGGTACTGCCGGCAAACGCCACATCCGAGGGAGTGCGAACGAGAATAGCGGCCCCTTCGACCTTGCTACTAAAGGGGGCAAAACTGTAGAGATAGGTTTTTCCGTCTTCCCCCCTCAATTCCACAGCGTCGCCCTCCGGGTGTGCTTCGATAGCCTGGAGGAGTTCGGGATTGGAAATTGGCTGACCGACTAGCTCCGGCTGCTGCGAATGGACAAGGATGGTCCCCTCGTGGTCGTAGTCAACGACGATAATGGTTTTCTGGCTTTCCTCTGCAAGGGTTGCCGCATCGCTGACAAGCCATTCGATGCTCAACCCTGCCACCAGGACAATGGATATATCTCCATCCTTATCGGACACGGGGGAGGCCAGGGGAATGAAGGGCTTGCCGCTGGCCGGCCCGAGTCCAAAATGTCCGGGGGTGAATTGCCCGGTTTCAATTGCTTGCTGAAACCAGGGCGCATCACGAAAGTTGGCCGTTCCTTCGATGGAGAGGCAGCGTGCGTCGCCTGTCGTCGCGTCCTGGACACCGATCCCCGTATACCAGGGGTATTGTTCCTGTATCTGGGAGAGGAAGGCCTGGCAGGCAGCAGACTGGCTGCGGTTGCGAACTTCAGGGAGACGTGCGAGCACCTGCAAAAACTGGCGGGTTGTTTCAATGGCGTTGTCCTGTTGCAGCGAGAGGGAGTGGGCCAGGCGGGTCGCCTCCTGCCGGATGATGGTCTGGTTTTTCTGGTGTTGCTCAATGGTGGTAAAAATCATTAGCCCGCTCAGGGGGATAATGACAATGAGCAAGAGCAAGAGCAAACGGGTTCGCAACCCGGAAAGCTGAACATATTTCATACGTTATTCTCCAAGATACCGTTGCGTCATTTCCCCATAGGCATCAATGCGGCGGTCGCGAAAAAAGGGCCAGTGGGTTCGCACCTCTTCAATGTGGGAGAGGTCGCACCCGACGACCAGGACCTCCTCGCAATCGGAGGCGGCCCGCGCCAGCACCTGCCCATCGGGGGCCGCCACAAAACTCTGTCCCCAGAATTCAATACCCCCCGCTGACTCGCCCTCGTGTCCCGTGCGGTTGACACTGACAACGTAGCACCCGTTGGCAACCGCATGGGAGCACTGGATGATCTCCCAACTCTGATGTTGTGCGGCCCCAACCTGCTCTTTTTCTTCCGGGTGCCAGCCAATCGCTGTGGGGAAAAAGAGAATTTCTGCGCCCCGCAGGGCCGTGAGGCGGGCCGCTTCGGGATACCACTGGTCCCAGCAGATGAGCACGCCTATGGTGGCAAAGCGAGTGCGGAAGGTGCGGAAGCCCAGGTCGCCGGGGGTAAAGTAGAACTTCTCGTAGTAGAGCGGGTCATCGGGGATATGCATTTTGCGATATTTGCCCAGGTAGCTCCCGTCGGCATCCAACACTGCCGCCGTATTATAGTAGATGCCCTCGGTCTGTTTTTCAAACAGGCTGGCAATAATCACCACGCCAAGCTCGGCGGCCAGGGTTCCCAGGACGTTTGTCCCCGGGCCGGGCACGGGTTCTGCCAACGCAAAGTGTTCATACTGCTCGCTCTGGCAAAAGTAGCGGGTTCGGAAAATCTCCTGCAAACAGATGATTTGCGCACCCTGAGCAGCCGCCTCACGGATTTTGTGCAAGGCTTTCTGGACATTGGCTTCGGGGTCGTCGGAACAGGTCATCTGCACCATCCCCACCTGCACCTTTCTTCTCATTGGCACCTGTGCATTTCTGGTCACGGGGTATCTTCTCCTGTTTTGTGTTCTGTTTCCTCGTTTTCCTCTTTCTCGCTTGCCGTTGCCGGTTGTTCCAGCACGATATTATCAATAAGGCGCGTGGAGCCAATTCGCACCGCCATCGAGAGCAATGCACCTGCCTCCCCCACCTGGTCAAGTTCCTGGAGCGTGTGGGGGTGGGCCACGCTGACGTAGTCGGGGCGGGCCAACGGCTCCCGCTCCAACGTCTGACGCATCGTTTGCCGCAACATATCGCCACTGGCCACGCCCTCCTGCTCGAAGCGGTCGCGGGCCGCGCTCAGGGCGCGGGAGAGCACGGTTGCGGCCTGCCGCTCGTGTGGCGCAAGGTAGACATTGCGACTGCTCAGGGCTAGTCCATCGGGTTCGCGCACCGTCGGAACGGTGACAATCTCCACTGGGATATTGAGGTCGCGCACCATTGTTTCGATAACCACCACCTGTTGTGCGTCTTTCTGCCCAAAGTAGGCCCGCCACGGCTGCACAATGTTGAGCAGCTTGCAAACAACGGTGGCAACCCCACGGAAATGGCCGGGACGGGCCGCCCCCTCCAATACATCGGTCATCGTTTCAACCTGCACCGATGTGGTATGGCCAGGCGGGTAGATTTCTTCCATCAATGGAATAAACACCAGGTCTACGTGTTCCTTGTACAGCAGGTGCAGGTCGCGTTCTCTATCACGCGGGTAGCTTGCCAGATCTTCGCCCTCCCCGAACTGGGTCGGGTTGACAAAGATGCTCACAACCACAGTTGAGCATTCGGCCCGGGCGCGGCGCACCAGCGAGAGGTGCCCCTCGTGCAGGTAGCCCATTGTGGGCACAAAGCCGAGCCGGGCGAGTGGTACGCGGGCGCGGCGGAAGTCGGCTATAGTTTCAATAATACGCATGATCTCTCTCCCCTATGTATTTCTCGCAGTTGTTGCTAAAAACTCGTTCGCTTCAAGGCTTCCTGGAGTTCCTGCTCGTCCATTTCGGTGCAATGCTGCATCGTGGGAAACGTCCCCTCGCGGACTTCGGTTGCATACTCCTGAAGAGCTGCGGTTATGGTTTCGGCAAGGTTGGCGTAGCGATGGGTATGACGTGGTATAAAATCGGTATATACTCCTAGCATATCATACCAGACCTGCACCTGTCCATCGCACCAGGGGCCGGCCCCTATGCCGATGGTGGGAATACTCAGTTGCCGGGTTATCTCGCGGGCAAGCTGCGCGGGCACCAGTTCGAGTACCAGCGCAAATACCCCCGCCCGCTCCAGGGCCAGCGCATCCTGGATCAGGGCGTAGGCCCCTTCGGCGCGTTTGCCCTGCACCCGTGCCCCAAGCAGGTTGACCGATTGGGGCGTAAACCCGATATGCCCCATCACCGGGATACCCAGTTCAGTCAGGCGGCGGACAATGGGAGCGATTTTTTCTCCCCCCTCTAGTTTAACGGCCTGGGCCCCGCTTTCTTGCAGAAGCCGCCCGCTTGAATGGATAGCCTGCTCAATGCTTGTGTAGGTCAGGAAGGGCAAGTCGCCTATCACCAGGGACCGCTGGCTACCGCGGATGACAGCCCGCGTATGATAGATCATCTCGTCGAGGGTGACGGGGAGCGTGGTTGCATTGCCCTGCACCACCATACCGAGCGAGTCGCCGACAAGTATTATGGGGATACCACTCTGGTCTGCTATGCGTGCCGAGGTGTAATCATAGGCCGTAATCATCGGGATGCGCTCGCCGCGTTGCTTCATCTGTTGTATATCAAGAATTGTCGTTCTCATAACCATACCTCCGTTTCTTTCATTTCGGCCTCCCCTTGCATCATACCGTGATTTGCCAGGAAGGGAAAGGGGGGGAAGCGAAAAGAGAATTGCAGTATAATACAACCGGTGCTTGATAGACGTATCTCCATCAGGTTTTTATTTAAGGAGGTTCTATGCGACAACACACATATGCAGGAGGATTGGCTCTCGTGATGTTGGCGGTCATTGTACTGCTGCTTCTCTCATTCGGGTCCGGGGCCCATGCACAGGATCGGGAGCGGTGTTTTGAAGAAACCGGCTACTGTGTGCAAGACCCCATTCTTGCCTACTGGGAGCAAAATGGCGGGCTTGATGTCTTTGGCTACCCTATCTCCCCGCTTCAGGAGCAAACAATTGAGGGAAGCTGGACTGGCCCCGTCCAGTGGTTTGAGCGAGACCGCCTGGAAGATCACTCGGCCGACGGGGAGGGTGTGCTGGCGGGCCGTCTGGGGGCTTCGATTCTGGAACTGCGGGGAACTCCCTGGACCAGCTTCCCCCAGGTGGAGAGTGCGCCGCAGGGGTGCCGCTTCTTCCCCGAAACAAAACACGCGCTTTGTCCCCCATTTCTGAGCTACTGGCAGAACAACGGCGGGCTGGAGCGGTTTGGCTACCCGATTACAGAAATGACGGAAGAGACCATTGGAACCTGGAACGGTAATGTGCAATACTTTGAGCGTCGTCGCATGGAACACCGCCCCGAAAACGCCGGCACCAGGTATGAAGTGTTGCTCGGTCTGCTTGGCAAAGAGGTTCTCTCTTACGAGCCAACAGGGATGGCCGACACAAGTGGAAACATTGTCTTTACCTCGACAGCAGGCGGCAAGCAGGACATCTGGACCATGAATGCGGATGGCAGCAGCCTGCGCCGCATCACGAGCGACCCGGACCGCCAGGGGTTCCAGCCGGCCTGGTCGCCCGATGGCAAGCAGATTGCCTACGTTGCCGGTACGCCCGTGACCCAGGACCAGGACATCTGGATTATCAATGCCGATGGGTCGGGGGCGCGGAAGCTGACCGACAACCCGACTGCCGACTGGTCGCCGGACTGGTCGCCCGATGGCAAGCATATTATCTATGTCTCGGACCGCAGCGGCAATGCCGACATCTTCTACCAGCCGGCGGATAGGTCGGGCGAGGCAACCAATCTGACAACATTTTCGCCAGAAGCGTCCGAGTATTCGCCGGCCTGGTCGCCCGATGGCTCACGCATTGCCTATGTTTCTACCGAGGGCAACGGAACGCCCAATATCTGGGTGCTCACGCTTGATGGCCGGGACCGCTACAACCTGACCCAGGAGGAGCGGGGTACCCACAACAACCCGGCCTGGTCGGCCGACAATTCGCGCATTGCCTTCGACGCGGGCTACTCCGATGAGAGCGTGTATATCGGCATTATCAACGTTGACCGGACAGCGCGACAGAATATCCCGCGGGCATATGACGCGAACCACCCATCCTGGTCGCCTTCTGGGGCATCGCTGGCCTACGAATCCGGGGGAGACATCTTCACCATCAACCTGGATGGGACGGGGTATAGCAATCTGACAGGCAACAGTGCAGCAAACAACCGCGACCCGGACTGGCACTGAGACCAATCCGGTTTCTGAGCTGCAAACAGGCTCCAGGGAGCGCGGGTATCCTTGCCCTGATGCGGGTGCCCCTGAACTGTTTACCCACACAGCACATTGATTACCGTCATCGTGCAAAAAGCGGTTCACACTGTTGCAGAGCCAAAAGTTGCGGGTGCACGATGTGGGAACTTTGCGTCTCGAAGTAGGGAAACAGTTCAGCCCCCCTCCCAATCCATCCCCCCGCTGGGGGGAGGACAGGTGGGGGGATGAACGATTACTTTACCCCCTCTCCTCAGTGAAAGAGGGAGCAGGGGCGAGGGCAACAGACGATACGTCGCCTGTTTCCTCTCCTGCCGTTTCTCCCTTTCCGATGGCCCAGTGGGTGGCAGACTCTCCCCCTCCTTCATACCAGGACCGGTTCTTGAACCACAAAGAAGGGACAGGGAGCGCGGTATCCTTCCCCGTTACAAGCGGGATGCTTGCGCTCCCAACGGGGAGATTGCTACCGTCTGTTGGGCCAGCGGATTGTTGCAAACGAAATGAGGATAGTGGGGATGAGCATGCTGGCATAGGAGAGCGCACGCTCCGACGAGAGGGTTCCCTGATAGACCGCCACATCAAACGACGGTACAAGCCACAGCATCCAGATAAGAATAATCATTACGCGCTGTTGCAGCGGGGTCAATCGCACGGTGTCGAGTATCAACTTCACTGTTGCGGCCCACCCGACAACCCCCAGCAACAAGATGGGCGATAAGAGTTCCATAGGAAAAAGCGGCAAGGGAACCACCCGCTTCAGCGGGTGTGGGGAATTGCCGCCATCCTCCTTTCTCCTGGTTGTCACGACTGAATGAGTGTGCTAGACTGTTGTACAAGGCACTCTCTGCA
>DAOTUE010000046.1:0-6779 GCA_034436975.1 Chloroflexaceae bacterium
GAATCCTGTTCTTGTGGGGAGCCTCGACACCCCTGACGATGCCCATGGCCTGGATGTAGCAGGGAGCTATGCCTACGTTGCAGATTGGAATGGCGGGGTGCAAGTTCTCAGGATAGTTATGCCGTAGCCTGCCCCTCTTCGATCATACCCTACCCCCCACCAGGAGTTTCTGGCTACTGGTGGGGAGTTGTTTGTCCAGGCTTCGAGATGTGGTCGTCAAGGTGCAGGCATTGGATCATCTGCGCTCCACCCCTAAAGAGGGGGCGGGGAGGTGAGGGATGGATAGTTTCTGTGTTTACCCGGAGATGGTATTAGACTGAGAACTTGCGCTCTCATGAGATCTAATCCATAATAGAGTGTATGAGTAGCGGGCTTAAAAAGTCCTATCAATTGATTGATAACGATACCGCCGTCAAGAAGGATGTGTCCGTTCGTACCCATCAGTGTCCTGGCGTGGTCTTGAGGCCGCGATAAACATTCTGGCTGTGGGGCTACACAGCCTGGGTTTCGACCCTGGAAGCCCAACCCTTGAGGGTTTGGTAGTCATAGGCCAGGGATAAAGCACCTGGGCTTTACGGGCTATTTTTGTAAAACCACGGAAAAATTGTATGCCCAACCTGTTTGACATTGTCCCCCCGACGCTGTTTCGCCCCCTCGCGGCCCAGGGTGCGCCGGTCTATGCCGAGGTGTTGCTGAGGTTGTTTGCCGAAACCCAACGCCACCAGCGGCCCATCTCGCGTGATCTTGCTATCAATATCATCGTCGAAACGCTCGCCGCCCCCGACGCACTGGAAGTGACCAGCGACGCAACCACAGACGATGTCCCCGACACCGAGGAGAGCAGCGAAGACATTGTTGCGCGGGCGGGGGCCATCTTGCGCTACCTGACCCACAATGGCTGGCTTCGCATTGAGACCCAGAGCGATTTTAGCCACCTCTATACCCTCCCCATGCATGCCTTTCGCCTGCTCGGTGTCTTGCAAGACATTGCATCCAACGAACCGATGCAATTGCAAGGGGTTATCTGTGCCATCCACGACCTGCTCAAGGCCGCGGTCAGCGAGGGCACCGATACCATCCGCTTTCAGGAAGCCTACCGCCAGACACGCTTTTTGCTCACCAACTTGAAAGAACTCCAGCACAATATCGGTATCCACATTCAAGAGATGCTGGAGGAGCAAAAGGCCCGGAATGTGTTGGAGCAGATGTTCACCTCCTACCGCGAAAAGATTGTTGACACGGCCTACCATCAGCTTCGCACCACCGACCATGTTTCGCGGTTTCGCCCCGGTGTGCTCCAGGCTCTCACCACGCTCCGTGAGACCGAACGCCTCGACACAATGGCAAACCATTTATTGGTTCGAGGCGAAGCCAGAACCCAGAGCGAAGCCGCAGTCCGGCTTGCCGAATACATCCGCACCATCCGTGAACAGTTTGAGAGCCTGGATTCCCTGCTCACAACAATTGATGTTCGCCATAGCCAGTTTGTTGATTCCGCCGTGCGAAACATCGAGCACCACCTGATGGCCAGCAGCACCACCAGTGGGCAGGTTCATACCATCCTGGAGTTTCTTCTATCGGGAGAAGGGGCCCTTGCCGGAGACCCGCTCCCCCCGGAGTTCGGCACCCTGTTTGACCTGTTCTCGCTCCAGTTCTTTGATGAAGGCTCACTTGCCGCGCCCGGCCGTGCCGCTGTCCCCTTTGAGCCGGAAGAAGCTGAACTTGCTATGCTCGATCCAGAAGAGGTCGAAGACGCACACACCCGAACGCTCGAACAGCTCACCCGCGCCGTGAGCCGCACACGAGTGCGTATCTACGCCGAAGAACTGCTCAACGGACGCGATAACATCACCGCCGCCGACATTCCCATCAACGGCCCGGAAGATCTCCCCTTGCTCATCTACTTGCGGGCCTACGGGGACGGCACGCTTGGCTATGTTGTCGAGTCGCCCGACGATACCAGTGACCATACCTGGATCGAGCGCGAAGGGGTAGGAATACGGAATTTTCTCTTGCGAAAAACGGAGATCAAACGTCCGCATGTCACTTGAAGGGTTTGCCACTGCCTACAACCAGCTTACTCCTGGTGAACAGGCGCAATTTGCCGATGCCGTGCGCCGCCTGCTCGCCGAAGGCATTATCTGGCGCGAAAATGAGCACGATTGGCCTGTTTATAACATCCTCACCCGGCGGAGAGAGCTGGTGACAGACTATCTCCAGGTCATCGGGTGGGAGATGCGCCACCACGAACGCGCCAACGTCTTTCATGTCGTTCACCGCGACGGGGCGCACCGGCAAAGCCTCTCGCGTGATACAACCATCTGGCTTCTGCTGGCCCGGATGATCTACGCCGAACAGCGCGAACGGCTCGAATTGACCCTGACCAGGCACCCGTCGATCAGCGTGGCCGACTTCTACAAACGCTATACCGAATTTCTGCCCGGTCAGGCCGTGCGAAAAAAAACCAGTATGGATGAAGCCTTGCGTACCATGCAATCGCTCAAACTCATTCGGGCGGGTGGTGGGGGGCGATTGCGGGCCAACGAAGGCGATACCATGATAGAATTGCTCCCGGTCCTTGAAGTTGTCATGTCCGAAGCTACCATTAGCCAGATAGCCGAGCGGCTTGACGAATATGACCGCTCGAAGTCGGGCAACAAACGGGATCAAGATGAGCAAGAATGAAAGGCCCCCATATTCATGTTGACCCTGACCCACATCTTTCTGCACAATTGGCACCGTTTTCGCCACGCCGTCATTCCTGTTGAGGATAGTCTCTACCTGGCCGGGCACAACGGGTCGGGCAAATCGTCTGTCCTTGACGCGATACAGGTTGTGCTGATTGGTGACGGCAACCGCATACGCTTCAATAGCTCGGCCCAGGAACGCTCCCATCGCACCCTCGATAGCTACGTGCGCGGCAAAATTGGCGAGCAACGCTGGCTCCGCCCCGGCAACACCGTTTCCTATATTGCGCTGGAATTTAGCGATAGCACCAACCGGCTCAAGCAAGTCACGTCTGGCGTGTGCATCGAGAGTAGCGAAGGCAAAAATAGTGAGCGTACCTTCTTTATCATTGATGGGGGGCTTGAGCCAGAACGGTTTGTCCGAGAGGAACAGGGCAAACGCTATGCCCTCACCCGCCGCGAACTCAAGCAAGCCTTTCGCAACACCCGCAAGGCGCGTTCCTTCGACCAGGTGGGGGAATATCAAGTTGAGCTGCGAAACAGTCTGGGGGGATTGCACGAACGCTTTTTTGATCTCTTCCTGCGGGCCCTCACCTTCCAACCCATGCGGGACATCCGCGAGTTTGTCGAACGCTGGCTCCTCGAAGAGCGGAGCCTCCAGATTGAAACCTTTCAACAAAATGTTCGTCGCTATGGGGAGCTGAAGAAAGATGCAGAGATTGTCGAAGAGAAGTTGCGCCAGCTAAACCAGGTGGTCGCGGAGCAGGCCGAGGCCCGCCGCTTGCGTCAGCTTCACGATAGTTATACGCTGTTGCTTGCCCTGCTGCAACACGAGGATGCGATCCGCCGCTATGATACCCTCACGCAGCAGCAAACCAGCATTGAGCAACAGATTATCGCCACACAAACAGAACACGAGCAGGCCCGTGCCGCGCTCGTGGGGGCCAACGAGGCCCTCCTCGCTGCTCGTATCCAACTTGAGCAATCGGACGTGGTGCGCCGCCGAAGCGAGATCCAGAAGCAGATCCAGGACGCAACCCACCAGGCCGAAGAAATCGTTCATCGCCGGGCAACCCTCTGGCGCGACCTTACACAAGAAGCCAGACCACTCGCGCCGCTGCATACTGCCGATACCATCTACCTGCACGAGCAGGACCAGCAGATGCTCCGCTCGCTTGCCGAGGTACTCGCCACGCTTACCCCCGATACTCCTCCCCCCCCCACGCTGCACTTGACTATAGATGCTGCTATCCAGGTGCTTGATGACGCGCTGGAGCGGGTGCGAAAACCACGCTATAACCTGGAGCGGCAGCAAGAGGAGCTGACAACACGGCAGGAGAAGCAAAAAAACTATCTGGACCAGTTGCAAAAAGGGCAAACGTCCTACCCGCCGGAGGTCGAGCGCGTGCGCGATATGATTGAAACACTGGTCCGCAAACGCCCCCGCCTGCTCTGCGAACTGCTGGAGGTTCCCGACGAACGCTGGCAAAACGCGGTTGAGGCAATGCTCGACAGACGACGGTTTCACATTGTCGTTCCGCCCCGCTGGTTTGTCCGCGCCCTGAACGAATTGGATCGCCTGCGGATTGAAGAACAAATCTATGACGTAGGGTTGCTCGATCTCGAATGGGCAAAACAGGAGAGCAAACCGGCCCGCCCCGGCTCGCTTGCCCAGCAGATAACCTACAAGAGCCACGAATTGCAGGGCTTGCTTGAGGGCTATATCAATACCGTGCTGGGAGACGTGATGTGCTGTGAGACGGTGGATACCCTGCGCCAACACGCTCGCGCCATCACTCCTGATGTGGTATGCTACAGCGAGTGGACTGCTCTGGCCCTCCCCCCCCACGCCTATCAACCACGCTTCATTGGTGAGCGAGCCATACAATCGCAAATTGAGTCCTGTCAAAACGAATTGCGCGAGATTGGCGAACAATTGGAGACAACGCGCCACAGACTGCACGAGACAAAAACGCTGTTTGATTTGCTCAACCGTGGGCGTGCCTTCTCCAACCTGCGCCAGCGTCTCGATGTCCCCCTGGACGATACGCCGCTGCGCGAAGCGATAGCCGGATGGGAAGCCGACCTTGCCGCGCTGGATATGAGCGGTGTTGCCGAACTTGAGCGCGAAGTAAAGCGACTTGAGGAAATAGCCAGGAAAGAGGAGACGAATGAACGAACCCTCTACGAACAGATTGTCAGGCTACAAAACCAGCAACAAACGCTCCTGGAACAGGTCCGCACTGCGGCCCAGCAACAGACTGAATGTGAGGCGAAACGCAATGAAACGCGATTGCAATTGCTCCACGCCAGCGACGACGCTGAACGGTTGCTTGCCGAACACCAGCCACAGCCAGACCTTCCCGAAGCCATCCGCAACGCAGAAAGCACGCGCAACCGCTTTGGAACTCAGGCCAACACCACCATCCAGCGATTGACAGAAGCCGCTACCAGATACAACATTACCTACCAGTTTGGCGCAGTTGCCGGCAGTCCCAACGAGCAGCGATATGCAGAAGAACAACAGCGGCTTGAAGAAACAGAACTCCCCCGTTATACCACGCAGATAGCGGAAGCCCAGCGAGCCGCCGAAGAACAACTCCGCGAGCATGTGTTGCATCGGCTCCGTGAGCATATCTTGCATGCCACAGAGGAGCTTGACCGCATCAACGATGCGTTGAGAAATATCACGTTCCACGGTGAACGCTACCGCTTTCGCGCTTCGCCCGCCGATGAGGTGCGTGAATACTATGACATCATCACCGAAGCCCAGGCAATTGGTTCTGGTTCGCTCTACGACAGCGATTTTTATGCGAAGCATCGGGCAACGTTTGATCGGTTCTACGAATTGCTCACACGGGAACCCCACACCGATGCAGAACGCCGCGAGCAGCAACGGATGATTGACTATCGCCGCTACCTTGACTATGATATTGAAGTCATCCATGCCGATGGGCAAAAGTCGCGGTTGAGCCGCCTTATGGGGCACACATCCGGGGGCGAAACGCAGACCCCTTTCTACGTTACTATTGCCGCTTCGTTTGCTCAGCTCTACCATATCAACGAGGCCCACAGTCGTCCGACGATCCGTCTGGTTGCCTTCGATGAAGCCTTCTCGAAGATGGACCAGGACCGCATTGGTGCAACACTCCAGTTGCTCCAGAACTTCGGGCTACAGATCATTACGGCGACCCCCCTGGAACGGTGTGAATATCTGGTTCCCTATGTTTGCACCAGTCTGGTCCTCACCGTGGCCAGACAGGAGGTTATTATTGAACCCTATCGCAACTATGCAGCCCGCCTGACCGATTTTAATCGGCAGAATGGGGGAGGTGATAGGTGATAGGTGACAGGACTCCGCTCCCCCACATAGCCCGTGCGATACTGCATACGCTGCTTGACCAGCATGAGCAGCCGGGGCGACAGCAGGTTCGGCGGGTTCGCCTGATCGACAAAGACTATCCGGACTACTTTTCGCCTCACGATGCAACCCCGCGCCAGGAGGTGAACGCAGCCCTACAAACCCTGGCCCACGAGGGAGTGATAACGCTACGCTGGCGCAAATGGGAGGACGGAAACTGGCTTGAGGGGGTGGACCTGGTACCAGAGCAGGCCAACGCTCTCTACCTTCTGCTACAGCGCACCCCCCGCCACGAGCGCGAACAACGGTTGTGGGCTATACTCAGCGAGCAGATGCCGCGTGGGGAGTGGCATACGATATTTTTGGAATGGCTACGCGGGCAACTCGCGGCACACCGTTCGGTTGCTCCTCTCGACCTTGATGACCCGCAGAAAAACCGCGATCTCCTGCACCTGCTTGATGCCCTCGCCACGCTTGAGCACCTGACAATGGAGCGCACATTGAGTACCCGGCTCTTTGGTGATAGCAAACGGCTTGAGGAGTTGCGCCCGGCCATGCTGACCGTTCTGCGCCGCCACGTTCCGGGAGCATCCCTGTATGGCAACGACGATGTCGCCCTGCTCCGCGCCCATCTGCTGGAACGAATGCCGGAGTATATTCCGCTGGCGGGCCCGCTCATACTGCATGCTCCCACCACCAGCGACACCGCCCCCGGAACACTGCTCGATATA
>DAOTUE010000047.1:0-22802 GCA_034436975.1 Chloroflexaceae bacterium
GTGCCGCGTTTGATGATGGGTGCAATGGATATTTTTGTCCTGCCATCGTGGTATGAAGGGTTGGGATTGGTGCTCATCGAAGCGCAGGCCGCAGGGCTTCCCTGTGTCTTTTCGGATGTGGTGCCAGAAGAAGCCGATGTTGTCAAACCGCTGGTGCATCGGTTGTCGCTGAGGCAGTCTGCGGAAGTATGGGCAAGGGCCATAGTGGACATTTACAAGAATACCCACAAAGATCCCGCGAGAATTACCAGATCCCAGGCTTTCTCGGCAGTGACAAAGAGCGTTTTTAATATCCAGACCAGTGTGCAACAATTGCAAGACACCTACCTTGAAAACATATGAAAAACCGTTTGTTATTGGTAATTTCACTAATCCTGCTTTCCTTTATCTTTGGAGGCGCAAATTTGCAATGGGCTAACAAGGATTATTTCCCCTATGCCCTGAAATTACGTTATATCCTTGTCCTTATCCCCCTGGGGCTCCTCCTTGCTTTAAGATTTATGCAAAATCAGAGTATCCAAATACCGATAAAAACCATATTGACCGTACGGTTCTGGGTTTTTTTTGCTTTTACAGTTTTGATAACAGCTTTTATCAAGGTTGATGCAAGTTATTTTATAGATGGATTGTGGTTTTTAATAGGAGTGCCGCTTATCTTTTTTATTATTCTACCCGATTTTTTTCAGGAAAACGCAAATAGACTTATTGCAGCAGCATTGTTCATCGGTAATATCCCCTACATAATTCTTTTGTTTCGTGATGAGCCTGATTTTCTGGCATTCAGATCAGGTGGAAGGATAATAGCAGGCCCTACTACTGTTGGTACAATAGCAGGGATGTGTGCTCTGGGAATAATCATCATGATCTATTACTCAATGAAGAAAAGAGGTCTTAGATACAAGTTTCGCCTGTTTGTCCTGATCCCCATCTTTCTTGTAGCTATTGTAGCAGTCCTATTGTCCAGAACTCGAACTGCACTTCTCGCGTCAGTTGTGAATATTGGACTTACTTTTTTAACTACAGCTACGACTAAAGAAAGAATAAAAATAATATCTACCACTTTTCTTCTGGGTGTTGTCATCCTTTTATTACCAATTGATTGGAGTTGGATAACTGAAAGTATGCAACGTAAATTTGAAGAAAAACTCGAAGAGGATAATCTCCTTTCCGGTAGAACCGAAATATGGCAACGTATACTGGAGAATGCAAATCTAGTAGGGTATACAGATGAATACCAGGAGCAGCACTTTTATCATACCGAGGGGCGACATATAGAGGGGGGAGCACATAATTCTTTTCTGACTGTTCTCGCTTCTCATGGTTGGTTAGCGACTTTTCCTTTCGTTCTTTTTTGCTTTTTGAGCATCTTTCATTCCTATCGGTATAGCAGGTTAAATAAAGATACTTCATATAGTATCGTTCCATTTGTTGTAACGGTCCATTTCTGGATTGTATCTTTTTCAGGAACCGTGATTGGTTCTATTGGTTCTGGTATCACTCTTGCTTTTCTGTTGGCTATAGGGGTGGTGTTCAGACAGGGAAATCGCATCTAAATTTAGAAAGATTTCATGTCTCTACGGAGCCAAATAGCCCCTATGGTTGGATTTTCAGTTTTGCAAACAAGTGTACTGTATGAAGAAAATATCGGACAAAGTGAATCTGCGTAATGTTCTGAAAACATAGCATATCGTTTTGTATGGTAATTCCACAAGTGCTTTTTGTATCAAACAGCAATGTACCATGTAGAATTAGATGCGATTGCCCTGTGGTATACTTAAGGCTAATAGTATGAAAGAGAAAAGCCCATCCAGGCCTGGAAAGCGTAAGGATGGGGATGTTCCTACAGTTTATATCTGAATCGCCTTGCTGCTGAAGTATTGTAGCATATCTCAACAACCTCTTCAGCAATATGCGTCTGTACCCTGTGCTGGTGAAGTAATTATGCCAATGTTGCTATGATAACCCATCATCCTTGCCCACATTCCGTTGTAACACCCCCACTCGCGAGAGTGGGTTTTTTTCATGTTCTCAAAATGAGAACCCAAAGCAAAGGACAACGTTGTACCAATGAAATTAGCGCGTGCTTTCATCCCAGGCATGTATGTTCGTATTCCCGCTCCAGAAGAAATCGGACGTGAAGACAGCGAATTTCGTGATTTTCGCATCGGGCAAATTGTCAGTATTGACGATATTGCACTGACCGCGGAAGTCTCCCTGCAAACCCATACGACTAACCAGGAGCCGCACGTTGAGCACATCGAATGTTCGCTCGACGGATTGGAACGCTGCCATATTCTCCCCGACACCCGATTTACTCACATTCCGTCAGGCCATCGGGGAACTATTCTGATTGCCTGCGACAATGCATTTCCCCCTGATATGCTTTGTTCATACTACGCACAGATTGATGGGCAGACAAAGCGTGTCAGCGAGTCAGACATAGCCGTTTCGTCTGTCCGGCAAGACCCCACCCCTGCCAATCAACTTCGCCACTACGAGTTTCACAACCCCATCTGGAAATCCTACCGCGATCAGTTCATTGAGGATTACAGCGAACTGCACAATGCCTCGTTTGGAATTGAGGATCTGATTGGCTCGCGGGTTATGCTTCTCCCGCACCAGGCAGAAGTGATCACCAGGGCATTGAGCAGCACCAGATGTCGCTATTTGCTTGCCGACGAGGTTGGACTGGGAAAAACGATAGAAGCCTGTGTCATTCTCAAGAGCCTGAGAAGACGCCAACCGGGTATGAAAACGCTGATCATCGTGCCGGCTTCGCTGGTGCAACAATGGTACAACGAACTGAACGATAAATTCTGGTTGACGTTTGTCATTGCCCGTCCGGGCGCAAAAGTCCCCGCCGCCAGTCCCGGTGTCATCATGAGTGCCGAAGATCTGGCAACCCACGATACCTATTGGGAATGGGCCAGCACACGATCCTGGGGATTGCTGATAACCGATGAAGCCCATCGGTTGCGAAAAGATGCTGGTCTCTCACAGCGTATCCAACAGTTGAGCAGAGAAGCAGAACGGGTACTCATTCTCACAGCCACGCCCATTCAGCGACAGGCCAGCGACTATCTGGCTCTACTCCAACTTCTCGATCCGGAGCGGTACAAACCAATGGATCACCCCTCATTTGAACGCATTCTTGCAGCACAGGGCAAAGTACGCCAGGCTATCGTGTATCTCAAACCCAACCTGACAGAAGCCTTCTTTGATGGAGAAGAGTTTCAGGAAGAAATTGACCGCCTGATCAACGAACTGGGGCAGGACTACATTCTAAAACAACTGGTAGACGAGGTAAAACAACACGCCGATGCTCCCATACTGGCATTAGAAAAGGCAAAAGAGGTTATCGCCTATGTCAGTGAGAACTACCGCATTGAAGGGCGCATCATTCGCAACCGTCGGGCCAGTCTCAATATCTCCCTGCCAGTGCGTGAACGTGATACCACCTGGAGCTACCATCCAGACGAAGATGAGTTAGCCGCGTTGGACGAACTGTATGGGTATATTGATTTCTTTCTCGATGCTGCACCACACGAACCGCCCCACCTGGAATACTGCCGCATTCTTCTGCATGCTTCGGCGAGCAGTCCCCACGCACTACTCTTCATCCTTGCGTTGCGTAAAAGGCAGGTGACGGATAGCATCCCGATAAACTTGACCTCATCTCTTGCGGAACTTTCCACCCCATCAGATCCCCGGCAAGAGACAAAACGGGTAGCAGAACTGGTTCAAGCATTGCCTGTGCTCAGTGGCGAGAACGATGCACTGAGCAGATCCCTGTGGCATACCAGACGTTGGCTTGAACAAACTGAGCAAAACCTCGCAGACATCTCCTTGCGAGAATGTTTGCAACAAGCACCGTCCCATCGCCTGGTGCAAGCCTTTACTGTTTTTCACCAGATGATTGAAGAAAACCCCGATGTCAAAGTAGTCGTTTTTTCGCACTGGGTGGAAACCCTCTCAGCACTGCTATCCCTGCTGGAACGGTTCTACCCTCGTTCTGCCGTTGCTCAGTTTCACGCAGAAATGGACCAGGACGAGCTCCAGCAAGCAGTGGATCGGTTTCAATCAGATGATAGCTGCCATATTTTGCTATGCGACGAACTTGGCGGCGAGGGACGCAATTTTCAGATTGCCGACGGGATTATCCATCTCGACCTTCCCTGGACACCAGCACAAATCGAGCAGCGTATTGGTCGGGTGGACAGACTGGGACGGAGTGGCGTGGTTTCATCCATCGTGCTTTTTGGCCGGGGCACACTGGAACAGGATCTCTTCCGTATCTGGGATGAAGCCTTTCATCTTTTCACCAGATCAATGAGTGGAATGGAAATTGCCCTTGAGGGTATTCAGAACGAACTGGCACAAGCCCTGACACAGAGCACCAGACATGGGCTTGCCCGCATCCTCCCGGATATGATCACGAGGGCAACCCTCCTGCATGAGGCTGTCGAGGAAGAGCGGTACTTTGAAGAAGGGGCGATCAACCATCGTCTTCGTCAGCAGTTTCAAACAATGAGCGAGCAATACCGCGACGGTTCATGCCTTCGCAATATCTTTCTCCCGTGGGCAAAACTTGCAGGGTTGACCTGCAACTACCACAAAGAAAAAGATACGGTCCAGTTTTATCCCAGGGAATTCAATTTGAGGAGCATGGCCAACGCAAAGTTTTTGCCTCCCAATATGGAAGAAGCATTGCACCGTTCTCGCAATCCCAACAATCCCGTTATCACGGGCACATTCAACCGTGACAAAGCAGTGCAACGCGAAGATCTGGTATTCTTTGCCCCCTCCGACGACCCGTGGACCGATGCCATCATTGCCAATGCAATGGAGGCGGATCGAGGGCGATGCTGCGCCATTCGCCGTTCGATTCCTGAACGTGAGCAAAACTGGCGGGGTTTCGAGTTGCTCTATCGGTTGCGCCTCGATCCCAGACCACTCTATGCCGCTGGATACGATCCATCTCATCTATTTCGCGCACAGGGGTTTCTCGTGGCAACCACGTACCGGGTATTGCTGTCCATAGATGGTCAGGTAATAAAAAAATCCGATCCAATCAGTCAATACATCAAAAGGGATTTCCAAAAAGGAATTGATATTCACCTCGGAAAGCGCGATCCCCCTGCTCCCCAGATACACACATTTAAGGCCCGCTACCCACAACCCTTGTGGCACACCCTGATTGCCCACATTCTGCACATAGCCGAAGCCCATATCCACGAAGAATACGGTTTTACCGACGAACTTGCAGAAGAGGCCCGGCAGGAATTTGCTCACCATGCATCCGGTTGGCGGGCAGCTCGACGCTGGTTTATGCGCGAGACGGGCGAACAGTTCGATATGGATGAAATCGCTGAGTATGAAGGCATCTCAGCAAAACTGGTCGAAGGCATTCGCCACCCTATCATTAAACTAGAATCGGTCTGCTACTGGGAATTACAAGGGACTCTAGCCAATGACTGAACTGCTTGAACACCTCCAAACGTTGCTTCTGAGCAAAGAGCCAGATCATGCTGGTTTTCAGGTGATGGCCCGAAAAAACCAACCGGCTTTGCGTGGAGTGGAACTGGCTCGTAGCCACATCCCCATTCGCCTTAGTCTTGCCTTACAAGATTTCATAGACCAACGTGCTGGCACATCCGATGTCGCCGTTTTGCTCAGGCAAGCAATTCGTACCTGTAACCAGCGATTGGTTCTTCCTCAATCGCTCTGGCACAAATTCCAGCAAAGCAAAGGCAATTTTGGGCTACGCATAAGCCAGGAATGCTCTGATGGGACTGTCGAACTGGATGCGGACCCCTGGTCCCCCACCTGGCTTGCTGGTACCAGTGCAATAGATGTATTGGAAGAACGCAGACACACCACGCCGGCGGCGGGCGACGGGATACTCTATGCGATGACCGGTTGGCATACCTACCAATCTGAAGCACAGAAAGCATCTGTGCATGCATTTCTTCTTGCTTCGCCTGGATCAACCCTACTGGTCAACCTTCCCACCGGTGGAGGGAAAAGCCTCTGCCTGCTGCTCCCTGCGTGGACAGAATCACGTGGGGGACGAATTCGGGGAGGCTCAACACTGGTAATTGTTCCCACAGTCTCGCTGGCAATGGATCAAGAAAGGCAATCCAGACAGTTCTTCCAGCAAACGATCAACGAGGAATTTACCCCGCAAAGCCAGACCAGTGATACCAGTGAGGAAAAACGCATCACTATTCGCCAGGGGTTACGAAATGGGACACTCCCGGTGCTCTATCTTGCACCAGAAGCATTGTTGCATTCAGAACTCTACCAACTGTGCCTGGACGCTGCCGCAGCGGGGACACTGACTCGCCTGGTCATTGATGAGGCACACCTGATTGAAACCTGGGGCGCAACCTTCCGCGTTGAGTTCCAGTTACTTGCAACCTATCGCAAGAAATTGTTGGAAGCATCGAATGGGAACCTTCGCACCCTTCTCCTCTCTGCCACAACCTCTTCCCAGTGTGAAGATCTCCTGCAAAAGCTTTTCTCCGAAAAGGGGCACTTCTCAAGCATTCAATCCAATCAGCTTCGCACGGAACTCTCCTACTGGTTCAATGTATCACCCACTTTGGAGGAGCGAGAAAAACGGGTGTGTGAAGCCTTGCGTTACCTGCCACGTCCCCTGATCCTCTATACCACACGCCCCGATGACGCAATGCAATGGGAAAGGATGCTTCGACACGATGGCTTCGAGCGTGTCGCAACGTTTACTGGCAAGACCGATGCCAACGAACGCCGCCGCCTGATGAGTGCCTGGAGCCAGAACCAACTTGATATTATGGTAGCAACTTCTGCGTTCGGGCTTGGGGTAGACAAACGAGATATACGCACAATCGTTCATACCTGTCTACCAGAAAACACCGACCGTTACTATCAGGAAGTGGGGCGAGCCGGGCGTGATGGGTGCAGCGCAATCAGTTTGATGTGTATGATGGCACAAAACGATATAAAAACAGCGTTCACAACACAATCCAGATCCCGTATCACACCAGAGAAAGCACTCGAACGCTGGCAAGGGATGCGCCAGCAGGCAAAAACATGTCCCGACAGGGGCGATGTTTTGCTGGTTGATATAGATGCTCCTCCCCGTAACAAACCTGAGATGAAACAAGGAGAACACAACCGAGATTGGAACTGGCACACAATCTTGCTGATGCAGCGGGCCGGATTACTTGCCCTCAAAGACCCTCGCAGTGAAACCCACCTTCAGCATACCGATACAGACTCAGAAGAGGAAGAAGACACAATACGACTGGAAATAGAACTTCTGGCATCACACCTTGAAGAGGATTTGCAATTTTTAGATGCGACAGGTCATACTATCGAAGCAGAAAAACAGGATATACAGGCATCAATCACGGGTCTGTACGAGACGATCAAAACGTATGCCAGCGGGAAATCATCTCAATGTCTTGCCCATACCTTTGCCCGGAACTATTCTGAAACAGCTCTCGCCTGCGGAGGATGTCCATTTTGTCGCCAGCAAGGGTATCCCCCCTACACCAATCCGGAGATCCTCGTTGCTGACCTGAAACGAGTGGAAACGCCGGTATTCTACGAACTCAACAGCGAAATACAACGACGAATCGGCAAGCATCAAACATTGCACGTGCAGTGGGATGGGTGGGCCAGAGCGGATGCACAGTCAGATGGAAAGAAAGACGCACGCTCGTTGGAACAACTGCATCTGCTGCTTGTTGCTCTGTTGGGGGCCGGTTTCCAACAATATATTATTCCCCATGTCCTGATGGCAGAGACCATCTGGGTATCGGGCCTTATTGCAAAACTGGCAGAGAAACACGCAACAATCCCACATCTGCTGCTGCCCGATACCTGGATTGTGTCCTCCCCTATCCTGCCCCTGTTTGCTCTCCCGACAATCGTTGTCTATCCATTGGACAATGCTCAAGCAGATCGTCTCTACTGTAGGCTTCAGCAGCAACTGGGCGCAAGCATCCCCAGAGTACATATCATTTCCCCAGTGCTCTACCTGGCCAGCGAACAGGGATACTTTAAGGATCGGGTCAATGGACTGTCCGAGAGTATGTCTTCACTCTCAACCCTTCTGCGTAGCATTGAAGAAGAAGAATACTTTTAGAGGATGCGATGGCTTTTGAAATTTTGAACAATGCGACCATTACTCCCCACCGTCTCCATACGATGATTCTGCTGGTCTCGCGCCTGCACGAACCAAAGGAGAAAGACGTGTTTAACTGGCTCCAACCTGTGAGCCTGAATAAAAACCAGAATACATCCAGGGATGTATTCAATGCCGCACGTCATTGCAACTTGCTCGAAGAGAATAGTCAGGGAGTTATCAGTCTGACGGTTGATGCGGATCAGATAGCATCAATGCAGGGCTTTCGACACCATATGCAGCGGGTCTTAACCGGTATCACTGGTGATCAGGAGAATAACTATTTATTGAATATCTATACGGCCTGGTATGCGGTGCAGCAGGAGCAAGTGTTCGGATTTGAACGAAAGGATTTCGAGGTAAATTTCAACAAACGGGTTTACCCCGACAGCGAAGAACGCCACTTTAACACGACCAAATTGAATGGGTGGCGCACCTGGGCAGCATTTCTGGGATGGGGGAGGGTGATGAAGATACGAACCTTTGATATACTCATACCCGATGCCACCGAAAGAATAGCACCAATTCTTTGTGACTTGCTGCCCGATGGGAAGCAAATTATCCCATTTGGAACCTTTGCCAAACACCTCTCAGCAGCGTGTCCAGAGTTAGATGGTGGTGCCCTCTTTAACTATTGCTGGCAGGCCAGCCGGGGGGACGAACAACAAGGAAATACGCTCAGTTTGATGCTCTCGACCGCTCTACGAGTGCTTGATACCCGTGGGCAGATTGCGCTTGTCCGTCACGCCGATGCTGAGCAACTCTGGCAGCTTTTCCCCGCGATGGGCCAGTCGGTTCAAACCGTTTCACATATCCAACGGAGAGATATGTAATGCCACACACACCATTTGAATGCGTTCAATGTTGGCAGGAAGAACGCATTGGAGAGGTTATCAACCGAGAAGCGGTCTCGGTTGATCGCGCCACCTTTCTCGCCACCCATACCCCGTTTCGCCACATTTCCTACCTGAAATCACCCCATCATATCAGCAATACGAGCGAAACATCGCTGTTGGAGGAACTACTCACGTGTGCCCGCACCAACCAGCATGCCTTCGTTGTGGTGCAGGGCATCCCCGGCACCGGCAAATCGCACCTTATCCGCTGGCTGAAAGAACGCTACGAAGCCGAAATGAGAGATGGGGGGAGCAGCGAGCGTGTACTACTCATCGAACGTGCTCACAACAGCTTGAGGGGAACACTGCAACAAATCATCACCTCCGGGGTTTTTGATGATGAACAGATGCGCGATCACCAGGTTCGTCTGGAAAAGGCAACAGACACCCTCTCTGAAAAGGCACTGGCCGATAACATCCTCGACCATCTCCGCGTGGCGACGTATGAAGTTTCGCTCGATGACGAACACCGCCCCAGAAAAACTATATCTTCGCGTATTGAACGGTTTCTCCTCGACCCGGTGGTACGCGAGGAATTGAAGCGTTCGGGCGGGCCAGTGGATCGGTTGGTCCGTTTCTTGTCCACTGGCAGCACCACCCGATCTAGCCGTGATGAATTGCCAGGGTTTCACGCATCGGACTTTGAGATAAAAGCCGAAACCCTCCGGAAGATCAAGAACGAAGGGGGATATAGCGAAACCCAGTATCTCGCAGAAAACCTCAATCAGCGACCAGAATTTTGTGCGGAACTGGCCAGCTATCTCAACCGGCTGTTGGATTACGCTATCGGGCACACTACCGCACTATCCGAGGGAAATCTCGTACAGATATTTGGTGATCTGCGCTGTTCGCTGCGCCAGCAAGGGTATAATCTTGCTCTCTTCGTCGAAGACATTACCGCTTTTACCGGCATAGATAGTGGTCTGGTTGATGTGCTGGCAACCCAGCACACGGGTGAGCACAACCGCAAATTTTGCCGCCTCGTATCGGTCATCGGTATTACGGATGGCTACTATCACGAACGATTTCCCGACAATATGCGAGAGCGTATCGGCTATCACCTGAGCCTGAATGCTCCTGCAAAAAGCACCACCCAACGAGAAGAGTCTGACCTGTTACAAGATATGGCAATGACCGCCGATCTGGTAGCCCGATACCTCAATGCAATGCGTGTTTCGCAGACAGACCTTGAGGACTGGTTGAAGGGTGGCGGACGGTCAGAAGCGTTGCCCAACCTCTGTACGAATTGCCATCACAAGCCTATTTGTCATGCTGCATTCGGCTCTGTTTCCCTGACGGAAGAGACAGACGAGGGGGAACACCGCATGGGTCAGGCCGGGCTATACCCATTCAACGCACAGGCAATCTGGACGATGTATCAGCGCATTGATACCGACAGGACATCGCGCACCCCGCGCTCATTGATTAACAGTGTCCTGCTCTATGTGATGCAAAGTCACGCACATACCGTTGCTATGGGAACATTTCCCCCCCCTGCTGGCGAGATGGGCAGTGAGTTTTCGTCCCCTTCGTTGCGTAAGCCGCTGCAACGGACAACAATAGAGCGGCAAGGGGGAGCCGATGCCAGACGGATTGAGTCTCTGGTTTTGTTCTGGGGGAATAGAACCGTAGATGCAACCAGACAAGACACCAGGCGACAGGTAGGGAGTATCCCCGAAGCAATCTTCAAAGCGTTCGGGATCGCGTTCATTGAAGGAGAAATTCTGGAACAACCAGCAACCGGGACGGCTTCGGCCGTTTCTCCGTCAACATCGGAACAATCGCTATTTCCTGGTTCTTCCCGTTCACCAGAGGACATCACACCAGCACAACAACCAGCACAAAAAGAAATAACGCCCGAACCCAGGGGAGAACCAGAAAAACCACAGACATCAAAGTATACCGATGAACTCAGTACCTGGCACGATGGAGGCAAACTTCAAAACTATGAAGATCTCCGGGATTTTCTCTTCAAGTACCTTTCTTCTGCCATTGACTGGGAATCTCACGGTATCAGCAACGCCCATATTCAAGGTCGCTTTAGCGGGAGACAGATTGAAATAGAGGGACAGACTGGGAAAGTACAGAAGAAAGAGAAAGATATTCTTCTCTTTCCTCGCTCGTCCACCTTGTATCTGGTTTTGCAAGCACTGGCCGACCTGAACGAACCGGTACTCCAACTTGACCGAGAAACGATTGGAGGACATCTGGCGAACCTCGGTACCTGGCTACTCCAGGAAGAACCTCGTATTGTTGCTTTTATCCAACAACCACCCGATGGGGTGAAGGTATCTCCGCCACTACGGGATTTGCTGATCTATGATTGCCTGCTCATTGAATGGCTCCGCGGAAATCTCCGTATTTCGAGCCATACACCAGAGGCACTCTTACAGACCCTGATCAGGAATGCAGCGGCAGGAGACATCACTGATCAGCAATGGAAAAACATGGCAGAGCAAGTAAGCAAAACGCATGCCCAGACCTGGCCCAAAGTTCTGAAACGACTGAAGGGTGAAGCCGTCAATGAATGTCGCCGCAACTTTCTGCAAACGCTCAATTGCCCACAGGGAGGCAGTACAAAGGTCCTGTTCATTAACACGGCAACGGCCCTTGATACTATCGCATCTCTCAAGCGTCAGGACTGGGTATTTCCCCCCCTCGAAATTGAGGGCGACGTGAAAGAGCAGGTCTGGGGATCTGCAATAGGGGTATATCGGGATCTTCTCGACTACCTTGAGCCGATATTCCAGGAAGAACAGCAGCATATCCAGCAGCAGATTGATATGTTATCGCAATATATAGGGGGCTTCGCACCAGAAGAGGTGCAACAGGCAGTCCAGGATCTTCTCGTTGCCTTTCGGGACCACCATAGGAGCTACAAGTTTGCCATAGAGGCACCGGCACAGGTTAGTAAACTGGACAAGAGCATATCCTACCTCCAGGCTCTTCTAAAAGAAACCAATCGTGAAGAAACGCTTCTTCGTCTGTCTGGTCTTGCCGATCCGATGAAGACAATACAAGATTTCATTGCATATTTCAACGAGTTTATGAAAGAATTTGAGGGGCACCAGAAACATCTTGATGGACGTATTGCAAACCTTCGGCAAGCCGATGCTGAAATTGACCCGCTACGCCAGGAAGTGCAGCGGACCTATGACCAGGTTATCCGTGAAGTTCACGAGATAGGGGAAAACCGATTTGAGGAACGTAAAGAGGAGTCCGCATGATTGTCACGTTATCCAGAACGATATGCCAGCAACTCGAAGAGTCCGGGCGGTTGGAGCAGCAACAAAATGAAGTAAAAAACATCCAGGCAACACTTGATACATTGAACAAACTCAAATCCACCATTCACGACTTCAGAATACGGTATCAGGCCATTTGCTCACGCATTCCCCCGGAGAATGTCGAGTATATCCAACAGCAGGCTACCACCCTTGTGCAGGAGATAGAAACATCCCGAAACAATTTTGCAAATAACCGTCGTCAGGTGCCAGCACTATCGAAAACGGAAAAAGCCATAAAGAAAATGATGCAGGATATAGAGGCACAGTGGAAATCATATGCCAATGACCAGATCAAGCCGCTTGCAGAAACGCTCACCCTGATACGGGCATTGCCAGAAATAGCCAGACAGGAAGAAGCAATCAACAGTCTCCTGACCCGACTCAGAACATTGGCAAAAACATTGCCTTCGTCCTATGCAGAACTTACCGAGTTTGACACAACACATCAACAACTCGAAAGACGACTGGCAACACTGGAAGGACTCTCACCGGCAATACACGAATTTTTGCAGAAGGTACAACACGGGACGGCTACGCTGAATGATCTCTCCAACGACATCCTGGACTGGTGCCGGCAGGGAGACCATGCCAGCACGTTTACCATTTCATTTCGCCGCAACAAAGGGGATTGATCTATGACCATGAATCCCAATGTTTTTCAGCAGAAACAGCTTGATCTCCTGAGCAACGAGGTGCTGACAGCTATTGAAGGAGAAGAGGCTCGCTTGCTTCACTGGGGATTTATCCGCGTACAAAGCAACCTGAAAGCTGAATTGCCGCGGATGTTGGAAACCCTTCCCCCCGACACAAAACCGCTCTGGGATGAAGCACAACAGGCAGGCATCACCCCCGATGATATTCTCAAAAACCTGCTGGAACGAAAACTCATCTTTGAGAGCAAGGGGTTGTACCGAAGCCGGTTTGCCGAAACAGTACGGTTACTATACCTACTGCGCCAGCGGTTTTCTCCGCAGGATTGGCAAACTGCCAGTCGCCTGGTCAGCGATATGCGTATTCAGTTACAGCGTCGGCGATACCCGCGTCGGGATATTTCAGCCGAAACATTGCTCAATGCAATACAAGATGCTGGCATCAGTGAGCGACATCGTCAGGCCATCCATAAATTGCTGCACTTGACTGATGGAACCGCGCTCAATCTTGCCCAGTTTCAACAAGAAGCTATCTTGCAACAGTTCCACAATCTCAATGAGCGTGGGGATCGGGCCCTGGTTATTGGTGCCGGTACAGGAGCAGGAAAAACGAAAGCATTTTACATCCCTGCGTTGGCAGAGATAGCCGCTACCCTGACTCCCGCCTGCACAACAAAAGCCCTGGCCATCTATCCACGCATCGAATTGCTAAAAGATCAGGTTGCCGAGGCATATGCCGAGACACGAAAACTGGACCAGTTGTTGGAGCAACAGGACAAGCGACCCATCACGCTTGGGACATACTATGCCGATACACCGCTATCGGCAAAGATATTTCTTGAACACCCGGAGTGGTATCAGTCCTGGAAACAGACAGAGAACAGAGACGGATGGATCTGCCCCTATCTTCCCTGTCCCAATCCAGCATGTCACCAGGGTAGTCTGGTCTGGTCGAAGGAAGATATAGCGCAGGAAGGAAGAGAGAATCAGAAGAGCATCTATGGTGGCTATGCCCGTTTGCGTTGCCAGGCGTGCGGTACAGAGGTAAGCGGCAAGCATGTTGTCCTGACCCGCGAGCATATGGTTGCACACCCCCCGGATATACTCTTTACCACAACAGAGATGCTCAACCGCCGACTGAGCCACCCCAGGGAGCATTCCCTGTTTGGCATCGGGGTTGCAAAGCCGCCCCGCCTGATGTTGCTGGACGAAATCCACACCTATGAGGGAATGACTGGAACCCAGGTAGCCTACCTGCTACGCCGCTGGCGATATGCACGTGGCTCTGTTTCTCACCACAACCTGTGCATCGTTGGTCTTTCTGCAACCCTTTCCCAGGCAGAACAGTTTTTTGCTCGACTGACAGGTGTTCCCCATTACCATGTCCAGTACATCTGCCCCCGTGATGAAGATCTGGTTGAAGAGGGCATTGAATATAATCTTGTGCTCAAGGGTGATCCCGTTTCAGGCCGCAGTCTCCTCTCAACGTCCGTTCAGACAGCGATGCTCCTGGGGCGCATCCTCGATCCGATGCCATCCCCATTGCACGAGCCGGTATCGCACGGAGCGTATGGGCACAAGATATTTGCCTTTACCGACAAGCTAGACGTTATCAACCGATGGTTTCATATTGAGGTGGACGCAGAAACCCACAAGGTTCTGAGTCAGTATCGGGAGCGAGGAACACGGCCCGATAAGCAGCAACAACGCATCCGTAATGAAATGGGACAATGGTGGTGGGTGTGTGAAAAGATTGGACACGATCTCCGCACACCGCTCATCCTCGACCTGACCTCTTCGCAATATCGCGGGGTACGACCCGATGCGATCCTCGTTATTGCCACCAGTACATTAGAAGTAGGATTTAACGATCCGGCGGTGGGGGCAGTTATCCAGCACAAGTCGCCCCGTAGTCTGGCTTCTTTTTTGCAACGAAAAGGCCGGGCCGGGCGCACCCGCACGATGCGTCCGTGGATGGTTGTGGTAACATCTGCATATGGGCGCGACCGATGGGCATTTCAGCATGCCGAAACGTTATTTCATCCAACCTTGCGTCCGATTGATCTCCCACTTGAAAACTCCTATGTTCGCAGCATCCAGGCTGCCTTTACGCTTATGGACTGGCTCGCGTTCATGTTGAAGGAACAACGACAAAACGTTGCTGTCTGGGACTTATTGAGCAGCGGCGAGAAAAAGAGAACAGGGTACCAGGAACCACGTCGCTATGTCTGCTCCTTCATAGAAGCAGTGTTGCAAGGAGAACTCCTGGCCCAGTTTACCGACTACCTTCAAGGAGCATTGGGATTGGATGGGCATGCTCTGGATAGCATTTTGTGGGGCGAACCGCGCCCACTCTTGCTGGAAGTGCTCCCGACCCTCCTGCGACAATTGGAGAGCGACTGGCAACGGATAGAGCAAGGGGAAAAGTATCCGTGGAGTGACAATATCTCAGACAATCCTATGCCTGATTTCGTCCCTTCCAATCTCTTTTCCGCTTTGAATGTACCAGAACTTGTGTTACACATTCCCGATACGCCGAAAAAGCCTTCTTTCAGCAAGGGAGGTGGGGCAGGCACCGTTTCTCCTCCTTCGCCCATGCGTGATGATGAATATCTCCCGCTCGCTCTGGCCCTGGTTGAATTTGCACCTGGGCATGTTTCCAAACGCTTTTCTCGCCGTCATCTTTTGAAAGAGGCTCACTGGCTCGAACTCCCTGACGAAAAATCGCTTGCCGATGGCACATTGCCTCTCAATAAACTCAAGATTGAACGTGATGAGCTACCGCAACCCGTTGCGTTTGATGAAACGACCTACCATCTGTATCGTCCGCGGGCATATACCCTGGGGTTGGTGCCGAAACAGGTGAGGAGTACGAGTAGCGGCTATCTTATATGGCGTTCGCACTTTTCTCCCCAGCAACAAATCACCGCTTCTGAAATAGAAACGAACAACGCCGATGGTACTGGAAATGCTGATACGATGGCTTCTCATCCAACCCTCGCTCCTGATTCCCTCTGGCATCGTCTCTTTCGCCGCATTAACGCATACATCCAGTCCAACGATGCGTGGGTGGAAGTAACCCGCCTTGCGTTGGGCGTGCAACTTGATACTCGCTACGAGAATGGGAAATCAGTACGCCGCAGGCTTGACTTCACGGAAGAGGGGCAACCAGCGGCTTTGGGATTTAGCTCATATATGGATGCCCTCTCATTTGTCTTTCACCCGCTTGATACGAACTATCTGCTCAGCCTTCCTTGCTGGGATCAGTTGTACCAACATCTTGGGCCAGAGTATTTTCTCCATTGCCTCTCCCTTGACAGTCGTCTGACCGGTGCGAACCTCTCACCCTTCGAGATCGGATGGTTGTGGCAACTGATGCTTTCAATGCTGGTTGCAACAGCCATAGCGAAACAATGCACCCTTTCCGAAGCCGTTGAAGAGATGAGTACATCCCTCTTACCGATGGCAGATCGCACGCTCCACGTTATTTTCCAGAGCCAGAAACCAGAAGAGGATGAAGAGAACGATGAGGGAACAGGTCGGGTCCATCAGAGGCTCATAGACCACCTGAAAAACCAGGTTGTACGCGATGCATTGTTTGAACATCTCCCAGTGCTCTGGAATCCTCCAACCGATGAATTGCAAACCTGGTTGCAGCAGTGCTATGCTGCTTCGCTTGGTGCGACACTATTTGCCGCTGTGACGCACCTTGTGCCAGATATTGACCCGGATGAACTGGTCCTGGACATAGATTGTGAGACAATCTGGATTTCAGAAAGAACCCCTGGTGGGATCGGGATCGTGGCAAAAATTGCCGGTGCAATTGCACAGCGTCCACACGAGTTTGACCTGCAAATGCTTGACACCGTGCAGAACTGTGACCGCGAGCAATTGGCCATCCAACTCCGATCCGTTGCTACGCTGATAGACCAGTCTTATGAGGTACTGTCCCCCCTCTTTGAGAGGATACGAACAACTACAGACATCCCGACGCAGCAAGCCACCCACCGCCTGCTGGCAAAGACGCTGGAAGCGCATGGTATTCCTGCCACTCGTGAGCTTGTTGTTGCCCTCAATACGAGATTCTTGCGTCCCAATTCGGGAAAAGACACCGACCAGTTGATAGCCCTGCTTGTCCGCCATTGGAGAGCAGAAGAGCAGCGTCTTGGGTGTGCGGTTGATCTTCGCGTCATGGCTGTTGCTGCACGCAAGATACCAGAAATTGAAACCCTGGTACAATCTGTGTTGCACCGTATTGGGGGAGCGGAGACGGTTGTTGACGAAAGCCAGATTTTCAACCTGTTTCAGTCACTCTTGTGGTTGACCTGCCAGAATAGTTGCCCCGATTGTATTGAGCAACGGGTGCCTTACCAGGAACTGGCCCGGCCGTCTCGTGCTTTGCTTATGGCTCTTCTTGAACCCGACGCTCACCCTGTCTTCTATGGGAACACAGAATGGGATAAACAAGTCAACCAGATGCTTACCACGCAGTTTCACTGCCAGATAGTTTGTGAACAAAACGACCTCGAAGCCTGCAAAAGAGCATTTATGGACATGCTGACCCAATCGGTAGAGATTGGGTATCAATTCTTTTTTCCTGTAGTAGAACGAATGGCACGTCGTGGACGACAGTGGTTTATTGACCTGGTGATACAAGAACTTATCCGATCCTGACCCCACAGAAAGAGGAAAAAGGCGACTCTATGCCAAACAGAATTATTAAATCAAGATCGAGAAGTAGTTCAGTTCAACTAACCGATTGTCTTCGCTCACTGATTGTTCTGGAGCTTCTGGCTCCCAGTGACCGTATTTACCTGATCTCTCCCTGGATAAGCGATATGCCACTGGTAGATAATCGGTTTGGACAGTTTCGAGCTATTATGCCTGAGATGAGCAAAGGCCAGTTGGGACTGGTTGATGTGCTGACAATTCTGGCCGAGCGCGGCAGTCAGGTGCGGGTTATGTATCGCCATACCCCGCAAACGGAGAGGTTTCTCAGGAGGCTACCGTCAATAGTTGAACGGAAAGAGATTGAGTATCTACATGAAAAAGGGTTTATTTGCAGCCATTTCTACTTGAGGGGGTCTATGAATTTCACCTTTTCCGGGGTCAATATCAATGAAGAGAGTATTGAGCTAACCACTGAACCTGACCAGGTTGCAGGAGCACATATTGAAGCACAGCATATGTGGGAGACCTTTTGACGATGGTACAAATACGCTTCGATAACCAGGAACAATACACCTTTGCAACACAATTCTTCCAGGCAGCCGGAGGGGGCTTCTCAAGTGCAACACTTTCGTCAGACACCTTGACCATTGGGATCGATGAACCAACCATCGGGATGTTGCTCAGGCGTATCAGTCAGGGAGAAACCGCAGTTATGCCCTATATAGGAAAAGAGAAAGACACCTGGATAATTGCTGGTGCAGATCAACGCGCACTCGATCAAACAATGAGAGCTATAAAGCGGTTTTTGATACCAACCTATGCCGAGTTTACCCCCACTGGACACATACCATCCCGTCAAACCTTTGATCCTACATCCAATCATTTGCAACAGGCAGGAGCAACAATATATCCTGCAGGATACTATCGCATGGTGTCGCACGCACGGGATCGTTCGTTTATTCTCAAACGACTGGCCCTCTGGGGGAATTTGGAAACCACTCGTCCAACCCATCAGGTTGAGCAGCATCAAAGCTACCGGGGCCTTGCAGAAGCGTTTCAAGAAGCACTGGCAGCGGCAAACTGGACAGAGGCCGAGCAATGCTTGCAAGAAATGCAACGGTTGCACCTGAGTACCGCGAACAATCTTGCCTTCTTGTCTATTCAGTTACTTGCTCAACAGCACCGCTGGTCTGAAATATGGCACCACACCGATTTTGCACTGCTGGCAAGAATGCGTATACCTCGTTCGGTTCGTGCTGCATTGTTGACAGCGTTTCATCACAGCGAACTGCTTGGACTGGAACAGGAAGGTGAATGGGGCAAGGCTTTTGAAACATTCAAACGTAACCGCTCGAAATTGGGGTTACTCCTGACCGGACGGTTTGGTCTCTCACAGGCATCGGTTGTCCAGGTATTTGCTTACCAGGCCGTGCTTGACGCAGATCACACCAGTCTGGAATCTCTCCGTTCAATACAGGATGATCCGCAGGTACAGGTCTGTCTGGATAATCTCCATCCCATGCTACCGGTAGAAAAGGTGATAAGCAAGCCACTCACCGACCCGGAACAACAGGTTAAACAAGCCTTGCTCTTTTCAGACTATGATACCGCGCTTCATGCAGTCAAAGCTATTGAGCAACAGACCCGGCGAGCGACCCTTCTGGTTGAGGTCGCATTTCATAGCGGAGATTTACAAACGGCTGAAGATGCTCTGCTCACTTATTGGGAACTGAAAGAAGACGAACAACATTCCATCCAACAAAAAGAGCCACGAATATCACACTACCTTGATTTCCTCAACACTACGGTTTCTCCACCACAGGACAAAACCATCCCTACTATTGGCAACTGGTTGGATTGGTTTCAGCTTGTACAGGACAATCCAGATAGTCCCCACCTGGTCCCTGCACTCGACCATCTGGTACAAACAAAGGATGAGCGGTTCTGGACAATTGAGAGGATTGTTCGTCTCAATGATGCGTTGTTGCTGTTTGTCACAGATCCAGAATACATCACGAGACCTTATGCACGAAACGCCATTCAGAACCTGATCAATCTCTTTTTACAGGATAGTGGTTTTCCTCGTTCAGATGACGTATATGATAGTCTCTACGAAACACTCTACCTGGGAGTATTGGAAACACACACACCGAATATAACAACAAGTATGCTTGTGTTTCGTCTCATATCGGCATTGCTCTCTAACAAGCCAGAACGATGTCACAGTATCTGGCAAAACCTGAGTAGTTGGTTCCAGGAACCTGTTCCTGCACTCGAAACCAGTGTCCAGGAGATTTTTGAATTGCTTATTGATTATGGTTTACCAGGAAACGTTCTGACCGAATGGTACAGACGTTGGGTGGAATACCTGGTCTCCTTACCAACAAGTCGAGATCGAGTTATTTTGGAAACCTGGTTAGCCTTTGGGAAGTGGATGCAAACGGTCCCGAATCTGGTGTCCAGGCTTCAGGAACGGTTGACTGATAGCATTGAACAGGATTGGGAAAACCCCATCGAAAAACTGCCAGATGGATACCGTATCGGTATCTTTTCGCTTCGTGAATCCAGTGCTCAGCGTGTAAAACTATTGCTTGAAGCTCGCAATAATTCGCTGGATGTTCGTATCTGTACTGAGAAGGTGTTGAACGAACGAGCAAAGGCCATTGCCCAGAATGCCGATCTGGTTGTTGTAGCCTGGACCTGTCTATCGCATGCTATGAGTTATGGCATTGAGCCTTTCTTGAAGAACAAACCAGTGTTTCCCCAGTCTGGCGGCTCGACAAGTATGGTACGGGCGATTGAGGAACGGGTGAAACAAGGACAGGGCATATAAGTTGTACAGCACAAGAAAAATCCAGGAAACCCATGTACCCTCTAAATCGTGGTATAATCGTTCTCGAAACAAGAACCAGGATAATGCCAATGACTGCACCCGCTCTCAATCGTCTACTCATCAGCCATATTACCTTGCGAGGCCCGGAACTCTCCGCCCTCTACCACCACATAGCCACACACCCTGGCACAAGCTACGATGATCTCGTGGCATGCTTCGTCCCCGCACGGCCTGCACCCTCGGAACTCGACCTTGCCGAGGCCCCCCTGCGTGAAACACTCAACTTCTTGCTCGTGGCTTGCCTGGTTGAACAGCAGGGAAACAGTCGTTTCAAGGCCCGTTTTGCCGCTACCCCATTGCTGGCCGCTACCTCTTTCCCAATGCTGCTGTTGCACCACCTCCGCAACCACCCTGACGAACGACAGCAGGCCCCCGCACTCATCTATCGTCAGCTTGTGCTTGGGGATGTGCTGACAATGACAGCCGCTGCGCTACGCGACCAGATGGAGCGCGGAGAGCACTGCTCCCTCTTTGCCTGGACGGGGGAGAAAATTGGCTTCTGGCTCCACCTTTACCACGCGATGGGAGTCATTCGGCGGCTGAAGGATAGCAGCGAAATGTTGGTTGTTCCACAACCGGCCCTGGTTCTAGCGATGCTTACCTGGGTTCAACAACAGCAATCCCTCACCTCTCTCGCGGCCTGCCTGCACACCATAGAGGCTACCTTTCTTGCCTGTTTCACCGCACGCGGGCGGGTCCATTGCG
Source organism: Chloroflexaceae bacterium (assembly GCA_034436975.1). GTDB lineage: Bacteria > Chloroflexota > Chloroflexia > Chloroflexales > Chloroflexaceae > JAAUSY01. The sequence goes on from DAOTUE010000047.1 coordinate 21,276, forward strand.
GCCTGGCCCAGACGTTGTTGGCTCTGGATGCACTGGGCCATATTCGGTTGACCCACCTTGCCGATGCTGCCCATTCACTGTTGCTTGGTGAACGACGGGTCAGCGATGTGGTGCTGGTGAGCGGGTCAGGGGGTGAGCGTGAAGCTATCGGGAGAAATGAGCAGGGCAATAATGGCTCGTGTTCGTGAGTACACCAGTTCAAAGCGATCCAGCACGTCACGCCCCAGAACAGAGAAATCGGGATTGGCAGGAGTAGCGAAGGTCGGGATAGGGCCATTCAGCATCACTTGCCGACCACCCATGCTTGTGAAGAGCAGACGAACGTTGAGCATATGCGTGGGTATCTGTCCACCAATTCCCTGCGCTGTCGTGTTGACCGGTGTCGTTTGCAAATATGCGGATAGCGACTGCCCCACTGCATACGCCAGGATGGTAAAATCGGCACCAGTGTCAACCAGCATCGGAAGGGCCGCAAGTTGCCTGGTGGGAAGCACCAGATGCACATCAACGACCGGACGCTCAATCCCATCTGTGCAGCGTAACCAGCGACCGTCAATCCGCATTGGATGGGCCGGTATCGTGGGTATCTTTGGGGAGAACAAGGGACCGCATCGGCACAGGAGAGGAAGCAATGATTGGTGAGGGCATCGTGAAAACAAATCCGTCCGACAATGGCGCAGAGTGCAGGGTTCCCAACTCAACGATCCGTTCATCCGTCGAGTCAAACTGTTCGTCCGTCGGGTCAAGGGGAGGAAGCGACCAGGCCTCAAATCGTAGCGGCGGGAAGAGTGGGCAATTGGCGACGGCTTGTGTGGGTGCTTCCGCAGCATCAGGGGCCGCCTGGAGTGTTGCCAGCCCCGCGACCAGCATTTGCCAGGTCATGGCTTCAGCAGAGATGCCGCGTTGTGTTGCTATTGTTCGCAATGTGTGGGCCAGGGGTTCAGGGATAGTGATAACCATATCCATCCAGTTTCTCCAGTTTTTCTGTCTGCTGGTACTGATTCAACAAAACTACGCACATCAGACGGGCGTTCCATTTGATTATACCATATTGAACGGACAGGTATCGTTGTGATTGCTCCCCGCTGCTGGACCACCGCCCGTGTGCGCGAGGTTCTGACAACCGAAAGCCGCCAGAAAGCCCGTGATCTTTTTCTCCAGACGCATCGTCCTTTTCGTCGTATCCGCGTGGACTTCTGCAAGGATCACCCGTTGGCTGGATCGTTCATTTCCGAAGAAGAGGTGCGGGAGATCATCCAGTCGGGGCCGCTTGCTGCCCACAATCGCCTGTTTTTTATCACGGGCGAAGCGGGTTGCGGCAAGAGCGAGCTATGCCAGTGGTTGGAGTATATGGTTGACCAGACCTGCTGCCTTCCTATCCACATTCCCCGCAGTATGACCAGTGCGGCCCACGTTGCCGCGCTCCTGCGCCAGCATCTTCCCAACACTCCCTCCCGCCTCCTCTTGGAATCTGTGCCACTCACAACCCGGGCCACATATATCGCGTTGTCGGCTGTCGTGTTGCTC
>DAOTUE010000048.1:0-3491 GCA_034436975.1 Chloroflexaceae bacterium
GTTGAATGTACATACATTCTATTATACCACTAGACGGTGGAATAGTGCAAGTTAAAGTGGAAAGGAGGGGGCGGCAATTCCCCACACCCGCTGAAGCGGGTGGTTCCCTTGCCGCCTATTTCTATGGAAACCGTTAGGACGATAAGGAAGGATCGTTGAGTTGAACGGAACGAATAGGTTCCCAGAAATAGAAGGCGTGGACTGGGACACCCTCCCCGACGAGTGTCGGGTGGCGGGCTGGCGATTGCGCGGCCTGGTGCGGCAACGGAAACCTGGTCGCCTATTGAAGGCGGGAGCATTCAGGGCTTCGAGGTGTTCACCAGCCCCCGCGGGGAGTTTCCCCGCTACGGGTGCTGCGATTGTGACGACTATATCGAGTATCAAGCCACGCTCTGCGGGAGCACGGATGACCTGGTTGCGGCCCTGGCTCCAATGGCTTCGATCTCGCGGCTTGACCTGGCCGCGTCACTGGCCCCGCTCTTGCCCGACGTGAAGGGACTGATGGGCGAGGATCTCATTCGCTGGCTGAGCCAGTATGCGACGGAAGAGAGCGCGGCCCTGGCCACGATGATTGTGTGGGGACTGGAACGAGGAAAAGCAAGTGGATGACTCACAGCACGCTATGAAATCCAGCCTGGACGAAATGATGATCGGTTGTCAGCGCGTCGGTCAATCCCCGTTCTTGCATCACCACAAACGAGATGCAGTCGGTCAATCCCCACTCCTTGTCGGGGCGGGTGCTGTAGAGCTGCACCGACTGCTCAAACAACGCCGGGCGTGACCGTGACGATTTCCAGGTCGGGGTCGCTTTGCAGACGCTGGATGACCGACACACCCAGGGAACGCCACCGCTGCCGTGCCAGGGCATTGCCCACTTCGGTCAACACCGCTTCGGTTGTGACAAACGGCGGCTGCACCTGGTTCATTGCAGCCAGCGCACGCTGGTGAAAGGTATCACTCGTATTGACCAGAGCCAGAAGGTAGCCCGTATCAATGAAAAGGGGGGATTTCATTGTTTCTCGGTTCCATACAGATAATGGTCATGTTGTTCTGCCAGATCGGGAACTTCGAGATCGGTCGCCAGCGCAGCAATGCGGTGCAAGAGATGGTCTTCCGCCTGTTCGGCCTGGGTCACAAGCACCTCAAGCAGGTCTATTGGAGTGATTTGTCTGGTGGTACTCAAGGATTGCAACCGACGGTAAAGCCTGTCGGGAATGTGCAGCGGCACAAGAGACTGGGTACTCATCACCATAACCTCCTGAATGTATCAATAGGGATATTGTACCACAGCCGCGCCTGCTGGCCAGAAATGAGCTGCATATGACCGCTGCCATTGCCCACATCAAAGAGCGGCTCGACATTGTCGAGATTGTCGAGACCAGCGGGGTGCAGCTCCGAAAGGTCGGGCGGGCCTACCAGGGCTTCTGTCCCTTCCACCCGAACACGCGCACGCCCGCGTTCACCGTCTACCCCGACACGCAGAGCTTCTACTGCTTCGGTTGCGGGGCATCGGGGTCGGTCTTTGATTACGTGATGCGCCAGGATGGGCTGGACTTCAAAGAAGCCCTGGCGCAGCTTGCCCCTCGTGCTGGTGTTGACCTGGCGGCTTACCGCACGCAGCAGCAGCACGAGCGCGACCGCCAGCATGAGAAGTTGCTGGAAATTACGACGCTGGCGGCCCGTTACTTCCGCTACTTGCTCGTGCAGCACCCGCGAGGGCAACCAGGTCGCGACTACGTTGCACAGCGGGGGGTTGACGAGCGCACCGCGGAAGCGTTCCAGGTCGGGTATGCCCTCGGCGATTGGGGGCACCTGCTCCTCTACCTCACGGAGAAGAAGGGCTACGCACCTGCCGACGTGGAAGCAGCGGGGTTGATAGTGCAAAACGAGCAGGGCGGCTATTACGACCGCTTCCGCGGGCGGCTCATCTTCCCTATCCGCAACGAGCGGGGGGAGGTGGTTGGCTTCGGCGGCAGGGCCCTGAGCACAGGAGATCCCCGAACCCCGAAGTACCTGAACACGCCCCAGACCGCGCTCTTCGACAAGGGCCGCGTGCTCTACGGGCTTGACCAGGCCCGCGAGGCGATCCGCACCGCCGACCACGCCATCATTGTTGAGGGCTACCTGGACGTGATAACCGCGCACCAGTACGGCTTTCGCACCGCCATTGCGCCGCTCGGCACCGCACTGACGGGCGGGCAGGTGCGGCTCCTGAAGAAACTGACGCGCACGATCTCGTTTGCGCTCGATGCGGACACAGCAGGGCAGCGGGCCGTGGAGAAGGGCGTGCAGACCGCACAAATGGACACGGACGACGCACGCCCGCGGGTGTCGGCTCAAGGATTGGTGCGATGGGAGAGCGAGATAACCCTGCGGGTCATTCGTCTACCCGACGGGAGCGATCCCGATGACCTCATCCGCGCCGACCCTGAGCAGTGGCGCGACCTGGTTGCGGGCGCGGTGCCTGTCCTCGATTTTCTCATTGACCGCGCCACGGCAGGGCGAGATATGCGCCGCCCCGCCGACCAGCAGCAGGCCCTTGCCGCGCTCGTGCCGATGCTGGCGCAGCTCTCAGGCGATCAGCAGCGCATCTATGCGACGCACCTGGAGCGGGTTATTGGCGTGCGGGCCGAGCATATCCTGGATATGAGTAGAAGGGGAGCGGGGACAGGGGAGAGAGAACGGAAGTACCAGCTTTCGCCTCCCTCCCGAACACCCACGCCCGTTTCGTGGGAAGAGATGCTGCTGGTGCTCCTGCTGCACTACCCGTCAGTGGCGGGCAAGGTAGAGGAGATGCTGGCGACCAGTCTGGACCGCTTCCCCCAGGTGCGCGACCTGCTCGGTGGAGGGGTCGAGCAGCTCCTGGAGCAGGTGGAGCATCGCCAGATCTGGCAGGCGGCGCAGCAAGGCGACTGGCGACAGACCCTCGACGAGATGCTGCGTGAGGATGCCGAGCGGTTAGCGACGTTGCCGCTGCCCGTAGGGGCTACCGAACGATACGAAGAGATGGCTGCGGAGTGTGTGCGCCATCTCCGCGTCAGACAGGTGCAGCAGTGGTCTCGACGGGTGGCGGAGCAGATGGACGCGCAGGAGGACGATCCGTCGGATGAGCAGCTTGCGCTGTGGTCGGCTCTGACGCAGTGCGTGTCGCGGTTACAGGGGGGCAGGGTATGACCGAGGCTGAGTTTTGTATCGTCCCCATCACGCAGCTTTCACCGCACCCCGATAATCCCCGCTTGCAGCTGCGCCAGGACGTGGTCGAGATCCTTGCTACCTCTCTGCGTGAGCGTGGGTTTTCCCAGGAGCACGCACTGCTCGTGCGTCCCTTCGGGGACGGCTACCAGGTCATCAGCGGCCACCATCGCCTGGCAGCCGCTCAGCAGGCGGGGCTTGCCGAATTGCCCTGTTGGGTCAGGGAAATGAGCGACGACGAAGCCTTTCTTGGGCTGATCCAGAACAATACCCAGGGCGAACTCAGTGGGTTGGAGGTA
>DAOTUE010000049.1:0-13039 GCA_034436975.1 Chloroflexaceae bacterium
GCTCTCTTCCAATGAAGAGGGATTGGGTATTGTTATCCTGGAAGCGATGGCAAGCGGTTTGCCAGTGGTTAGTACTGATTGTGGGGGGCCAGCAACGGCGGTGCGTGAGGGCGAAACGGGTTATCTTACCCCAGTGGGGGATGCGCCGGCGATGGCTGATGCGATGCAGCGTTTGCTCGAAAATCCTCCTCTGCGGCAGCGTATGGGGCAGGCTGGTCGTCAGGTTGCCGAAGAGCGATTTTCGATTGCTGCGGCAGGAAAAGCCTACCTGGATCAGTATGATGCGTTGATTAGATAGATATAAGAGTACAAAATTTTAGAAGGTTGACTTGATATGGATAAACTATCTATGCCTAAGAACAGGGGAGCCAGGTTTGCCCTTTTGAGAATTGTCGCAAAGATGCTGCGACTGTACCGTCCAAAAGGAGCAGGACGACTTCTCTATACGATCTATCCTCCACACCAGAGACACCAGGATTACATTGACATCGTGATAGACTATGACAGACATCTTTTCATCAGAGTAAACACAGCGTCATTGATCGAATGGAATCTGTTTTTCTTTGGCTACTATGAAGTAGAGATCACAAACATCATCAGACGGCTTTTCAGACCAGGATTTGTGGCTTTAGATGTAGGAGCTAACATTGGTTGTCATACCCTGGTTATGGGACATGCTGCACAGGCCGAAGGGAAAATTTTGGCAATCGAACCTCACCCAATTGTCCTGGAAAAACTGACAGAAAATATACGTCTGAACCGACTGAAAAATATTAAACCTATTCCATGTGCGCTTTCAGATACACCTGGTATCCAGACAATCTATTCGGCATCAACCCGCTATCACAATCAAGGCGAGGCCAGTCTGTATGCTGAAAACACTGCTACAACGAACCAGTATCAGGTTGAGGTAAAAACGTTGGATGCTCTTGTACAGGAAGAAGATCTCAAGCGTCTTGATTTCATCAAGATAGATACACAAGGAAGTGAAATTCCTATACTTTCTGAGGCAAGGCAAAGTATTGAAACGTTTCTTCCCTACATTGTATTTGAATACAGTTGGCACCACTGGCAAGGTGCAAAAACAAGCATGGTTTCGTGTCAACGATTCTTTGATGAGCTTGGGTATTTGCTATACACCATCAAACCAGGTTTTCTGGAAAAAGTTGGTCATCGTTTGTTGGACGATGCGAATGTTCTCGCAGTACCTCCTCTTAGAAAAGAGTAGTCCTGACCCATGTGCGGCATCACCGGTATCATAACAGCAACCAGTAGCGCGGAACAGTTTCGTGAGCGTCTGCACACCATGACAGAAGCCATGAGCCACCGCGGGCCCGACGATGCAGGGGAAGAGATCGTCTGCCCATCCGCCCCCGCAGTCCTTTTTGGGCACCGCCGGCTCGCCATCATTGATCTGTCGGCAGCAGGCCACCAACCGATGCACGACCCCGCCTCCGACACCTGGATTACCTTCAACGGCGAAATTTACAACTACCGCGAACTGCGCCATGAGCTGGAACAACTGGGCCAGGTATTTCGTAGCCAGACCGATACCGAGGTCATACTCAAGGCCTATGCGGTGTGGGGGACAGCCTGCGTGAATCATTTGCGAGGCATCTTTGCTCTCGGGTTGTGGGATAACCCTCGGCAGGTTTTGTTGCTTGCACGCGACCAGCTGCTAACCCGTTCGCTTGATGGTGCATTGCCTTCGCAGTGCGTCTATCGGCAAAAACGTGGTTTCGAGCTACCCTTTGCAGTGTGGCTACGTGAGAGTCTCCAGGAGGAAATCCAGGCGAGTTTTGTTGGGCAAACGGAAGACAACGCTATGCCGTTTACCCCGTCGGGGTTGGCCCGTTTGTGGCAGCAGTTTGAGCGAGGGCAGGTGGGATGGAGCCGGGTGTGGGGGGTTTTTGTGTTGCGGCGGTGGTTGGGGGAACACAACATCACAAAGATATGAAAGAAGCACGCAAAATTCGGATTTTTACTACTGTTAACTACTACCTCCCTGGCTACAAGTCAGGTGGGCCCGTCCGTACTCTGTCCAATATGGTTGAGCATCTTGGCGATCAGGTTCAATTTTATATCTTTACCCGCGACCGTGATGCGTTGGATACACAATCCTACCCGAATGTCCAGGTAAACGCCTGGAATACGTTTAGCAAAGCAGAAGTCTACTACGCTTCACCAGAAAAGATGACCCGACAAACTCTTCTTCGTCTGGTCAAAGCGATTCATCCCGATGTTCTCTACCTCAATAGCTTCTTCTCAACATTGACAATAAAGACTCTCCTGCTCTTTCGTCCAGGGTTGGTCTCTGACATTCCTATTGTCCTGGCACCTCGGGGAGAGTTTTCGGCGGGGGCACTGAAGCTCAAAGCCTTCAAGAAGCATTTCTATCTTGTCGTGGCACATGCAACCGGACTCTATCACCCGGTTACGTTCTGGCAGGCATCATCACCATATGAGCAAATAGATATTCGACGGGTTATGGGAAAACCCGTTCACATTCATGTTGCTCCCAATTTGTCACCGGCTGTAAACAGTAATTTCAGCGGACAGCCTGAAAAGCCCATTAAGCAACCCGGGCGGGTGCGGATAGCGTTCCTTTCTCGTATAACACCAAAGAAAAATCTGCACCAGGCCATCCAGATGCTTGCCCCACTTGCGGGGCAGGTAACATTCGATGTCTATGGCATGATTTCCGATAAGCCTTATTGGAACAGATGTCAAAAGATTATTGCCAGAATGCCCAGCCATATCCGTATTACCTATCAGGGAGCAATTCCAAATACCGATGTGGTCGCTACACTCGCCCACTATCATTTTTTTCTCCTACCAACACACGGAGAAAATTTTGGACACGCTATCCTGGAAGCATTGACCGCTGGTTGCCCTGTCCTGATCAGCGACCAGACTCCCTGGCGTGATCTGGAAAGTCGGCGGGTAGGTTGGGATATACCATTATCGGATCTGGAACGCTGGCATGCGATATTACAACACTGCATTGATGTGGATAATGAAAGTTATCAAATAATGACTCAAGCAGCATGGCGTTTTGCTCAGATGCATTTGCAAGATCCTGTGGCAAGGCAGCAAAATATAGACCTTTTTATGCGGACGGCAAATTTCGGGCGGTCAAATCGCTCTTGAAATAGTTCAGGTAACACCCTTTATGAAACAACTCCTCCAACACATCCGCACCGGCGAAACAACCGTCACCGACATCCCCGCCCCGCGAGCCAGCACCGGGAGCGTCCTCGTCCACACCGCCGCCTCACTCGTCTCCGCCGGCACCGAGCGCATGATCGTAGACTTTGCCGAAAAAAACCTCATCGAAAAAGCCCGCGCCCGCCCCGACCTGGTGCGACAGACACTCGACAAAGCGCAGCGTGAGGGTATTCTGAGCACACTGGAGGCAGTGCAAAACCGTCTGGATCAGCCAATGGCTCTCGGCTACTCGTGTGCAGGAACAGTCATAGACGTTGGTGCGGATACAGACAGCTTTCGTGTAGGCGACCGCGTGGCTTGCGCTGGCGGCGGCTACGCAGTCCACGCCGAAATCGCGGCCATACCGAAAAACCTGGTTGTCAAACTGCCCGATAGCGTTGACTTCGAGTCGGCAGCATTTACCACGCTTGGAGCCATCGCGCTCCAGGGTATTCGCCTGGCCGATGTCAAACTTGGTGAAATTGTGGCAGTGATTGGTCTGGGGTTGCTTGGACAGCTCACGGTGCAGATGCTCAAAGCTGCTGGCTGTATCGTCATCGGGATGGACATCCAGCCCGACCGGGCCGAACTCGGTCGCCGTATGGGAGCCGACGAAGTATCAACCACGCCCGATGCCTGCGCCACCGCAACAACCGCCTGCTCCTCCGGACAGGGGGCCGATGCCGTCCTCATCACGGCCGACACGAAAAGCAACCAGCCTGTCGAACTGGCTGGCGAAATTGCCCGCAAGAAGGGGATTGTCGTTGCAGTGGGTGCGGTTGGAATGACCATTCCACGCAAAATCTACTATGAAAAGGAACTCGACTTTCGTATCTCCTGCTCCTACGGGCCTGGCCGCTACGACCCGGAGTACGAAGAAAAAGGGCACGACTACCCCTATGGCTATGTGCGATGGACAGAACAGCGCAATATGCAGGCTTTTGCACAGCTTGTCGCCGATGGGAAGCTAGAGATACCGCCACTCATCAGCCACCGCTTTCCCATAGATAAGGCCGTCGAAGCGTATGATCTCATCACGGGCAAGACCGGTGAACCGTTCCTCGGCGTAGTGCTGACCTACCCCGAAGCACCCTCGCTGGCTCGCAAGGTAATGCTCCCCCAAGCCGAACAGCAAACCCGACACAAACAACCTGCCCAGACCAGAACCCCTACAGGAACACTGGTCGAACTTGGCGTTGTTGGAGCGGGCAACTTTGCCAGTGCAACGTTGCTCCCGGCAATCAAAACGGTCTCAGGGGTACGTCTTGTGGGAATTGCAAGCGGGGGTGGGGTCAGTGCCCGTTCGCTGGCTGACCGGTTTGGTTTCGCCTACTGTACCACTGATTCCCAGGAACTCCTTCAAGACCCGGCCATCAACACGGTTGCCATCCTTACCCGCCACAATCTTCATGCTCGTCAGGTCATCGCTGCACTGGCGGCGGGGAAACAGGTCTTTGTCGAAAAGCCACTCTGCCTGAACGAAACAGAACTTGCAGCAATTGTAGCTGCCTATCAAGCAGCGGTGGCCCGTGCCAACGAACATACGCTCGCCCCCCCGCTCCTGATGGTCGGATTCAACCGCCGTTTCGCTCCCTTTGTACAGGAAATTCGCCACAACCTGGCGCATATTGAGGAACCGTTGATGTTGCACTACCGGGTAAATGCTGGCTACATTCCACCTGACCACTGGACGCAGGACCCGACCCGGGGTGGCGGTAGATTACTTGGCGAGGTGTGCCATTTCATAGACCTGTTGCTCTTCCTTGCCCATAGCCCGCTCCGTGCCGTTACTACTCGCGCTCTTCCCGACAGCGGACGCTACCGGCAGGACAATTTGCTCATAACGCTGGAATTTGCCAATGGCACACTTGGCACAATTACCTATGTTGCCAACGGCGACAAGGGATTTGGCAAAGAATGTCTGGAAGTGTCCGGTGGGGGGCTTTCTGCTCGACTGGATGACTACCGTTCTCTGCGTATCCGCCATGGCTCGGTGCGGATCGAACGAACGGCGCGACTGCGCCAGGACAAAGGCCATCGCTCCGAATGGCAGGCATTGATCAACTACCTGGGTGGTCGTGAGCCAGTGCCAATGACCTTTGATGACATCGTCCTATCAACACGGGCAACGTTTGCCACACAACGAAGCCTTGAACGACAGGAAGGTATAGAACTATGAGCCATATCATCCACGTTGTCGGCGCACGTCCTAACTTTATGAAAGCTGCCCCGGTGATTGCTGCACTGGGAACGTATGCGGACATCGTGCAGACGCTGGTGCATACCGGCCAGCACTACGACCAGAATATGTCTCAGGTTTTCTTCAAGGAACTTGGCTTGCCAGAGCCAGACATTAACCTGGAAGTTGGCTCAGGCAGCCACGCTGTGCAAACAGCCCATATTATGATGCGTTTGGAAACGGTCATCACAGAGCAAAAACCCGACCTGGTTCTGGTCTATGGTGATGTCAACTCGACAATTGCCGCCGCGCTGGTGTGTGCCAAACTGCATATCCCCGTGGGTCACGTTGAAGCTGGCCTGCGCTCCTTTGACCGCACGATGCCAGAAGAAATCAACCGGCTCCTCACCGACCAGATAGCCGATATGCTCTTTACTCCCTCGTCCGATGGCGATGAAAACTTGCTCCGCGAAGGCATTGCCACCGAGAAAATCCATCGTGTGGGAAACGTGATGATTGATACGCTGGTCCGTCTGCTACCGCAGGCAAAAGCCCGGTGGAACCACGAACCGCTGAAACGCTGGCATAGCGAACGCTATATTCTGGTTACATTGCATCGCCCATCCAATGTAGACGATCCGTCCATGCTGCGGGCCCTTATGGAGACGCTTGTCGCTATCAGCCACCAGATGCCCATTCTCTTTCCCATCCATCCCCGCACCCGCCAGCGCATAACCACGAACGATATTCCAATATCATCTTCGACAATGCATCTGCTCGATCCCCTGGGCTACCTGGATTTTCTGGCCCTCCAGCAGCGAGCGGCACTGGTCATCACCGACTCCGGCGGTATCCAGGAGGAAACAACCTTCCTGGGGGTGCCTTGCCTCACAGTGCGTGACAATACCGAGCGACCTGTCACGGTGACAATAGGGACCAATACCCTGGTCGGGCAAAATATGACCCGATTGCGGGAAGAAACCCATCGTTTGCTTGCAGGCGGGGCCAGAGAAGGGCAGGTTCCGCCGCTGTGGGATGGCAAGGCTGGCGAGCGGATAGCCAGGATTATTGGCGCATAGCCAGCGAATGGAGACAATTGTCATTGAAGAAGCATTATCAATCATCGTCTCTCTATCAGTTGCGTCTGTTGTTCTCAACACTGCGGTACCTGTCTCCTGCACAAATGTGGTGTCGTGGGCAACGCATTATGCGGCGGCGGTGGTGGCGGCTCACACACCGGACTGTTTCTCATCCAACTGACTGGCACTACAAGAAACCCATCCCGCTCTACAGAGGACTGGCCGACTGTAACACTCCCGGGCCCTGGTCCGCCCAGGTGAACGAAGCCTGTACAAGAGCTTCGGCGATAGCATGCGCTCGCTTTTGCTTCCTGAACCATGAGGTGATATTCGATGGTACTCCCGACTGGCACACGACGGAGGTGAGTCATCTCTGGCGTTACCACCTGCACTACTTCGATTATGTGCATGACTTGCTGGTATGGGCTACTGTGGGATATGCTGACAGGGCCTATGCAGCCTTTCGTACTCTGGCGACCTCCTGGATAGATGCTAACCAGACCTTTGATGGGGATGGATGGAACCCCTATACCCTGTCGCTTCGATTGGTAAACTGGCTCTATGCTGTGGATGGCTTCGCTCCATATTTGCACAACGATCCTGAATTTCGCCGGCAACTTCTGGGAAGTATTTATGGGCAGGCACAGATAGTATGGATTGACCGAGAACTGGATTTGCGCGGAAACCACCTGGTAGAAAACATCCGGGCCCTGCTCTGGGCCGGGGTGGCATTTGAAGGAGCCGAACCCGCCCACTGGTTTCAACGTTCTCTGTCCCTTCTCCAGCATGAAGTTGCAGAGCAGATACTTCCCGATGGGGGACACTTCGAGCGCACGCCCGGCTACCATCTGGTGGTTCTCCGTGATATACTGGAGATTGCCATCTTGCTCCAACGAAACAACCACAGCGTGCCCGGATGGCTTGACGATGCGATCAACCGCATGCTCAACTATCTCCTTGCTATTTTACCCCCAGATGGGCGAGTGCCATTGCTGAAAGATACTGCCTGGGATGTCGTGCCAGAAGTAGATAACATTCTGGCCGCTGGTGCATTCTATTGCAATAATCCGGTTTATAAACGTAGCACTCAGGTGGGTCTCTATCCTCTGTTGCTCTATGGCGCGGCAGGAATGGAGGTGCTCCAGAACTGGCCGGTTAATCAAGACTCCTCTGCTGCTCACTTCTTGCCAGAAAGTGGCTATTGCGTGCTTCGTAACAACTCGAACGACGATTATCTTATTCTGGATGTGGGAAAACCATGTCCTGACTATCTACCGGCCCATGCCCATGCCGATTTGCTGTCGTATGAGTTACTTGTAGGTGGTGAGCGGTTGATAGTAGACGCGGGTGTATATGAGTATGCTTCTGGCCCGTGGCGTGATTTCTTTCGTTCAACCCGGGCCCACAATACCGTGGAGTTGAATGGAACCAACCAGTCGGAAGTGTGGAGCAGTTTTCGTGTGGGCCGGCGGGCCCGGCCCGGCCCGGTCTCCTGGCATAGGGAAGAAACCTTTATCCTGGTACAGGGTGAACACGATGGCTATAGGTTTTTGCCTGCGAAAGCAACCCATAAGCGCACTGTGGCATACCTCAAGCAACGGTGCTGGCTGATCGTTGATACCATCTGGGGGAAAAGGAAAGGAACAACTGCCCTGGCAAATCACATTCATTTCCACCCTCAGGTGTCGTTGGAACCAACCGATGCGGCTACATGGTCGCTCCGTGGGATAAAGACCCCGGTCTGGTTGAACACGTTCGGGCACGATGAACATACCCAGATCTGTGGGTCGCTGGAACCAGTCCGACAGGGATGGCATTCCGAGGAGTTTGGACAGATGGTCCCTGCCATAACACTTCAGCTTGCAAAACGAACCGATTTACCAACTTGTTGTGGCTACTGTATTTCACAACAATCACCGGTTCGTGGGCAAATTGTGGCTGTCGAGGGAGGGTATCACGTTCATCTGCACTGTGGTGAACAACGGTATACACTGGAGATATACGAAAAGGAGTCGCCTCGTTTCTCATGAACATTGCCTACTATACCCACTACTTTGTGCCAGAGATAGGGGCACCATCGGCACGAGTCTATGATATGGCTCAACAGTGGAACAAACAAGGACACCAGACACAGGTTGTTACCTGTTTCCCTAATCATCCAACCGGCACGCTCTATCCTGGCTACACATTGCGCCTACGCCAGCACGAAACCCTGGATGGTATAGACGTACATCGCCACCTGACCTATATCACCCCCAATAAGGGGTTTCTGAAGAAGACAATCGGGCATATCTCCTATTTGCCTGCTGCATTGCTCCTCAGCACTCCCTGGATGTCCCGTCCGGACGTGGTCATTGGAACCTCACCCACGTTCTTTGCTGCGATGGCTGCCGCCAGTGCAGGAGTGCTGACGCGGGTGCCGTTTGTGATGGAAGTGCGGGACCTGTGGCCTGCCCTGATCGGGGAGCTGGGAGTAATCCGCAACCTGGTTGTGTTGCGCTTGCTGGAACTGCTGGAGCTGTCGCTCTACCGGCAGGCCAGGAAGGTGATTACTGTCACGGAATCGTTCCGACAAAACATCATTGCTCGTGGCATACCAGCAGAGAAAGTTTACACTATTCCAAATGGAGCCGATATTGAGTTCTGGAAGCCACCAGATACCCCATCAAACTCAACCTCAACCTCAACAACGCTCCGTCATCGGCTCGGTTTGCAAGGGCGATTTGTTGTGCTCTATATCGGGGCCCACGGTATCTCACAGGCACTTGGGAATATCGTCAAGAGTGCCCAGCATCTCCAGGACGATGAGCGTATTCAATTTGTGTTTGTGGGAGAAGGAGCCGAAAAAGAGCAACTGGTACAACAGGCAAAGGATGCCCGCCTATCCAACATTCAGTTTCTCGATCCGGTTGATAAGCCTGGTGTGCGCGACTTCTACGTTCTGGCAGATCTGTGTCTGGTGCCACTGCGTAATGTACCGGTGCTCAAAACGTTTATCCCTTCCAAGATGTTCGAGATGCTCGCAATGGCGCGGCCTATTGTGGCAAGTCTTGCTGGTGAGGCTGCCGATATTCTCCAGAAATCGGGGGCCGCTATTGTCGTTGCGCCTGGCGATAGTGCTGCTATTGCGACGGCAATTCGTCACCTTGCCGCCAATCCAGATGAAGCACAGGCAATGGGTCTGCGGGGCCGACAGTTTGTAGCAGCGTACTACTCGCGGGCAACCCTTGCTGCACGATATGAAGTGGTGTTGCAAGAAGCAATAGAGTCCTACCGGAGCCAGAAGCGATGACAAAGACACTGGTTATCGGTGCCACTGGCTTTACTGGATCATATGTGGTCCCGCGTTTGTTAGAGCAAGGGTATCACGTTCGGTGTCTGGTGCGTTCTCCAGGAGGCTTGCATCATCTGCCAATCAACGAGGTAGAATTGGTCCGCGGCGATATGGACGACGGAGAGTCGCTGTCTCGTGCCCTGCACAGTGTGGATGTGCTGGTCAACATTGCATCAATAGGATTCGGGCACGCACCGGGTATTGTCGCGGCAACATTGGCTAGTGGAGTCTCGCGGGCATTGTTCCTCAGCACCACTGCGATTTTTACCACACTCAATGCGCCAAGCAAGGTTGTGCGGGAGGCGGCAGAATCGTCTATCCAGACCAGCGGACTGGCGTATACTATTCTCCGCCCCACCATGATCTATGGCAGTTCACGGGATCGCAATATGTGCCGGCTTGTGCGCTACGTGCAACGCTGGCCGGTGATACCTATATTTGGAGACGGCGAGTTTTTGCAACAACCAGTTTATGTTGACGATGTTGCTCAGGCGGTAGTGCAGGCTCTCGCTGCGCCAGAGACAGTCAACCAGGCCTATAATATCGCTGGTTATGCACCGCTGACATACAATCAGGTGATTGATACAGTATGTGCATTGATGGAAAAACAAATACATAAACTACATATGCCAGTAGCACCAATTGTTGCTGTACTTCAGGTGCTGGAGCGAATCGGATTGCGACTCCCCCTGAAGGCTGAACAGATCTTGCGTCTCAACGAACACAAAACATTCGACTATACTGCTGCCGCAAAGGATTTTGGCTATGCCCCACGTTCTTTTGCCGACGGTATGAAGCTCGAACTTGCTGAAATGGGGATTTTGCATCAGGAGAAAGGGAAAACGAAAAAGAGAGAACAAAGGTGATGCTATGTCTTCTATCCTCATCGTCATTGCCCACCCCGATGACGAAGTGCTTGGGTGTGGGGCCACCATTGCCGCCCTGACAAAACAAAACATTCCAGTACGTTGCTGTATGCTATCTGGCCAGGCAGAGGCACGCCAGCGCCGTCCCAATCTGAAAGAGTTCTCCACCAATATCAACCAGGCCCAATCCATTCTGGGCTTGCGCCCGCCAATCCTGGGCGATTTTCCAAACATCCAATTCAATATGGTTCCCCATTTGACGCTGGTACAATTCATTGAGGAAGCAATTATCGAAACTCAGGCCGATATTATCTTCACTCACCACCCCGCCGATCTCAACAACGACCATCTGCATACCTCGCTTGCCTGCCAGACAGCAGCGCGGCTCTTTCAACGTCGGCCCGCAGTGCCTCGTCTCAAGGCTCTCTACTTTATGGAAATTCTTTCATCAACCGAGTGGACATTTCCCGGCGGCAATGTGAGCCTGTTCGAGGCCGACACCTTCTTTCCGGCAGGCGACACATTGGATCAGAAGATCGAAGCTATGCACGCCTACAAAGGGGTAATGCGCGATTTTCCCCATCCGCGCAGCGAAGAAGTTATCCGTGGTCTGGCGGCCTATCGAGGGGGCCAGGCGGGTATGGTATATGCAGAAGCCTTTCAAACCGCATTTCACGCACTCGGATCGCTAGAAAGGTGGATATAGCATATGTATCAACGCTATTTCAAGCGATTGTTTGATATTCTCTCATCGGCGGCGGCTCTGGTGGTTCTCTCCCCGCTGATGCTGTTTGTTGCGTTTGCCATACAGCTTGAGGATGGCGGGCCTGCCCTCTTCCGCCAGCGGCGAGTCGGAAAAGGTGGACGGAATTTCACCTTTTTGAAGTTTCGCAGCATGCCAGTAAATGCTCCCAATGTTCCTTCGACGGCGGGAGCTACCCTCAGAATCACGCGGGTAGGGGCATTGATCCGTCGGACAAGCATTGATGAACTGCCGCAACTTCTCAATATCCTTGCGGGCGATATGTCGGTCGTGGGGCCACGACCCGCTATCCCGTCTCAAGTTGCTCTCATCGCCATGCGCGAGTCTCGCGGTGTTTTTCGCTGTGCGCCGGGACTGACTGGCCTTGCCCAGATTAACTCCTACGATGGTATGTCGGAAGAAGAAAAAGTCTCCTGGGATGCAACGTATTGCGATACCGTTTCGTTTGCCGGTGATATAACGATTATCCTCCGAACGTTTGGATACTTGCTCAAGCCCCCTCCTACGTATTAACTCAGGAGAAAAGAAGAGAAATAACGATGAAATGTGCATTTGTTACCAGTGTTCAACTGGGTCTTTCTTGTATGGAAGAAATCTATCAAGTCGGAGGCAAGCTGGAATGTGTTATAACCCTGAAGGACAATCTTGCTCGTAGCAAATCTGGACGTATTTATGTAGATGATTTTTGTAATCAGCACAACATTGAGATCGTCAAAATACGAAAAGTGAACGACCCCGAAGCGATTGAAGCGATACAACGGCATGAGATTGACTGGTTGTTCATTATCGGCTGGTCTCAAATTGCGCGGAGAGAAGTGCTCCAGGCCCCAAAGCGAGGAGTTCTCGGAATGCACCCGACCCTGCTCCCACAGGGGCGGGGACGTGCGGCCATTCCCTGGGCAATCATCAAAGGGTTGGACAAAACTGGCGTGACCATGTTTCAACTTGATGAAGGTGTGGACACCGGCCCGATTGTTGCCCAGGAGATGTTGCCAATTGCGCCCGATGAGACCGCGACCAGTCTGTATCAGCGGGTCAACGATGCTCATCGCAGGCTGATGCGGCGTGTCTGGCCCGACCTGGTAGCAGACCGACTGGTTTTCCAGCAACAGGATGAAAGCCAGGCAACGGAATGGCCCGGGCGAACACCAGAAGATGGTAGCATCATACAGACGATGGACTGCAAAACTGTGGACCGCCTGGTACGGGCAACGACTCACCCCTACCCAGGGGCATTTCTCG
This sequence comes from Chloroflexaceae bacterium, assembly GCA_034436975.1. Taxonomy (GTDB): domain Bacteria; phylum Chloroflexota; class Chloroflexia; order Chloroflexales; family Chloroflexaceae; genus JAAUSY01. Next base: position 12,671 of record DAOTUE010000049.1, read on the forward strand.
ACTATGAGGAAAAACGCTATCGCATCTGGCATGGCTGTGCCCACCCAGGCCTGTCGCTTGATGTAGCTTTTCGTATTGACGATGCGCAAGGCCGTTTGTGGATTTCGCTGTACGATGGATGCTACGAGGCTACCGAATGGGAAACACCCGAACCAGACAACTTGTCGCCCTGATTGCCCTCACCACCATCCTCATCATCCACTACGCCGGCCCCACCCTCAACGCCCCCACCGCCATCCCCAAAAACGCCGATGCCATCGCCGTGCATGCTGGCAACATCGAACGGCTCAAATATGGTGTAACACTCTACCAACAAGGCCTTGCCCCCGAAGTCTGGTACACTGGCGATGAAACTGGTAGTGCAAAAGA
>DAOTUE010000050.1:0-12522 GCA_034436975.1 Chloroflexaceae bacterium
TTGGTTGCTCTCGCCTCTCCGATACTTCTGAGTATCCCATCTCGCATCCACCCGCCCCAGGGGGCTTTTTTAAGCGTGGGTAGCGCAACCGTGGAGCTCTCGAAGCCCGTCATCAGCGTTCCAGGGGACTTGGCTTTCGCCCGCTGGTGCCTCTGGGAAACCGTTTTTCTGCATTCTACTCCTTTCTCTCGTGCACATAAAGAGTACACCTACTCACTTCTGGGTAGGTTTTGCCTACCTAGCAATCGCCCCCCCCCGATGGCATCACCCCCCGCGTCCACACCGGGTCATCGAGCGGGCCCAGGTGGGCGCGGCGTTTGAGGCTTGTGGTAAACATGCTGGCCAGGGTGGGCACGCCGGCCCACCCGTGAATGGGCATAAAGGCAAATTCGGTGCTCCACTTGGCCACAACCCCCTGCCCGTTCAGCGGGTTCGTCGTTGCCAGCGCACTGATGACAAGGTCGGGGTGCAGGCGGGCGATGTCCTGCCACTGGCGGTTGAAATCGGGTTGTTCCACCAGCCGCACCCCTTCAAGCAGGGCCAGTTCGCGGGCGTGGAAGCGGCGGTTGATATAGGGCGTGCCGCATTCGAGCAGAGTTGCTCCGGCATTGCGGAGAAACCGCGCCAGCGGCAACTCCATAAGATTATCCCCGGTGATAAAGATGCGCTTGTCGCGTAATAGCTCGGTATGCTCTGCGATGCGCTCCCACGCGGTCGCCTCCCGTTCGCGCAAATCGGCCGGCTGCCCCACCGCCGTCGCCAGATCCTCCCAGAAGGCCCGCACCCCGTCGGGCCCGAAGGGGAAGAGCGACGCGAGCACCGTTGCGCCCCGCTCCCGCGCAATGTGAGCCGCGGCACGGGCCAGGTAGGGCTGGAGCGGGGCAATGATGGTGCCGGAGCCAACGGGCGGCAGGTCGGTAAACCGATCCGACGGGAGAAACCCCGCTACGGGGATATTGAGCCGCCCGGCCTCGGCGCGGAAGTCATCGGCTATCACCTCGTTGACCGAGCCAAGAAACACAACGCGCCGATCTTCTGGCTCAGCCTGCGGGCAGAAGGGAAGGATGGCCTGGATGACCGAATCTTCGGCCTGACTGAAGGTGTACTCAAACCCGCTGGCTGGCACAAAGAGCACAGGCAGATCGGGCGTGCTGAGGCTCTGCGCCAGCCCCTCAAATTCCACCTTCATCACTTCGGGTGTGCAAGAGGAGAGCAAGAATATCACCGAGGGGTGATGGTCGGCACGAATCTCATCAATGAGCGAGCGCAGGTCGGGTTGCTGGCGGGAAAGGTCCGCTTCCTCAAGGAGCGCAACACCGAAGCGCGGGCGGGCAAAGACCATCACCCCAAGCATGTTTTGCAAAAAGTGCGCACAGGTGTGCGTTCCCAGCACCAGAAAAAAGCTATCCTTGATCTTCTGGTAGAGCCACCCGACACACGAGAGACCACAAAAACTGTGGTACACTCCGCCTTCGCGGATCGGCGTATTTTGCTGTGTATTCATCGTCCCGTGCCTCCTCGTTGAGCACACCCTGGCTATAATATCTTCGCTATATCTTCATAGCCATTGCGGGCGTATCTGCTGGTTCTTCCTCTGGTTCCTGATATTCAAGATCTCGCGGGGCCCCACAGACGGCAATCTCAATCTGGCCAGGGACGGTCGTCCCATCTGGCGTATTGCCGTTTGTGCCAACGCTGCGTTCCGGCCCGGCCTCTTCTGGCTCCTGATACTCAACTACGTCGGCGGGCGCGCCACAGGCCGAGATGTTGCCCGTCTGCACAATATCGGCGGCCATATCGGGTCGTTGCTGCTTCAGGCGGGCAATCTCTTCGCGGCTCAGCACCTTCGTCTGGTCGAAGCCAAGATCAACGTCTAGCTTTGTCCCTTTGCGCTTCACCCGGCCAAGATCGTAGAACCGCTTGGATAGGGTCGTCTGGGCAAAGGCTTTCAGACAACCAAGCATATACCGTCGCTTGAAGGGATCTTTGATAAAGGGGTAGTCGAAGAGCGATTTTCGCATGTAGAAGCGGGCATAGCACCCCAGCACGCCTTTGAGTACGTCTTCCCGTTCAATCGCATCCGGCTTCATAATCGGCGTGACAAAGTTGTACTTGGAATAGTCGCGCACCTCGACTTTGTCGCCCAGGTCTTCAAACAGTTCGGCAAAAGGCCAGGGGGTAAACATATTCCAGTTTGCCATATCGGGGTTCCAGTCACGCGAGAACTGGTACGTTTCTTCAATCGTCTCGTGGGTTTCGCCCTCCAGCCCCATAATGAACTGGGCTTCGGCCACAATCCCATGCTCTTGCAACAATTTGACAGCCCGTTTGTTTTGCTCAATTGTTGTCTCTTTGCGAAACTGGTTGAGTTTGAGCTGGCTGGCGGCTTCGGTGCCAAGCGACACATGCACCAGTCCGGCCTTTCGGTAGTAGTAGAGCAGGTTTTCGTCACGCAAGACATCGGTGACGCGGGTATTGATGCCCCAGGGCACATCCAGCTTGCGGTTGATGAGTTCCTGGCAGAGGTTGACAAACTTCTTGCGGTTGATCGTTGGCTCTTCGTCGGCCAGGATGAAGAAGCCAACCTTGTACTCTCTGGCAAGCATTTCCAGTTCGTCTACAAACTTTTTTGGGTCACGCGCACGATAGACCCGCCAGAACTTCCACTGTGAGCAGAAGCGGCAGGTAAAGGGGCAACCGCGGGCAAAGTTTGGCACGGCAACGCGGCAGTTGAGCGGAATGTAGATATATTTGTCCCATTCGAGGAGGCTCCAGTCGGGCTTGAGCGTTTCATCAAGGTTGCGGATGGGGGGGTGAGCGGGTGTGGCGACAACCTGCTCATGTTCCACAAAGGCGATTCCCTTGATGTCTTTGCGCTCTTTCACGTCGGTGCCGGCTTCAATGGCCCGGATCAGGTTGACAATGATTTCTTCGCCCTCTCCCCGCACGATATAATCTATCCAGGGAGCCTCGCTAAAGACTTGCCCATACATAAACGTGGGGTGGATACCCCCCAGGATAAGTTTGGCCTGAGGGCGCACCTGGTGGGCAATGTGTAGTGTGCTCTGTGCTTTGTAGATCATCGGGGTAATGGCGGTGGCGAGAACGACATCGGGCTGATTCTTACGGATAATCCCGCTCAATACATCATCGGGTATATCATTGGTCATCGCATCAATAAAGCGAACATTCTCGTAGCCTACGTGTTTCAGTGCTCCACCGATATACGCCACCCAGCTTGGTGGCCAGTTTCCTGCTATTTCGGCCCCACCTGCGTGATAGTTTGGCTGAATCATCAGGATGCGCATGGTATAACTCCTTTGTTCGTCAACACTCCTTGATTACCTGGAATCAACAAAAACCGACCGGTATCATCGGTATCATCCTGGATACCCGATGGAATAGGCACAGCGGACCGTGCTGCCTGGTTCACTCGGCCTCTGTTGGACCGTTGCTCGTGCATCAACAAGCACATGCAGCAGTTTTTCAAAGGTCCCCTGGTAGAAGGAACAGATTTCTGGCGGCAAGGGAGGGTCGGGGTCGGGGACCTGGTTCGAGATGATTATGGCTGGTTCTTTGCCCCCCACAAAGCGAAATGTTCCGCTCCCAACGAAGGTCCACGCACTCTTGCTGATTGCGGCGAGGAGGAGGTACTGGCGGGCCGGTCGGGGCAATATGTTTGATGTGAGCAACCGCTGGAACAGGCGGGGAATGCGGTATTGAAGGACATAGTCGCCCGTGCGTTGGCCGGAGCGGTGCAACACCTGCCGGGTCTGCTCTGGTCCAATCTGGACAACGAGGGACTGGATCAGGTCAATGAACATGGTCTCACTGACCATGCTGGATGGCAACTGGTCAACCAGGTGCGATTGCCCGGTAGCGTGGAGGATCTCCGTGGTTCTGGGAGAATCATAGGTTTCCTTCAAGGCTTCGACCGTTTGAATCATTGCATTCGGTCCGATTTTTGCCTCTTTCACGTTCTGCCTTCCTTACCATATGGAAACCTACGAGCAGGGCCAGGCGTTGGCGATGGGGAATGGAACCAGAATTCTCGTAGTACAGATTAGAAACTACCTGCCAGAGGATTGTAGCACGAGGGGTCATAATTTGCAAATACTGTGAGCGGGGGAGCGGGGAGGCAAAGCAGCGAGCGAAGGGATATTCCACATGCTTTCCAGGATATTGTAATGCAAAAAGCCCGCCACCTGAGGCAGCGGACTTTTGCAATTCATATAGCATTCACGTATTACATATTGGTAATGGGATCTGGAACATAGACGTTGGGTGGCGGGTTTTGCGGTGGAATGATGCTTGCATCCTGGGCCCACTGAATCCAGTCGGGAATAAAGGTTCCTGTCAGGCTAATGCCAATAGACCCCACGAGGCCAAAGAGGAACGCAAACCCGAAGGCCCACAGGTGAATGTTGTAGGCATTCGCATTGAAGCCGATTGTCCAACGCCAGAACATTTGCGCTCGTTCTGTCCCGGTGCCTGGCTCGTGGATTTCTTCGAGTTCTTCAAATGAGCCAAACTTTGCCGTTGCCCAGATGGTCGCACCGTGTGCGGAGAGCAGCAGCGTCGAGCCAAGCGCAGCGAAAATAACCTGCATATGGAACGGGTTGTAGTAGAAGTTGCCATAGCGGAAGCTGACGTTGTTGGTCCATTCCAGCACACCCTTGAAGCCGTGAGGCGGAGCCTCCGACCAGTTGCCCAGGACCATCGGGCGAATCCAGTAGATCGCCGTATAGAGAGCCAGAGCCGATGTGAAGCCATAGGCCAGATACGGCTTGAGGCCATTGGCGCGGGCGCGGCTCCAGATGCGGAACCACCACGCATAGAGGCCTACGGTCAGCAGGATGGTAATGATCATCCAGAGACCGCCTTCTTCAAGACCGCCGCCAAACCCCCAGAGCATATGTCGTGCTGGTGCAGGGTCAACGTGCAGAACGAAGAAGTTTTTGACAAAGCTGATGGGATCGTAGCTCACCAGCATCGCCATTCCAAACAGCCAGAAGAAGATGGCCGCACCACCACAGATAAACGCAACCCAGCCTGTCACCCCCATGTAGATGGGACCCAGGTGAGTATTTCCAAAAAACCTGAGGATCGGGCCAAGCAGGGGGGTTTCGGATGCATCAAAGCTGCTTGAACCGCCATTTGCAAACCCCAGGCGACCACCGTGATAGCCAATTTCAATGTCAGCCGGGTAGTCAAAATAGGGTTCCTGATCCTCAACCGAGAACTTTGTCACTGGATTTGTTGCCATAACTTTATACTCCTTACGTTAGATACCTGCCCACAGAGGGAGGTCAACCCAGAAATTCCAGAAGGAGACCCAATCCATGACGATCCAGCCTGAGAAGAGCACACACAGGTTTGACACAAGCACGGCTGCTGCGGCCAGCAGGGTAGCCAGCTTGTGAATACCCAGTTCGCCGATGGAGTAGCCAACGACATCGAACCAGAACTGGTGGACGCGGTCCATTTCATCACCGTGGCGCGACTGGGCCCCGCTGAGGATGGCTGAACCGTGCAAGCCCAGCACCAAGGTCGAGGTCCAGATACCGGTAATACCAAGACAGTGGAATGGGTTGAAGTAGAAGTTAAAGTAGCGATACCCAAACAGGTTAATCCAGTCAAGGTGAGGCAGGACCCCCAGCGTAAAGCCTTCGGCCCAGCGGCCCATCAGGACCGGGCGAAAGATTTGCAGCGTGAGCCACGCTGAAACGACAACGCCAAAAGAGATAGGCACATGAAAGCCGATGTCCAGCTTTCGGCAGATTTCCACTTCTCGCAGCAGCCAGCAGATAAAGGCTGTTGTTGCGAAGCCCACAACCCACAGCCAGGCGAATCCCTGGTTATTTGGGCCGACCATAAAGCTCAACCCATTTTCTGGGGGAGGTGGCATAATTTTGCCAGCGATGAAGTTGTTGAAGTACGACAGGTAGGGACCGTGGAAGACGATTTCATACAGATAGAAGAGGGCCCCACAAATCGTTGCGACAATCCCGACGAGACCAAAGATACCCATATAAAATGGGCCCATCCACACATCAAACGGGTCAGAGCCATCGCGCGTTATCGAGGCTAAGAGCGTGCGCCCTGGTTTTTTCAGATCAGCCTCAATTTCCTGGAGCGTCCGACCACCCTTCACACGTGTCTCTCGGCTTCCTGGTAAAACCTCAAGTTCCACGTAATGGGGTATTGCCATTTTCCCAATCCTTTCCAGGTGCTTGCAGCACGCACCTCTCACAAACCTTCGGAATACCAACAGCAAGTTTGCCTGATAGTCAAAAGCGTCTCCCTGACCATTGGACGCTTCTGCCTGAATTCTTGCATGAAGAATAAAAATCCTACGTTTCTCTAGCAGTATAGTACAGGAGCGGTATATTGTCAAGCCTGCCTGATGTGCCCAATCCGATAGGCTTACAAAGAAATATGGCTTGCCAGTGGCTTCTCTATGGATGAAAAGCAACTGAAAAAAAATGAGCACGTTGCAATCTGAAAAAAGTTGCATAAAAAGACATCGGCGGTTTCTCCTCCAGGAGAATTGCATAAAAAGAAATGGACTACTCGTTCGTGGTGACGAGGCCGACGCGGATGGCGTAGCGCACCAGGCTGGCCACGTCGTGGATGTCGAGCCGTTCCATCAGTTGGGAGCGATGGGTTTCGACGGTTTTGACGCTGATGCTGAGCATCTGGGCGATTTCCTGGGTCGAGTGGCCTTCGGCGATGAGCTGGAGAATCTCGCGCTGGCGGCGGGTCAGCCGTTCGAGCGAACTTGGCTCGCCTCCCATCCGACGCACGTAGTCGGATACGACGTGTTTTGAGATGGCCGGGCTGAGGTAGGTTTCTTCGCGGGCCACCGAACGGATGGCCAGTTCGAGCTCGGCGGTTCCTGCATCTTTTAGCAGGTAGCCCACGGCTCCGGCTCGCAGGGCCTGCAGGACATATTCTTCGTTTGCATGCATAGAGAGGATGATGACGCGAACATTGGGGAATTCTTTGGTAATGCGAGCGGTTGCCTCCAGCCCATTCAAGCCCGACATAGCAATATCCATAAGGACCACGTCGGGATGATGGGTTTCGATGAGGCGGATGGCTTCGCGCCCATCGCCCGCTTCGGCAATGACTTCGACTTCTTCGAGTTTCTGAACCAGGGCGCGGATGCCTGCACGGACCAGGGTATGATCTTCTGCAAGCAGCACTTTTATCTGTTTCATAATTTTATCTGTCTGGTCACTGAAGGTTAGTTCTGTCCATTCTGATTGCCGGGGGCGGGGGACGTTCGCCAGCCCGTTCGCCCAGGAGCGAAAAGCGGACACGAACATCGGTTCCGCGGGTTGCGGATGAGACAATGTCAATCTCGCCCCCGGCGAGAAATACTCGTTCTTGCATACCGATAAGGCCGAGGCTGGAGCCTCGTGAGGCCCGTTTCTGTGCGGCGTGTACGTCGAAGCCTGTGCCATCGTCGCTGATGAGGAGGGAGACTTCGGTATCGCGCCGGTGCAGTTCGACACGCATTTTGTGGGCGTGGGCGTGGCGGACAACGTTGGTCAGGGCTTCCTGCGTCACACGGAAGCAGACGGTCTCCAGGTCGGTGGGGAGGCGTAGCCCTTCGGGTTCGGCGATGAATTCGGCGGCAATGCCAGCCCATTGGGCCTGGCGGTCCACATACCAGCGCAGTGCAGCAACGAGGCCCAGGTCGTCCAGGAGCGAGGGACGCAGGTCGAGCGAGAGGTTTCGCACCCGTTGCAAGGCCTGGTCTACAATGGTGATGCTTTCTTTGAGATAGGTTGTCACCTCCTGGGCACCCGGAAGGTGCTGGATGGCCTGGAGGCTCATTTTGACGGCAGTGAGCGACTGGCCTATCTCGTCGTGCAACTCGCGTGCGATGTGGTGTCGCTCGGTCTCCTGGCCTTCCATGAGCCGACGGTAGAGGATCTGGAGCCGTTCGCGGCCTGCGCGGACCTGCTCGAACAGGCGAGCCTGGTTGATGGCGACGGCGAGCTGGTCGGCCACCTCGCGCACAATAAGCACATGCTGTTCATCGAAGGCATGCGGGGTGACAGACCCCAGGCTTATCCCCCCGATAACCTGCCCATCGGCTATGAAGGGGATGCTGATGTAGGAACGGATGCGGGCGGCCAGCAGTTGCTCAACCGCGGTTGACCGTTTCGACTGCTTTGAAATATCTTTCACATAGGTATAGGGAGCAGAGCCATTGTCGCTACGCTCCGACAACGAGCCGGAGATGATCATCGGGAGGTAGAGGCCGGAGGGGGCAAAGAGCAGGTTGTTGTTGTCGCTGGTGTCTACAACCTGGGTGACGGGGTGTTCGGCTTCTAGCTCGTAGCCGACAATGCTGGCCCACTGGTAGGGAACCAGGCGGCGAAGATGACGCAAGACGGCTTTTGCAATGGCGTGGGGGGTCTGGGCCGTGAGGATGGCCTGGTCAATTTCGCGCATGTGTTTGAGCCGCTCGGCGTGGAGGCGGAGGTTGTGTTCGGCGCGGTCGCGTTCGGCACGGGTCCGCAGGGTGGCGATGCCGTAGGTGAGGTCGCTGGTCATTTCTTTGAGAAGGTTTATTTCTTCTTTGCCAAAGGCTTCGGGTTCTCTGGCGTAGATGCTGAGGACACCGAGGGGGGTGTCTTCTCTCATCAGGGGGAGCGTGACCGAAGAAGCGTAGCCACAGGCGGTGGCCTGTTCGCGTAGGGGGGTATGGGCCGTGTCGTTCATGATGTTTCTGGCAATGCAGGGCTGGCCTGTCCGCAGGGCCGTCAGGGTGGGGCCGTGGTTGCCTCGCTGCGTCCAGGCGATGGCGGGTGTTTCGATGGGCGTTGTTTCGTTGCCTGCTCCGGCAACAATATGGATGCGTTGAGGGAGGTTGGGGGAGGGTTGGATGAGGCCGGCCCAGGCCATATGGTAGCCACCAACGCTGACGATTATCCGACATATTTCTTGCAAGAAGAGGGTCTCATCGGTTGCGTGGATGAGGGCCTGGTTGACTTCGTTGAGGGTTTTGAGGGCGCGGTGGGCATTGCGGAGTTCTTCTTCGGCCCGCTTCCGCACGATGAATTGCCCGATCTGACAGCCGAGGTCCGTCATCAGTCGGAGAATCCCATCATCAGGCTGATAGATAATGCGGCTAAAGAAAGCAATGAGACCCATGACATCGCGGCGGTTGAGAATGGGGAAGACAAGGGCGGTCTGGATATTCTGGGCCTGGAGCAGGGATGCTCTGGGGAGGGAAGGATCGTTTGCTATGTTGTCTATCCACGCCGGCTGACCGTGGGCCCAGACGTGGCCATAGAGTCCCCCCGTGTGGTTGAGGCCAAGCCCCTGGCTGGCTCTGGCGAAATCATCGGGAGGGATAGTGCGGTCTTGCCAGTGGCTATGCCAGCGGAGTTGATGGGTTTCTGTGTTCACCAGCCACATTTCGCCAATCTCCCAATGCATATACTCACAAACTGCCTCCAACAGGAGCGGGATCGCTTCGTGAATAGTTTCCGTTTGGGAGAGGATGCTGGTAACAGCAAAGCGCATCATCTGCGTGGCTTCGGCCTGCTTGCGCTCGGTAATATCGCGGAAGGTTGCAAGCGAAACCTGGCTGCCCCCCCATTCTGTCTCCACAACGCGCATCTCGGCAACCAGGTTTTTTCCATCGCGACGGACAATGTTGATCTCGGTGGTTTCGCCCGCCACAACCGGAAAACCAAACGATTCGCCCAGAAGTTCCTCGGTCGATCGGTCAAACATCAGCACAGCCGCCGGATTGACAAACTGGACAATCCCTTGCTCATCCACAAGCACAATCCCATCGGCATTTTTTTCGATAATTGTCCGCAGGCGACTCTCGTTGGAAAAGAAGGTCTGCGAGCCTTGAGCGTATTCCTTCTCCTGTTCGCGGGCCCGTGTGGCTTGCTCGGCCTGCGAATGTTCGAGTGCCTCTCTGGCCTGGCGTAGCTCTTCCTCTTGTTGTTCAAGATGACGCTGATAGGCTTGTAGCTCATAGAGCAGTTCTTGCACCTCGCTCGAAGAACTTCTCGAAGAACTGCTCATGGTTCCCCGCGTCTGCTTTGCAAGTGCTTCTTCCGCCCGCTTCCACAGGGTTGCAAGTGGTTTGATCAATTCCTGTTCTCCCGTCGTTCCCCTCAAAAACCATACCCCTTTACTTTAATGACCCGCTTCCCCCTTATGAAATTATACCACTTTCTTACAGGCCTGCGGTTTTTGGGCATCGGCAGATGGGATGTGCTCATTCTTGTGGGAGGACAGGGGGGGCGATACCTCGTAATCGTTCAGCCCCCACCTGTCCTCTCCCCACCGGGGGAAGGGATCGGGAGAGGGGGAAGCGTGCCTGCATCAGGGCAAGCGGAGACGCTTGCGCCCCCAGGATCAGGGATTGTTGGTCAGAACACAGTGAACACTTACCTCGATACTACAAACCTCCTCTAAATATCCAGGTTCTTTACCTCGCTGGCGTGTGTCTGGATGAATCTCCTCCGCGGAGCCACATGGTCGCCCATCAGCATGGTGAACGTTTCATCAGCTTTCTGGGCATCATCCACCGTCACCTGCAAGATAATGCGGTTTTCGGGGTTTATTGTTGTATCCCAGAGCTGGTCCGGGTTCATCTCGCCCAGACCCTTGTACCGCTGAATGTCCACTTTTGTTGCTGGCGACAACTGGGCCAGGTACGCATCGCGCTCGGTATCCGAATAGATATAGACCTGCTTCTTGCCGTGCTTGATACGGTAGAGCGGGGGCTGCGCGATGTAGAGGTATCCGCCAGCGATGAGCGGGCGCATATAGCGAAAGAAGAAGGTCAGCAGCAACGTGCGAATATGGCTACCGTCCACATCGGCATCGCACATCAAGATGATACGATGGTAGCGCAGTTTCTCAATGCTAAACTGCTCACCAATGGCTGCGCCAATCGCCGTGATGAGAGCCTTCACCTCTTCGTTCGAGAGCATGCGATCAAGGCGGCTCTTTTCCACATTGAGAATTTTCCCGCGCAGGGGAAGAATAGCCTGAAACCGCCGGTCACGCCCCTGCTTTGCGCTCCCCCCCGCGCTGTCGCCCTCAACAATGATAAGTTCGCACCGCTCCGGGTTCGTATCGGAGCAATCGGCCAGCTTGCCCGGCAGCGAAAACCCTTCCATCGCGCTCTTGCGCGAGGTTTCGCGCACCTTCTGCACAGCCAGGCGGGTGCGGGCCGCGGCTATCGTCTTCTCAATAATTCTGCGGGCTTCGCCGGGGTGCTCTTCGAGCCAGGCCGTAAAATAGTCGCTGACGACGCTGCCGACGGCCCCAGCGGCCTCTGCGCTGACCAGCTTTTCCTTGACCTGGTTGTTAAACTGCGGGTCCTTGAGTTTCACGCTGATGATGGCCGTCAACCCCTCGCGCACATCGTCGCCCGTCAGGTTTGCCTCATTCTCCTTGAGCAGATTTTTGCTCCGAGCGTAAGTATTGATAACCCGCGTCAGGGCCGTGCGAAAGCCGGTCAGATGCGTCCCCCCATCGGGGTTGTTGACGTTGTTGGCAAAGGTGTAGATCGAGTCGGTGTCGTAGGAGTCGGTATATTGCATTGCCAGTTCAACCACGACATCATCTACCGTTCGCTCCACATAGAAGGGCTGCCGGTGCAGCACATCTCGCTCTTTGTTCAGGTGGCGCACATAGGAGATAATTCCCCCCTCGAAGTAGAAGTTGAGTTCCCTGTCGCTTCGCTCATCAACAAAGCGAAACCGCAACCCTTTGGTGAGGTAGGCCATCTCGCGGAACCGCTGAGCCAGGTGGCGAAAATTGTAATCCAGGCCGTCTTTGAAGATGGTAACATCGGGGAGAAAGGTCACAGTTGTGCCGGTGCCCTCGGCCGGGCCCACGGCCCTGACCGGCGCAAGCGGCTTGCCCTGCCGATACTCCTGCACCCAGAGCTGGTCGTGCCGCCGCACCTCGGCCCGCATCCATTCGGAGACGGCGTTGACCGCCGATAGCCCGACTCCGTGCAGACCGGAGGACACTTTGTAGCCCCCTTTGCCAAACTTTCCGCCCGCGTGGAGCAGTGTGGTGGCCAGCTCAAGGGCCGAAACCTTCTTGTCGGGGTGTATATCAACCGGGATGCCGCGTCCATTGTCGCTGACCGATACCGCTGAGTCGGCATGAATTCTCACCTCGATGAAATTGGCAATGCCCGCAAGGGCCTCATCAACCGAATTGTCCACCACCTCGCGGATCAGGTGGTGCAACCCGTGTGCGTCTGTTGAGCCAATATACATACCGGGGCGGCGGCGCACGGCCTCCAGCCCCTCCAGAACGGTGATGTGGCTTGCATCATACCGTTCCGGCTCCTTCTCTTCTCGCTGTTCTACAGGTTCTCCCTGTTTTCGCTGTTCTATAGGTTCGAGTGCTGTTTCTTGACGGTTCATAGCTATTTCCTTTTATATTGATATAATTTGTTGAAAATCCCTGATCGCTGTTCAACCAGTCTCAACCAGTCTCAACCAGTCTCAACCA
>DAOTUE010000051.1:0-32229 GCA_034436975.1 Chloroflexaceae bacterium
AGAAGACGAGCACAAGGTCGAACGCTACGCAGAGATTGGCATCCGCTACTATGCCATTTTTGACCCATCATACCAGCTCAGCCCGGCTCTGCTGCGGCTCTACGAGAGAGAGCAGGAACCGGCGAGGGGGAAAAAGAAGGGGAAGGCGACATACAAGGAGAGGAAGGAAATGGATTTGCCGGGGGTAGGTCTGGGGTTGCAGATCTGGCACGGCGAGTACGAAAATGTGGATGCAACCTGGCTCCGCTGGTGTGATGAGCGGGGCAACCTGCTTGCCACAGGAGAAGAGCAGCGGCGGCGGGCCGAGCGGTTGGCCGCCCGCCTGCGCGAACTGGGCATAGACCCGGACCAGGAATGAGAAACCGATTATTGCTGTTCTGGCTCAGGATGAGGAGCGATTGTGATATGGTCAAGCAACAATGCGTGGGGGCCGGCAACAGCAGAATCAGCGACCGTAGCCGAATCGAGCGGAAGGCGACGGTTTTGCTGCATATCAAACAGCCCCGCTGTCACCAGGTAAGCACCGGGTGGCAGATTGTGAGGGAGCAAAAGGAGCATTTCTGTGGAAACAAAGCGGCCTGCCCCCCACTGACTGGTAGCGTAGGGTTGATTGATCTGGGCATATTTTTTTCCGTCCGGCCCAATCAGGTGGGCAAAAAACCAGTAATCGGCTGCAAGGCTGTCGCAGGGTTGCCACACCAGCTTGAACCGAATTTCCTGCCCCGGTTGTGCCCCCCCCTCCCGACTGTAGCCATAGAAGTAAATACTATTGCCAAACGTGGACGGGCGGCGGTGTGCTACCCCAGGCGGAGCCTGGTAGATCCAGGCATAGTCAACCCCGTGAATCGTCACACGGTGTAGCGGCGGAGCGCGATTGAAGAACTGATTAAAAGGCGGCACGGGAGATCCCCCCTGCACCTGGGAAATCGTAACGACAACATAGCCGGCCCCCTCTTTGAGTTGTCCAGACAGGTCGGGGAATGTTGCGCGGGCCCCCTCGCGCAGGTAGGGATTGAGCGAGGTAATCATATGACTGATCGTGAGCACGTCATCGCTATCGGGTTGACGGTTGAGCCAGTCGGCCACTTGCTCCAGACCCTCACCCCACCCCACAGCAAAGGTCCGCGCCCCCGCCGATGCGCCCCCGAAAAGCTGGTTGAATGCCACAATGCTATAGGGGTGCCACCAACCCGCGTTGATCACCGCTGCCAGAGCCACACTCCCTGCCAGGAAGCGCACGTTGCTACGCAGGCGACGCATAGCACGCACCCGCTGCACAAGCCAGTGTATCCCCCACACCAACCCGACAGCCGCCAGGATGTCTAATGCTGGAAACGCGGGCACCAGGTAGCGGTTAAACTTCTTGGGAAAGAGACTCAGCCCGGCTACCAGCACAAGAACAAATCCTGCCAGCGTCGCTAGATCGCGCCACGCTATACGCGATAATATACCCTCGTCTCGCCCCCCCCGGCTCGCGCTGACCAGTGCGAAGGGGAGCAGCAGCAATCCTCCCAGGGTCAACGGCGTTGTTCGCAAGGCAAGTACCACCGGGTAAAAGAGCACCCCCGGCGCAGCAACACGGCGACCAAGAAAGAAGTTGCCGGTCATATGGGGGCTTGCCCCCTCCACCTCAACCCCCACCCGCAGAGCCTCATAAACCCGTGCGGGAGAAACCAGGAGCGCGGGACAGAGCGCAACAATCGTGAGCGCAACCACGCCCCCCCACGCCAGCAAGGGGAGGAACAGTGATACCGCTCCTCTCCGCCATCCTCTTTCCCCCCACTCCCGCATACCCGCTGCCAGAGCAAGGCCGCTGACCACGGGCCCCAGAGCCAGCGCAGGCGATTTGCTGAGCATTGCCAGCCCTGCCCCCACCCCCGACAACACCAGCCAGCCCGGATGTTGCCCACGGTGCCAGAAGAGACAACCCGCCAGCAGGCTCAGGGTAGCGAAACTGCCCATCAGCGCATCCACATGGAGCAAGCGGCTGTAGGCCACAACAAACGGGTCGGCGGCCCAGAGCATCGTCGCCAGGATTGCAACGGTAGTGGGCAGGAGCCGCCGTAATAGCCCGTAGCTCACAAGCAGCATGACTGTATGGGTCAGGACAACGGGCAGCCGGTGCAGGCTGAGAATGATCGGAAAGGTCTCGCTGGTCAGTACCCCCTGCTCAAAGAGCAACCGCCGCAGCACAATACCGCCTGCTCCGAGCCACATCGTCGTTACGCCCGGATGGGTTGAGACGGCCATCAGGCTGAAATCGCCATGCCGGAGCGCACGCAACAGCGACTCCGAGCGGCCTATCCAGAACTCAATCTCGTCGTGGGTAACAAACAACCCCAGGTCGGCGGCCCGCAACACCAGCGCAACTCCCCCAATAAGCACCACAATGAGCAGTTCTGTGATGAGAGGGTTCCATTTCTTGCTCATCTGCTTTTCGTTTGCGCCCGCTGCCATACCTGCTGCCTCTGTTGTTGTGTTCCTGTTCTTTGCCATGTGCCCAATTGTAGCATGCAAAGCCGCTACCGCCGCCGTGGATCAAGCTGCTCTTGCAGCCCATCGCCTATCGTCTGGATGCTAAGCACTGTCAGGAACAGGGCCAGGCCGGGGAACAGGGCCATATGTGGCGCAATATCCAGGTAATCTCGTGCATCGTAGAGCATTCGCCCCCAGGTGGGCGTGTCGGGCGGAAACCCAAGCCCCAGGAAACTTAGCGTAGATTCGGTTACAATAGCAGAACCGACAGAAATTGTCGCGGCAACCAGCACCGGGTTTATGACATTCGGGAGGATATGAAAGAGAACCACCCGCAACGGCGAGGCTCCAATCATCCAGGCTGCCGTGATAAAATCCATTTCGCGGATCGTCAGCACGCCAGCACGAACGAGCCGCGCTATCGGCATCCAGCTGAGCAACCCGATAACCAGCACCACGAGCAGAAAAATACCGTAGTCTGTGCCGAGAAAGCGGGTTGCCGATTCTTGAAAGAGGAACAGGATCAGGAGAAGAAGCGGGAGATGGGGCAGCGAAAGGAACAGGTCGGTGAGCCGCATGAGCAAACCATCGGCCACGCTCCCTCCGACACTGGCCAGAACCCCCACCAGGGTACCCAGCAACAGCGCAATGGCCGTCGAACCGATGCCGACGGTCAGGGAGATGCGCCCCCCCGCCAACACCCGCGCCAGCATATCCTGGCCCAGGTCGTTGAGACCAAACGGGTGCTCCCAGGTGGGGGGGTGATTCGCCTGCGACAGATTGATGGTGCTGGCCGGCACGGGGTAGAGCAGCGGGCCAAAAACCACACACCCGACAATGGCCAGAAACAACCCGATACCAGAAATAACTCGATGCTGGTAGGACATTATCTTCCTGAACAATTGTTACAAAACAAAAACGAGGTTTTTCATGAATGATTTGCATGATGATTTGCATACCTGGTCACGAGACGAGCCATTTCATGCAGGCTATTACAACACCCTTGACCAGATATACCACAGCCAGTGGACCATTGCCAGACTCAGCCGTATTGAATTGCTCCGCCGCTCTATCCAGCAGCTCTGGCCGCAGGGCCACCCGACCCGCTTCATCCACGTTGCGGGCACGAGTGGCAAAGGCTCTACCTGCCGTTTCCTGGAGCGCGGGCTGTCGCTGGTGGGCAAGGCAGGGGCATTTATGGGCCCGCATATTTTCGACTACCGCGAACGGTTCAGCATTGCAGAAACGATGGTCCCGCACGCAGAGATAACAGAAGCGTGGGAACGCCGCATTCGCCCCCACAGCCTCCAGCTTGCGTTGGCAAACGAACAGCATGCTCTCTCATTCCACGAAGTCAACATCCTCGTTGCGCTGGCCCTGTTTGAAAAACACCGGGTTGAGTGGGCCGCCCTGGAGACGGGAGTCGGTGGGCGGTATGACCAGACAATGGCCCTGGATGTTGCCGCCTCGCTCATTACTAACGTTGGCCGCGACCACGAGCACCTCCTGGGTTCCGAGCAGTGGCAGCGAGCCCTCGACAAATCCGGCATCGCCCGCCCCGCTGCCCCCCTCTTCACCAGTGAGCAGGACCCGCCGACAAAGCGGGTTATTGCCGCCACCTGCCAGGAGGTGCAGGTCCCCCTCTTTTGTGTTGACCAGGCCGGTGTGGATGCGTTGCGGGTCATGATACAGGAGGCAAGCAACGGAGCACTTCCGCCCGACTCGCTACTCCTGGCGGAACACCAGCACTGGAATGCTGCACTCAGCCTGCTGGTGCTGACCCATCTCTTCCCCCACCTCGACCCCCGGCGCATTGTTGAGCAGTTTTTGAGCACGCGACTGACGGGGCGTGGCTGGCCCGTGCGGCCCGGCATCTATGCCGATATTGCTCACAACCCCGAAGAGATGGCCGCGCTTGTCCAGACAGTCAAGCAGCGGTTTGCAGAACAGGGCAAAATTTTCATTGTCGGGGCATCGCGCAAACGCTCCCCCGCCGAAATGTTCGCCCCCTTCGCGGGCGTGGCCAGGGTTGTTATCGTTGTCGGTTCTTTTTTTGCCGATCAAGACCCCTATCTGGTCAAAGAAGCCATCCAGCACCATTGCCCCACTATTCCCGTGCTGGTTGTCTCCAGCGCACGCAAGGCCCTCGCAATGGCGCAATCGCTCCGCAAGCAAGGGCGGGACGCTGGCGACGCAACAGAGACCAGCGACCCTACGGACACGATGGGCACGACGGACGATGTCATTATCCTTACTGGCTCAACCTATATGATTGACCAGATATTGAATACTGACCCACATTTACGCCATCTCAATGCAACGTTCGGATGGCGCGTTGGACACACGCTCAAAACCTGACTCGCGGATCGAGCATACCGTAGAGCATATCGGCAACCAGGTTGAAGACCAGCACCAGGATTGCATAGAGAAACACAATGGCCATGACAACGGGCGTGTCGCTGCTCTCAATGGAGCGAATGAGGAGCGACCCGATGCCCGGCACACGGAAGATTTGCTCTGTCACCAGTGCGCCGGTAAACACATTGGGAATACTTAGCGCAACCAGCGTCACCACGGGTATGAGCGCGTTTCGCACCACATGGCGCAAAACAACCGTCGTTTCGCGTATCCCCCTGGCGCGGGCCGCCGTCACATAGTCCTGTGTGGCCTGCTCCAGCGCAGCGGAGTGCACAAAGCGCAGCAACAGTGCGGCCTGGAAGATCGCTACCACCAGCACGGGGAGCACTAGTTGCCGCACCTGAGCGACCAGATCGCTCCAGGTAGTTATCGGCATATTGCGGTAGATGAAGGGGAACCAGCGCAACCAGACGCTAAACACCAGAATAACCATGACCCCGGTGAGAAAAGGGGGAATGGAATAGCCGGCCAGGGTAAGCAGCGAGACAACCCTATCGAAAAGCGAGCGTGGACGCAGAGCCGACAGTACCCCGACGGGCAGGGCTACGCCCACACTCACCACATAGCCGGAGCCGACAACAAGCAGCGTTGTCCCCAGCCGCTGGCCTATCAGGTCACGCACGGGGCTATGGGTGGTAAAGGAGTAGCCCATATCGCCACGGAGAAATGCCATGAGCCAGCGAATATAGCGGATGGGGAGGGGTTGGTCCAGGCCAAGCGACACGCGAATCTGCTCACGGATTTCGGGCGTAATCGAGGGGTCAAGCGCAAACGCCCCAAGCGGATCGCCGGGGGCCAGCGTCACAATGGCAAAAAGCACCATGCTGATGGCGATGAGCGTTGGAATGGAGAGCAACACCCGCCGGAGAAGATAGCCGGCCACAACGCTACCCCACAATACCAATCCAGGTTGCGTTTTTTTGTTGTCTCTTTGTGTTCTCCGTGTCTTTGTGGTGAAACAGGTTTTCCAAACGTAGCATTATTCGCTGCCCCCGCTGCGCCGCCACTCCTGGATATTCCACACGTCCTCATCCCAGGGGGTCAGGTCCACCCCTTCGATGCTCCTGCTCACGCCGGCAACGCGGTTGCGGTGGACAAGCGGAATGAGCGCGACATCCTCAATGAGCAGGTCGTTCATTTGAATGAAAAGCTGACGGCGTGCGTCGGGGTCCATCTCCCGCGTGGAATGCTCATAGAGCGTGTCGTAGGTGGGGTTGCACCAGCGTTCAATGTTGTTGGCCGACCAGTCATTCTCTGCCGAAGGGATTTCATCGCAAATCCACCCCTGCATAAACGCGCCGGGGTCGGGACTGTCGTAGGGGATGGTAAACATTTGCAGGTCGGCGGAAAAGTGGGAGTAGGTGTCGGGGTTGTTCGGGTCGTTGTCGAAAAAGACCGACGGCGAAATGCTCTTCAGTTCCACGGCAATACCGAGCGATTCCAGCGATTGTTTGACGATTTCCTGGGTTTTCTGGCGGATCGAACTGGTTGAGGTTTGAAACAGGATGTGCATTTCGGTGCCGTCCCTGTCGCGGATACCGTTGTCGTTGCTATCCACCCACCCCGCCTCGTCCAGGAGCGCGGCGGCCCGCTCCAGGTCATACTCGTAGGAGGTGTTGGGCGAGCGGTAGATGGGCGGCTCAACCAGGATATTGCTTGTGGGGCGGCCATTTGCTCCGTAGAGGTGTGTGGCGATGGTTTCGCGGTCTATGGCATAGGTGAGAGCCTGGCGCACCCGCAGATCATGAAAGAAGGGGTGAGGAACAATGTCCGCACCCTCGCCCTGGCCCTCCCCCGGGCCTACACCCCGGCTCTGGTCCGGGTCGGAGTGGTTCAGGAGAATGTGTTCAACCAGGGGCTTGGAGATGGTCAGAATGGTGCCAACATCCGAACCGCGCATCTGTTCCAGGATTTGCGCTTCTACCTGAAGATTCAGCGCGTAGTCTGCGTCGCCGGTCTGGAGCACAGCCCGTGCCGCCGACACCGCGTCGCCCCCGCCCTTTAGTTCAACCCGTGCAAAAAAGGGCTTCCCCTCCTCACGGGAGCGATACGAGGGATTGCGCTCATAGTTGACCACATCGCCGGGGACAAAGGAAACCACACGGTAGGGACCGGTGCCAACGGGCTTCAGGTTGGCGGGAGCCTCGCGGATGGCTTCCGACGTGTATGGCTCGAAGACATGGCGGGGAATAATCATACCCCGTGGCCCCACGAAAGGCAGGGACCAGGCCGGGTTGGGTTCGGCAAAGGTCACGCGGACGGTATGTTCATCAAGGGCTTCAATCTGCTCGATAGCCTCATACTGGGCCCCGCTTGTTGCCGCAACCTCTGGCGTGGAGATAAACTCGTAGGTGAAGACAACATCGCTGGCGGTAAAAGGCTCCCCGTCTGACCAGCGCACACCGGGCCGCAGCTTCCAGATGACCGAGCGGCCATCCTCTGCTACACCACCATTCTCCCGCGAGGGGATGTCGGCAGCAAGGATGGGGACCAGCGTCCCCTCCTGGTTATAGGTGGCGAGGGGTTCGTAGGTCAGGCGGCAGGCGATATAGTCTTTGCTGCCGCGGGCCAGGTGGGGGTTGAGGATGGTCGGGGCTTGCCACGAGAGGATACGCAACGTCTCATCATCTGCTTCTACTGTGCTTGTCTGCTTTTCCTGCGTTCCTGTGTCCGCTCCTGTGTTTGCTCTGGTGTCTGCTTCCGTCGCTGTGTCTGTCGGCCCCGCTGCCGGGGGTGTGCCGCACGCCGTGGCCAGCAGCATCAACACACCCGCCACCAGCACCCCCCATCCTCCCCTCATCATTCTGCCTGTTTTTGCCATCCGCGCTTGTTCCCTCCTGGCCTGCTGGCCCTACTCATCCTCTTCATCCTCTTCATCTCCAAGAATACCTTCGAGTACCGAGGGTCTTGGTTTGCCACCATCTTCCTTGCCAAACCCATCGCGGCGAAACACAACCGTTCCGCCAAGCATCGTCAGGAGCACCTGCCCCTTGAGCTGCTGCCCATGAAGGGGGGTATTTTTGCCCTTTGAAACAAATGCATCCCTATCCACCGTCCAGCTTTGCTCCGGGTCGAAGATAACAATATCGGCCCGCTGGCCCGGGCGCAGCGAGGAGGGGGAGCGGCCCAGGACGCGGGCCGGCCCCTCTGTTAGTCGCGCAACCACATTCATCAAATCAAGGGCCCCGCTATGCACCAGCGTCAACACCAGAGCCAGAGCCGTCTCAAGCCCGCTTATGCCGCAGGCGGCCAGACCATACTCACAGGCCTTATCCACATAGGCATGGGGGGCGTGGTCGGTTGCAATCGCATCAATGGTCCCATCGCTCAACCCCTCAATCAACGCCTCAATGTCGTTCGGACTGCGGAGGGGGGGGCTAACCCGTGTACTCGTATCGTAGGGGGGGAGCAGGGTCGGGTCGAGTCGCAGCGGCGAGCGTAGTTCATTGGCCTGGTTCGGGTGTTCCCTCTCCCTGTCTTTGCCCGATTGCGCCCGCGAGATGAGGTACCGCTCATCCTCTGGCGGGTGGTGCTGGCCCAGCGACCCCATAACCCAGCGGTCCGAGAGCGTCAGATGGTGGGGGGTGGTTTCGGCTGTCACATGAACCCCGCGTTTTTTCGCCCTACGGATAAGCTCAACGCCGCCGGCTGTGCTCACATGGCACAGATGCAAGTGGGCCCCCGTGAGTTCCGCCAGCGCAATATCGCGGGCAATCTGCACCTCTTCGGCAGCAGCAGGGTAGCCGGGCAACCCCAGACGTGTGCTGACCTCGCCTTCGTGCATAGCCCATCCAGCATTGAGCTGCTGGTCTTCGCAGTGGCTCATAATTGGCAAGCCAAGCATTGTGGCATACATCATCGCGTGGCGCATCAGGGCCGGGTTGGCCAGCGGGCTACCGTCGTCGCTAAACCCGATACAGCCGGACTCGGCCAGTTCGGCCATATTGCTTAGCATTGTCCCCTCGCGTCCCATTGTGATAGCCCCGACAATATCCACACTGGCATGGGCTTTGCGGCGGGAAAGGGTTCGCACATAGCGCACTGCCGAAGCAGTATCGAGAGCCGGCTGCGTATTGGGCATAGCGCACACGGTGGTAAACCCGCCCTGCGCGGCGGCCAGCGTTGCCGAAGCTATCGTCTCTTTGTGTTCTTCGCCCGGTTCGCGAAGGTGGGTATGCAAATCGGTGAAGCCCGGCGCAACAACGCAAGCCTGCGCGTAGATAATCTCAATATCGCCCCCAAATGATTCCCTATCCGGAGCCATGTCGGTCATCTGAAAGACCTGAGCGACTTTGCCATCCTCAATCAATATCTGCCCCAGATTCGCCACCCGTTCCACCGGGTCAATGATACTGCCATTTTTGATGAGATAACGCACGATTGATACTCCGACTAATACCATGTTCGTCTGAACACTTGAAAAAACCACAAAGACACAAAGGGCACAAAGGCTTTGCAAAAGGGTTTCCCTTTGTGTACTCCGTGCCTTTGTGGTGAAACTCTCTATCCGGATCTGGTGTAATCCCTCTCTTAAATCCTTCTATGATCCGGCGAGCCGATAGAGCAACGCCATCCGCACGGCAACGCCGTTTGTCACCTGTTCCTCAATGACCGAATTGGGGGAGGTGGCCACATCGGGAGCAATCTCAACCCCTTCATTCATCGGGCCAGGGTGCATAATGAGAACGTCATTGTTTGCCCGTTCAAGCCGCTCGAAGGTCAACGCAAAGAAGCGGCTATATTCGCGCAGTGAGGGAAGAAGACCGGCCTGCTGTCGCTCCTTCTGGAGCCGCAGAGCCATCACCACGTCGGCCCCCTCCAGAGCCTCATCCAGGTCGTAGCAGATGCGTACCTGAGGCCAGTAGGCCTGCCAGAAATGCAGTGGGCCAATGAGTGTTGGGGGGGCACATAGGGTTACATGCGCCCCCATTGTGGTCATTCCCCACAGATTGGACCGCGCCACGCGGCTGTGGAGAATATCGCCTACAATGACCACACGCTGGTTTTCTACGCAGCCAAGTTTCTGGTTGATGGTAAAGAGATCGAGCAAAGCCTGGGTAGGGTGAGCGTGGCACCCATCGCCCCCATTGATGACCGATCCTTTGAAATGCCGGGCCACCAGGTAGGGCGTGCCGGCCTGTCGGTGGCGCAGCACAACGATATTCGCTCCCAATGCCTGAATCGTTCGCACCGTGTCTATGAGCGATTCGCCTTTTTCAACGCTGCTTGTCCGTGCACTAAAATTGATCACATTGGCCGAGAGGGAACGGGCCGCCTGCTCGAAAGAAATCCGCGTGCGGGTGCTCTCCTCAAAAAACATATTGAGCACGGTTACGCCCCGCAAAGTGGGGACCTGCTTGATCTCGCGGGAGAGAATTTCTTTCATGCTCTCGGCTGTTTCAAGGATTTCTTCTATCTCATTGCGACTGAAATCATCCAGGTCAAAGACATGACGACGATTCACGTTCGTCCGGCGTGCTTCTTCTGTTCGTATATACATGGTCGTCTGTTGCCTCCGTTGTACCCTTGCCCTTCTCAGGTTGTTGGTCGGACAATCACAACCTCATCTTCTTGTTCGTCGGTTTCGTGCAACCGCACAACCACCCGCTCCTCACGGGATGTAGGAACGTTTTTGCCCACAAAGTCGGCGCGGAGGGGAAGTTCGCGGTGCCCACGGTCTACCAGCACCGCAAGCTGGATGCGGGCCGGGCGGCCCAGGTCGGTCAGCGCATCGAGCGCGGCGCGGGCCGTGCGGCCAGTGTAGAGCACATCATCTACCAGGATGACCGTGCGCCCGGTGATGTCCGGGTGGATGCTGGTTTTTTGCACCACGGGGGCAGGGCCGCGCATGCTCAGGTCATCACGATAAAACGTTATATCGAGATACCCCACGGGAACTTTTTGTCCCTCAAAATCAGCCAGTGTCGCAGCAATTCGTTCGGCCAGCGGCACCCCGCGCCGGTGGATACCAACAAGAATAACATCCTGGACTCCTTCGTTCCGTTCGGCGATCTCGTGGGCCACCCGCACAAGAGCGCGGCGAATCTCATCTACACTGAGAATTTGTTTCTCAGTCATACTCGTACTATCACTCATCACAGGCTCCGATGGACAAAAAAACTGGAGGAAAATGCTGCTCAAGAGGAATATGAGCATCACTGGCCCCACGTGGGGGAGGACTGGCGTAGGATTTTATCACCATTTCTTCCTTCTCAGCCTCTCCGGACTGGATTAAAGGATTATCAGAATTAGCAGGATTGTAGCACAGGCCGGCGGGGTGTGTCAATGAGACATGAGTAATGGGACAGAGAAGCATTGCCATCTCTGCTGAGCATGTTATAATAGGCTCCAGATCAGGAGTTCAACATATCGCATGTCGCTGGAGACATGAGACGAACAATGCCTATCTGGATGTCGTGGGGCATATCCTTATTTTTTGTATGGCCGTAAACGTTCACTGGATTCGAGCAATCCCCAATTCCTGGGAGCGCAAGCGTCTCGCTTGCGCCGATGCGGGCACGCCCCCCTCTCCCAATTCCCCCCCCCAGTGGGGGGAGGACAGGTGGGGGGCCCTGAACGATTACGTATGGCCCGACAACAATGCACAGGAAATAGTAAGGATTCAGGAAAAACAAGGAATTCAGGAGGAAAAAAGTATATGGCACGAGTTGCTATCAATGGATTTGGTCGTATTGGTCGCCAGAGTTTCAAAGCAATGATGGATCATCACCCCGGTGCGTTCGAGGTGGTCGCCGTGAACGACCTCTCCGACCCGAAAACGCTGGCGCACCTGCTGCGCTTCGACTCGACCTATGGACGGTTTGAGGGAGATGTCAAGTTTGAGGATAACAAGATTGTTGTTGATTATAAAGGCAATCGCTACGAGCTGACGGTGCTGGCCGAGCGCGACCCGGCCCAACTCCCCTGGGCCCAGATGGGCGTAGATATTGTGATTGAGGCAACGGGCCGCTTCACCGAGGCCGAAAAAGCCCGCGCCCATATCACCGCCGGGGCAAAGAAGGTTATCATCAGCGCACCGGCCAAAGGCGAAGACCTGACGATTGTGCTGGGGGTCAATGAAGAAAAATACGACCCGGCTCAACACCACATTATCTCCAATGCATCCTGTACCACCAACTGTCTCGCCCCCGTCGCCAAAGTGGTCAACGACCATTTTGGCATCAAAAGCGGCCTGATGACGACGATCCACGCCTACACCATGGACCAGAACTTGCAGGACAATATCCACAAAGATTTGCGCCGTGCCCGTGCAGCTGCCATCAATATGGTGCCGACAACCACCGGGGCTGCCAAAGCCGTTTCGCTGGTTATCCCCGAACTCAAGGGCAAATTCCACGGCTTTGCTATCCGTGTCCCAACCCCCACCGTCTCCGTGGT
The DNA here is from genome assembly GCA_034436975.1 of Chloroflexaceae bacterium. Classification (GTDB taxonomy): domain Bacteria; phylum Chloroflexota; class Chloroflexia; order Chloroflexales; family Chloroflexaceae; genus JAAUSY01. The sequence goes on from DAOTUE010000051.1 coordinate 12,292, forward strand.
AGATTTCACCGTGCAGCTTGAAAAGGGCACTACAGTTGAGGAAATGAACAACGCCTTCATTGAAGCGAGCCAGAGCGAGAAAATGCGGGGCTACCTGGGCGTAAGCGATGAGCCGCTGGTCAGCACCGACTTTATGGGTAGCTCCTACAGCGGTGTTGTAGACCTGCCCCTGACGATCAATATGGGCGACGATTTCTTCAAAGTCGTGAGCTGGTACGACAACGAGATGGGCTATTCTATCCGCGTGGGCGACCTGGTCTCCTACATGCTGAAGAAGATGTAATACCATCTCCGGGTAGACCCATAAACTAGTAATCGTTCAGTCCCCCCACCTGTCCTCCCCCCAGCGGGGGGAGGGATTGGGAGGGGGGAGCTGCACCCGCGTTCTCAGGAGCGATACTCCTTGTTCTGAAGGATTATATTTATCCCCCCCTGAACGATTACATAAACTATCCATCCCGCACCCCCCTGCCCCCTCTCCCAGCAGGAGAGGGGGTGCCGCGCCAGCGGCGGGGGGGAGGGCATTGTCACGACGCAAACATCTGTCGAATCTGGGCGTTTCGCCCCAGCCGGCCCAGGACATTCCGCTTCACATTGTACACATCGTTGATGCTGCCAAACAGGTTATTCCAGCGGGCAAAGATGGCCCGCGGTGTTAGCCCAAGAATAAACGAACTGTAGACGACAACTCGCTCGATCTCGTCATTCAACTGGGCATCTATCAACCGCCAGAATTCCTCCCGCTGCACGCGGTTGACGGCCTCTTCGTCCGGGGAATACTGTGGGGAAGAAGCGGGCCCCACGGTATCTTCGGGCACCATCTCCGACCAGGACTGGGTCCGCACACTGTCTATGACAACACTTGTGGTACACAATTGCAGATAGTGCAGCAGCGAAGCCAGGCTCGGAAAGGAGTCGAACCGTTCCGGAGTAATCGCTCGCCAGAACTTGGTGAACGCTCCGACAACAAAAAACTCACTACTCTCGCCGCTGCTCATAAAGGCCCCGCTTCGGCGCACCCATCCCTCGACCAGCCCGTTGTAATGGTAGAAAAGCTGTTCCCAGGCGGACTCGTTGCGCTCAACCAGGGCCCGGCGAAACAGCTCATAGCTGTAGCTGGTGTCGTGCGGCAAGCCTCGATAAAACCGTTCGCTCTCTCGTGCACACCGCTGCATCAAGGTGGCCAGATCTATGTGTCTGAGGGAAGGATCGGATTTGCTCTGTGTGTGCTCTGTGTCGCCGTCCAAGCAGGGTTCGAGCGGGCGTGTGCGGGGGGATCGTGCCGTCGGGCGAGCCTGGATATTGTGTTGTGGTTGCATTCTTTCTGCCTCCTCAAAACAAGGTGGAGTTTTTCCTACGGGCTTGTTCGCGGTTCTCTCCATTTCGATGCTGAAACCACGGGGGGACCTGCTGTGCCGCCTCTTGCTCAAAAACGCTCCCAGCAGCAGCCCGCCGACCCGCTGGAAAACGAGCATTTCTGTGTGCTCTCTTCTGATTGTAGGAAGTTCTACCGGTGCTGAGAAGGTTTTGAGATGAGCAAGAGATGACAAACGCTACGACAAGGTATCGTAGCGTTTGTCCATAGAGGAATCCTGCGAGAAGTCCGCACATGAAGGGGGGCGCATGCCCCAATATATCTTGTGGAGCCAGAACCAGCTACAATCTGGCTTGCTCCTGTAATGAGTAGAACGCATGACGAGCGATTTTCACTCTTTCAAAACTATTTCAAAGACCAGCACAATCGTCCTGGTATCATTACTGTATGGTTTCCGTATGGTCCCCGGTCGTTTCCATACAGTTCTTGCCTGCATTATACCACAGATGACGAAGAAAAAAAGAACAAAGTTACTATCTACAATGGTACGACTATCAATATGACCAGGATATAACCAGGAAAAGTAAGGTGGGTAATGCTCATTTCTCGTAATCGTTCACGGTATTTGGGCAATCTCTGATTCCTGGGTACGCAAGCGTCTCGCTTGCCCCACTGGAGGGACGCAGCCCCCCTCCCTCCCAATCCACCCCCCGCTGGAGGGAGGACAGGTGGGGGGGCTGAACGATTACCATTTCTCTTTTCCGGCCAATTATGGTAGCATACGGATGCATACGGTGAAGGCCATCGTTGCCCTATAATACCTGGATATGAAGGTCAGCGAAACACAATGATACAAGACTTTCTCGAAACCCAGAAAACCGACCTGGCAAAAGCAATCGCGCAAAGTATTACCGAACAGTTTGCAAACGAATGTGAGATTTTCCGGGAAAATCTGCCGGCCATCGTCGCGCAGGCCATTGAGGCCTTTCTCGATTCGCTTGCCCGACACGATGGGGGGGCAGAAGCCGAGCAGGAAAAAACCTACCGGCAACTGGTAAGCGTCCTGCCCGTACCGCAAGAACAGTCGCTCCGGCTCGTCGCCATTTTCCACTACCATATTGTCCATTTGCTCTCCACGGCGATTGCGCAGCATATTGCGGGGGCCCAGGAACACCTGCTCCTTGTGGAAAAACGCTATGTCTCGCTGGTGGAATACGTGAGCAATACCGAACGCCACCGCGCCGAAGAGGGGTTGAGAAAAAGCGAAGCCCGCTTCCGCACCCTCATCGAAAAAAACATCACCCCCCTTATCGTCAATAGTCGGGGGGTTGTCCTGTTTGCCAACCCCGCCGCCGAAGAACTCTTTGGCTACACCTCCGATGAACTGGTTGGCGAAGAACTGGGGGTGCCGGTGGTTGTTGAGGAAAAAGCCATTGTGGATATTCTCCGCAAGCATCGCTCCCAGCAGGCCATTGGCGAAATGCGCGTGGTTGAGATTGAATGGGGGGGAGACAAAGCCAATCTTACGTTTTTCCGCGATATTACCGCCTATAAGCAACTGGAAGAAGAACTGGAGCGGCGCGTTGCCGAACGAACGGCCCGCCTCTCGGAGGAAATCGCAGAACGGGAGCGTGTCCAGGATGCTCTCCGCGTCAGCGAGCAGCGGTTTCGGATGCTGGCAGAAACCGCTCAGGATATTATCTTTTGCTATCGGCTAACCGACCCGCCCGGCTTTGAATACGTTAGCCCCGCGCTGACAAGACTCACGGGCTATACGCCTGAAGAGTTTTACGCTCAGCCCGATTTGCACGAGCGCATTCTCCACCCGGAAAGCAAAAACATCTTGAAGCAGCTTGAATCGCCGGACGAACGCTACTACAAGCCCATCACAATGCATATCCTGTGCAAAAATGGGCAGTCGCGCTGGCTCGAACAAAGGGGCTGGCCCGTCTATGACGAGCATGGGCAGGCCGTGGCTATCGAAGGCATCACCCGCGATATAACGGCCTATAAGCAGGCCGAGGAAGAGCAACATCGGGCCCGCGAAGCCGCCGAAGCCGCCAACCGCGCCAAGTCAGAATTTCTCGCCAATATAAGCCACGAAATCCGCACCCCGATGAATGCCGTCATCGGGATGACCAACATCCTACTCGATATGGATCTCACACCCGAACAACAGGAATACGTTGAGACGATCCGTATCAGTGGCGACTCGCTGCTGACCCTGATTAACGATATTCTCGATTTTTCCAAAATTGAGGCCGATAAGCTGGAAATTGAGCACCATCCCTTTCATCTGCGTGACTGCATTGAAGATGCGCTTGATCTGCTGGCCCCCCGCGCTGCCGAAAAGTCGCTCAACCTGGCCTACTTCATTGAGCCGCACCTCCCAACCCACCTGGTCGGCGATGTTGCCCGTCTGCGGCAGATCATCGTCAATCTGCTCAGCAATTCTATCAAGTTTACCGAGCGGGGCGAAGTAGTAGTTGAGGTGTCTGGCACCAGAGAGGACAAACCATTTCCCCTCACTCCACAGGCCAGGCCCCGCTACCGGCTCACCATCAAGGTGCGCGATACGGGCATCGGCATTCCCAGCGACCGCCTCGACCTGATTTTCCAGTCCTTCAGCCAGGTAGATGCTTCGATGACCAGGAAGTATGGGGGGACGGGCCTGGGGTTGGCCATAAGCAGGCGGCTTGCAGAAATGATGGGCGGCACCATAGAGGCCGAGAGCGTTGAGGGGCAGGGTTCAACCTTCCGGGTGACAATTCAGGCAGAAGAAGCCCCACCGGCGGGGGCTACATCCCCCGACCCTCTGATTGGCAGATGGTCTTCTGTTCTGGCAGGCCGGCGAGTGCTCATCATCAGTAGGAACAAGACAAACCGCTGGATATTGACACAGTATGCGCAGATGTGGGAGATGCAACCAGTTGCGGTATCAACGCTGGCCGAAGCCCGCGAACGGGTTTGCAAAGAAGGAGAGACAGGCGAAAACATTCCGACCGGGCCTGCTGGGCCAGGCCCGGATGCAGCTACGGATACCCCGTTCGATGTGGTCATTCTGGATCTACACCCCCTCGATCTCGACTATCTCGACGTTCTCCAGCATCTGCGCTCCTGTTGGCGAGTTTCCGCGCTCCCGCTGGTTGTCTGGGCCTCGCTGAACCTGCGGAGCGAACTGGCTCGGAACAAGGCAATAGAAAACCAGACAACGTTTCTCACTCCCCCCATCCGCCCGGCGGTGCTCCAGGATGCGCTGGCGGCGTTGCTCTCCGGGCATGCTCTGGAGCGGGAAAAACCAGGCCAGACAGAGCACCATCGGATAGGCCAGCAGCATCCGCTGCATATCCTTCTTGCCGAAGATAATATGATCAATCAGAAGGTCGCGCTCCGTATGCTGGAAAAACTGGGCTACCGCGCCGATATTGCCTCCAATGGGCTGGAGGTGCTCCACGCGCTGGAGCGGCGGTATTACGATGTGGTCTTGATGGATGTGCAGATGCCAGAGATGGATGGCATCCAGGCAACGCAGCTTATCCGCTCTATCTGGAGCCAGGAACATCAGCCGCGGATTGTTGCCATGACAGCCCACGCAGCCCACGCAATGCAGGGACACCGCGAGTGGCTGTTGCACATGGGGATGGATGACTACGTGAGCAAGCCGATCCAGTTTGACGATCTCGTTATGGCGTTGCGCCGCGTGCAAAGCCGCTGGGTGCAGGAGGCAAACCAGCAACCCCATCGTCGTTATCGCCCCACGATAACCCCCTTTCCCCACGCGGCCGGGAAACCAGTGGCCGCACAGGAATCGCTTGATCCCGCTGTGCTGGAGCAGTTTTTATCGTCGGTGGGCGCACGAGGGAGCGGACCGGAGATTGCCAGTCAGCTTATCACGCTCTTTGTCCGAGATGCCGACCGGCAACTTGAAGGGATGCAGCAGACATTTGAGCAAAACCAGATGAAGGATTTTGTCCGTCTGGCCAATTCGCTCCGGTCGAGCAGCGCACAGGTGGGGGCCACGCGGCTCTCGGAGGCGTGCAAGTATCTTGAGGTCACGGGGCTAATGGTGAAGAGAGTTCCCGATTTGCTGGTGCAGGCGCGGGTTGAGTTCGAGCGGGTGAAGGATGCGCTGAAACCATTTTATTCGTCGGAGGCGAGCCAGGAGTGGTAGGGGTTTGTGCTTTGCCACGCTGCCGGCGTAGCCCCGCTATTCTACCCTTATCCTCCCCAGGTCAATTTCGTCGTGCTCAAGATGGGTGTTGCCAGCAAAGGCGGGGTAGCGGGCCCACGTTTCGCTATTGTACAGCCCCATCACCAGACGATAGCTGCCGGGTGCGAGCGTGTCGTAACAGACTCACCATTGCTCAAGGGCCAACCCACCCACTTCCATAAAATGAGCATCGTTGCTTACCAGTGGCAACCCATATTGCAGGGCAGTGGCGGCAATCCAGATGTCATTCTCCGGGATAGGGCGGCCCTTTTTCCATAAGGTGTGCTTGATCCTCCCATAGTGCTCGGCGGTCGCCATATCACACACCAGCACAGGCACAAATGTCAGCAGGCGTGTTATCTTCTGGATCTCGTTTGCTGCCGATTTTGAACGGAGGGCCCCGATATACAACTCGCCAATGCTGATAACCGAGATATACGGAGTGCTGGTTGTCAGCCGTTGCTGGATCTCCGGCTTGCCGCGGAGATAGCCCACGAGAATAACGGTATCGAGGAGACACCTATTGCCAGTCATTCGGGTCAACCCGCTCGCATTCTTCTTCAATGATCCGTATTATCTCATCGGCATCTGCTGGAGCAATTCGTACTTGCTCCCAGTTTGCCAGCCATACCGATCCAGGTGTGCCAGGAGGCAAAACTGAGGGAGGCCGGGACACACCGCGCAAAGCAATCAGACGTTGCACCAGTTGCTCTTGCTCCGCCGACGGGAGTCGGGCCGCCTGTGCAACCAGTTCATCTATCGTCATTGTCATCGCATCTTCACTTTCCAGGTTGTTGTCAATTCCATCGTAACATCCCCTTTTTGTGGTGGTAGAGGACATTATACCATTCGTGCTTTGCCCCGCTGCCGGCGTGCCGGCGTAGCCCCGCTATTCTACCCTTACCCTCCCCAGGTCAATTTCGTCGTGCTCAAGGTGGGTGTCGCCAGCAAAGGCGGGGTAGCGGGTCCACGTTTCGCCATTGTACAGCCCCATCACCAGACGATAGCTGCCGGGTGCGAGCGTTTCGGGCAAGGGCAGGTCGAGTTGTTCGACTACCAGTCCCCCCACAGGCCAGCTTTGCGGCGGAAACAGCCCGTGCCAGGGGGGAGCGTCGTACTGGACCACCTGCTGTCCCTGCGCATTGCGGAGATGCACAAAGATGGTGTAGGGAGCGGGGGGGACCGGCTCAGTTGTGGTCCAGAAGACGTTGATGGCCAGCGTGTCGCCGGGAGCCAGCGTGTTGCCGGGGAACAGCACCGGCCCCAGTCCGTGGCGGTCCTCAACCCGCCCGACCACAGCACCAGGCATCTGGAGCGGCCCCACGCGGACCCGCGGCCCTCGCACCTCCGGCGGGAGCGTGTCGGGCGACAGGGGGAGGGCGATAAGGTCCATTTTCGGGCCGAGCAGCGAACTCTCGCGCCCCCCATACGAGGCAACAACTCGCCCCTGCTCCAGAAACGGCTCATAGTCGGCGGTCCATGCGTCGCGCCCGCGCCGGCCCGAATTGGCCAGCACCAGCCCATAGCCCTGCTGTGCGTACCATTCAAGCGGGTAGAGCGGCAGGTAGTGAACGTGGGTTGCCTGGGCTATCCCGTCCCATCGCATCGGGTGCGAGAGTTCGCTGGCAATGCGGACACCGGGCCAGGCCCGGCGGGCGTGTTCCTGCACCAGCACGCGGCTATCGGGCTGAGCAAACCTGCTGCTTGTGCCGATGGCGGGGATGAGCGAGGGCAGCAGCACCACCACAAGCACGGCCCCCACGAGCCAACAAGTGATACGATGGTTGCCTGAACACGTAAAAAAACCACAAAGACACAAAGGGCACAGAGGCTTTGTAAAAGGGGTTTCCTTTGTGTACTCCGTGTCTTTGTGGTTAAACTGTCTATCCGAATATGGAAGGAAGGTAGGGTTGCTGGCGACACCTGGCCAGTGCCGGCGGAGCGCAGCAAGCAGCACATTGAGCAGGGCCACGCCCCCCACGCCGGCCAGCAAGAGCAAGGGGGGCAGCGTGGGGAGCAGGTTTCGGTAGAAGTGGGTTTGCGGGCGCAGGAGCGAGAGGACCATCAAGAGCGGAAAGAGGAGCAGCACCGCTGCCGTGCCCGGACTGCGCCGCACCAGCACCACCCCCCCCACCAGGGCCAGCACCGTGGGGAGCGGGCCCAGACATTCGCGCCAGTAGAAGGCAAGGTAGGCCCCGACGGGCCAGCTTCCCGTGACATCGCCATGTGCCTGTGCTTCGACGCTGTACGATTCAAGCAGCGTGCGAATGTCGTGGAGAAAATCGCCGAAGGCAAAGATGATGGCCGGGGTGGTGAGGAGGAAAACAACGCTACTGACGAGGCCCGCCACAACGAGCCGCGCCCCCTGCCGGACCATTTCCCCCCGCCAGTGGAGCGCGTGGGACAGGCAGACCGACGCGGCTACCAGCACATTCTGGTATTTTGTGCCCGCCGCCAGGCCAATCAACCCGCCCGCCAGAATGTAATCGCGCCAGGAGCCGCTCCGCAAAACTTGCAGAGCCGCCAGCAGAGCCAGTGTCCCGGTCAATGCCGAGGGACCATCCACGGTGATATAGTGGTCGTGGGTGATGGCCCAGGCCGAGAAGGCCAGGAGCGCAGCCGCCAGCACCCCCTCGCACCGACCCACAAACCGCCTCCCCCACGTCGCCAGGGCCAGCACCGTTGCCGTGCCAAGCACCGCTGTACACACCCGCGCCCACACAAACGCCCGCGGGATAGAAGTTGCAAAGAAGGTGGTATCGGGCAGCGTGAGCGGGGCTGTATATGTGCCAACGTGCAACCCCCACCAGAAATGGAGTTTGAACACCAGGGCCTGAAGGTAGAGGATGAGCGAAGGGTAGAAGAAATGTCGGGGGTTGGGGTCGCCTTTGACAATACGGAGGACGGCCTGCACAACCGCGGGTTCGTCCGGATGGTCAACGTAGGGCAGCGACCACCCCGCTCCCCACACCCGCAGCGCAAGCGCGGCCAGTCCGACTATCGGCACCACGACGGCAAAAAGCCAGCGGGCCGGATGATGAGTTCTTTTCTCGTTCATAATCATTGCAAAACAAACACGAGTGTTGCCACACCCCATGCCATCAGGGCCACACCCACAAGAAGGAGCGGAAAAAGACGGGCCCGCCAGGCTCCGCGGTTCGGCACCTCTCCGATGCGCCAGGCCCCGCCCGTGGAGAGGGCCGCCGCCATCGCAAAGAGGACAATAGCCCCGTTTTGTGGCGGTGGCACATCTACCAGGCCATTGACGGCCAGGGCTACGCCCACTGCACTCCCCGCCACAAGCAGCAACCGCTCATCCGAAAGCGGGGCCGTCTGTTGCCACCCGCGCCACAGCCCGCGCACGATGGCCACCGCCAGCAGAGTCAGCGAACCCGCCCCGAACAAGCCTAGCTCACTCAGAACTGCCAGGGAGATATTGTGAGCATGGGGAGGGACATAGACAATACTCTGTGGTTTCTGGATGCGGTAGACATCCGAATAGTTGCCCGGCCCCACGCCCAGGAGCGGGTGCGCCCCCGCCATACTCAGCGCGTTTTGCCAGAACACTGTGCGTCCCATCGGGCTGGTGAGTTCGGCAACTGTTTCGCTTCCCTCTTGCCCCGATGTGGGGGGCAGGCCGGCCAGCGGGTGCAGCAGCGTGGTATAGTGAAAGAGGAAGAGCACAACAAAGAGCGTTGCGTAGCCCCCCGCAAGGAGCAGACTTTTCCCAATGCGCCGCACCTGCCCGGCGCGGGCGGCCATCCAGAGTAGCGGGGACAGCGTTGCGCCCGCCGCCACCACCATTGTCACCCACCCCCCGCGTGATGAGGTGTAGAAGATGACCACAACATCGAAGAACAGCCAGACCCCCCACGCGATGCGCTGCCAGCGAACCGTGGCCCGCCACAGCGCGACAATTGCCAGCGGCAACCCGAAGGTAAAGGGCATAACCGCCGCGGTATGGTGCATGCCGATAACGTCCGGGGGAACGTCCGGCGGCTGTGTTGCTGCTCCCCTTGCCCAACCGGCCAGCCACGCCCCCCACGCAGATACCACCGTCCACGACGCATGCACAAGCAGGATCGTAATGATGAGCAGCAGGGCGCAGGTGATGATGCGCGGGGGCCAGCCGGCAGCCAGCCGGTCTATCGTGAGGAACAGGAGCACACCAACCATGCCCCCCCAGAAGAAGAGCACTGGCAACACATTTGCGCCCCCGCCCGGTCCTGCCCCCCCGACAACCGCGAACAGGCTGCTTGAAACAAGCGCAACGACGAACAGGAGCAACGGCCAGCCAACTGGCGATTGGATAGCCCCCGTCGGGCGAAAAACCACCCACCACACCCCCCACACCCCCCACACCAGCAGCAGCAATGGGGGAATAGCAAGGAGAAGCATTGCCAGCGCGGGGAACAGCATCCGCGCCAGCGGGAACCCCAGGGCCAGCGTGGCCAGAGCCACACAGCCATATTCACGCAGCGACGAGGGTGACAATGACGATAATGGGGACGAGGGAATAGAGGGAGTATCGGTGCTCAATGGCTTATCACTCGCCGCTCACGATTTCATTACTCCTCGTCGAAAATCGCCCGCACGCGGAACATCCCGTCGCGCTGGTCGGGAGCGTTGGCCAGCACCTGCTCACGCGAGAGGGCCGGGTGTGGGGTGTCGTCTCGCATCAGCGAGGTTAGCCCCGTGACCTGGGCCGTCGGCTCCACGCCCGTCACATCCACTTCTTGCAAGGTATTCACATAGTCGAGAACAGCCGAAAGCTGGACACGCATCCGCTCAAGCTCTTCGGTCGAGAGACGCATCCGCGCAAGCCGCGCCACATGTTCAACTTCTGTCAGGGTCAAGGACATGCAAAACTCCTGGTTGATAGGTACAGATACGGTTCCTATTGTACCACCTGCCCACCCGAATGCAAGCGAGACGCTTGCGCTCCCAGGAATCAGGGATTGCCCAAATACCGTGAACGATTACGAGGAAACAAAGCGGATCTCCCTCACGCTGGTGCAGGCTTTGGGGGCCATCCGTCAGCTTCCCGTAGCCTGCACCCTGCATCGCCTCCGTTGCGCTACGGCACCTGCCGCACATAGAGCGGCTCTTCGCTGACTGTCAACGTGACAGACGAGCCGGTTATGGGGGTGCGCTGCCCATCGCGGGTTATCCATTCGGCCGTGGTGCCCGGCTCAGGCCGGAACGTAATTTGCTGTGAGCCAGCGTTGCGCCAGAGCAGGTCCACACGAACACCGCCGCCCCCCGTAAACTGCATATGGTAGAGATCCTGCGGGTTCTCAACTGTTGGATCGTAGGCAAAGGTATTGTGCTCCCCAAACCCGCTAAAGTGCAACCCTCCCACCTGCTGATTGAGAACACGGTAGGCCTGGTAGGCCGGCTTTTGCCGATAGTCGCCGCCGGTGCCAAGCACGCTGGCCTGCCCCCAGAACGTTCCGCTCTCCCCGTCGAACTTATCTTCAAGCTGGAAATAGCTCACCTGCTGCACTCCCTGCGCCAGCGCGATAGCATGGGCCCGCACCAGGTAGTTGGCCTGCTCCGTTTCGCTCTTCGCCACATCGTTGGTACAGCCGGCCTCTCCCGGCTGGCAGGTAGACCAGCCTATCTCGGTAATCCAGAGCGGCTTTGTCGCTCCCCCGCTGCGGTGTTGCTCTAGCCAGTTCTTTGCTGTGGTTATGCGCCCCCACAGCGTAATCGTTGAGAAGATGATCGGCGCATCCGGGGCAGCAGTGGGCATATAGGGGTGAATGGCCAGCGCATCAAAGGAGCGGGCCGCTTCTGGAACCGCTTCAATGGCTTTGTTCAAAAAGGGTAGCCCGTCGTTCGGGTCGGTGCCCATCCCATCGTAGAGGTAGACTCCCCCCGTGAGAACAATGGCGGTGGGGTCGGCAGCTTTTGCGGCCTGGTAGCTGGCTGTCAGCAGGTGCCCATATTCCGCTGCCGAACCGGGCCAGGTGTCGCGGGTGCTCGGTTCGTTCCAGATTTGCCACACAGCGATACGAGGCGATCCCGGCGCATCGGCGATGCCGTCGCCGTCGTAGCGTTCTACCGTGGCAGCGACAAAGTCGGCGAAATCCTGGGCCCTGGCGGGCGGGCACCAGTAGTCAGCAATGCGCCCCCCGCGGTTGGCACAGTCGGCAACCCGCGCCCAGCCGGGCGTGGTCAGTAGCACCCCGACAATGCCATAGCCGGACTGAGCAAGCTGGAGCACCCGTTGATCATAGTGCCCATAGGTGAAATTGCCTTTTTTGTCCGGTTCCATATTGGCCCAGCTCATCTCTTCGCGGGCCCACTCCACGCCGGCCTCGCGCCCAAGCGACACCAGCCGGGCAATCCCGGCCTGGCCATCCTGTTCGTTGCGCTCCATTCCTGTAATGTAGGTGTTCATACCAAAAAAGCCAGCAGTGTCGGGCTGATCAAGCGGGATGGGGGTAGGGACCGGGGTTGCGGGAACAGGATTATCCCCCGGCTCCGGTATGACTTGTGGAAAGTCGTTTTCCTCATATCGCCAGCGGTAGTAGTGCTGTCCCACATTGCCCATCTCCACGCGGAAGCCGGGGGGATTGGCGGGGTTGTAGGTCAGCACGCGCCGCTCGAACACCTGAAACAGGATTGGCATATCCTGTCCGCCCACCCGCGAATTGACCCAGTAGGCTTTTGTCACGGGCAAGCCAAACACAAACTCTGGAAAGTAGACCTGGTCATACACGGCCCGCCCATTGCGATAGACGGTCCCACGGGTTTTCTGGAAATCCAGAAATGCCTGTGGCACGCCATGACCGTTCTCCCCCTCCTGTACATGGGTTGCGGTATCGTTGCGGTAGTCGTAGAGCGCGGTTGTGGTGCCATCGGGTTGCAGCAGCCGGATGACCGGCTGGCCTATCTCCGGGGGGGCCACAGAACCGGGGCTTTCATAGAGCGGGGCCAGGTCGGCATAGGTGGGGGAGGTGTCGGGGTCGCCAATAGCCGAAACCCGTGCGGGGGCAACCTCGATAAACTCGCTGTAGCCAACCTGGATGCGCCCGGTCATCATTTCGATGGGGAGCAACCCGTTGGTTACATACCAGGGATCGTCCGGGTTGGCGTTCGGATCGTTGATCTCCATACGGCTTTTGTCAAAGTATTGCACCACGCGCCTCCCGCCGGGGCTTTCGTTCATCTGCTCGCTGAGGAGCGGGCTGATAGGCGCGGGGCCCCATGTCCACGAACGGCCCTGTTCCACCTCATCGGCAATGGGCCCGTCCTGCTCATTCCAGACACGCCGAAAGGCCTGGTTTCCTATGGAATGCTGCCCGTGTACCACTATCCCATGTTGCAGCAACGGAACAAACACAACCAGCAAAACCAACAACACGAGAGAAAAAGATTGTCTGTGCTTCAAGACCATATGATGATAGCTCCTGAATTATGTTGCGACTGCTCCCGCTATTATACCATACTCTCTTCTGGTTCACTTGCCCCTGGAATCGGCCAGGACAACAATATGCTACAATAGGGAAGAACAGGTAGGAGCAACATATAGCTTGTGGGTATACGAGATTCTGGTGGGAGCACTGCTCTTTCTTTACTTTTGTTGCACAGGCTTTTGTAGCACAGGAGTATTCCCGTGACACAGCTTATTGGGCAAACGTTCGGTCAACGCTACGAGATTCAGCGGGAGATCGGGCGGGGGGGAATGGCGCAGGTCTACCTTGCGCTTGATACGCGGCTTGGGCGCAAGGTTGCGCTGAAGATTCTTGCGCCACAGCTTGGCTTCGATGCCGAGTTTGTCCGGCGGTTTGAGCGGGAGGCCAGGGTGGCCGCCGGTCTCTCCCACCCGGCTATTGTCACTGTCTACGACAGCGACGAGCACAATGGCTTGCTCTATATCACGATGGAGTATATAGACGGGCGTTCGCTTCATTCCATTCTCAAGGAGCATGGGGCCCTGGGGATTGGCTATGCCGTCAGCATTCTTACTCCCCTGGGGCAGGCTCTCGATTATGCCCATCGGCAGGGGGCCGTTCATCGCGATGTCAAGCCACACAATGTGCTGGTTGCCACCGATGGGCGCGTCTTGCTGGCCGATTTTGGCATTGTCCAACCGCTCGATGCAACCGGTGAGCGGCTCACGCGGACCGGTATTTTTATGGGCACACCTGAATACGTTTCGCCCGAACAGCTTGAGGCACGCCACGTAGACGGGGGCAGCGATCTCTATTCGCTCGGAATTGTCGGGTATGAGATTTTGACCGGGCGGGTGCCCTTCTCCGGTTCCACCCCGCAGCTTATTCTGGCCCATACGCAAACCCCCCCACCTCCCCTGCGCCAGATGGCCCCGTCACTTCCCCCGGAGCTGGAGAGCGTGTTTGAGCGGGTGCTGGCCAAAAAACCCCGCGAACGGTATCAGAGTGGCGAGGAGTTTGTCCAGGAGATCGCACGGGTGATGAGGGGACGCAACATTCCTGCGGCCAGCCCGACCCAGATTGCGGCCCTGGCCGTTTCCACCGCATCATCGGCGGGCCGCTCGACCATCGGCCTGGCCCCCGACCCCACGCCGGCTGCTTCAACCCCCCCGCCGCAGGCGCGGCCTGCATCGCCACCGCCACCGGCTGCGGTTCCCGACTGGCTCCAGTCTTCCGCGGAATCGCCGCGACCCGATGCCCCCCCGCCAGCGTCGGGCAAGCAACCATCCACTCCCCCCCCACTACCAGACAAGCAGCCATCCACTGCCCCGCCCCCGCCGCCGCCCCCTCCAGGTAGCACATCGGAGCCGCAGGCAGATACTCCGTCCCCTCGCCGAAAAACTATACCGGACAGCGTGTGGCTCCTGCTGCTCGTTGTTCTGATTGGCGTGCTGGTTGCGCTCTACTTCCTTTCGCCCATCGGTGGGGGAGGGGGAGAGCGTTTGACCCAGACCGAGCCGCCAACTACAACCCCGGTGGTTGTGCTGGCCACAAATACGCCCATTGTGTTGCTGGCTACGAATACGCCTGTTATGCTGCTGGCTACGGATACGCCCGCGCCACCCACTGAAACCCCGACGGATACGCCCACTCCGCCCGTTCCGACAGATACCCCCGTGCCCCCCACGCCAACGGATACGCCCATCCCATCTGCTCCAACAGATACGCCCGTTCCGACAGATACGCCCACGGAAGCACGCTACCCCTGAGCAGGCAAATCGCCACAAAAAACGTCAGTGGAGAGCGATTTCACGCTCCCCACTGGACTTTATATACCACTATTTACCAGTTGCTTCTCTGCATTGCTGGTATCACCGCTGGACCACTGGCAGATAGATGCTGTTTTGTCCCTGCGTCTGGGCTTGCTCGTAGAAGAGGGCAAACGTGGTCAGGTGGGCAATTGTTGCGGTTGCCTCGTTCTGCGTTGTGTCCACGCCCGTCATAGTGATGCCATCCTCCGACCAGTTGCCTCCGTCCTGATAGAAGATCTTCACGCTTTCTTCTTCAGTTTCAGACATCTCCTTGTCATTATAACCAACGGTCAGGGTTGCTGGCTTGCCGGCAACGAAGGTAAGCGACACCTGCTGCTCTCCGCGGTAGGCTTCGAGCACAAAAGCGCGGCCCGCAAAGACGAACGTTGTGCCCGGTGTGCTTGTCGGCAGCGTCTCAACGTCGCGGAAGCGGATTGTTGTTTGTTCCTCAACCGCGCCATCGGGGACAACCAGGCGAACTGTCAACCCGGTTTCCTCGTCGGTCACGCTCAAGGTGCCACCCTGCGTTGCATCCACGCCAATCTGGTGGGCAATCTGCACCACCACACTATCTTTGATTGTGCCCACCTGAGCGGAAACCGTCGCCTCGCCCGTTTCGTCCCCGGATGTCAGGATTGTCGTTGCAATGCCGTCGGCGTTCGTTGTGGCCTGGGCCGGGACAATGATGCCGAACGTCGTGCTGAACACGACCGTTGCGCCGGCAAGCGGTTTGCCATCGTCTCCCATCACCGTTGCGGTGATAGCCGTTGTTTCCCCACCGGCTCCAATACTGGTTGCTCCGGTGTCCAGGGTCATGCTGTCTGGCTCTGGCGGTTTCGGCTGGACGAGCTGTGTTGTTGCCTGGGCCGCCGTCGGCGTTGCCTGGCGGAAGCCCACGTTGTCGGTTGCCACGCTGTAGAAGCCGTAGGTATGGCCAAACTCGCCGCTATACGTTGCTGAGAGCGCGTTCGTGCTGCTTATCCAGAAGGTGAAGGGTCCGCCGTCTTCTGAAACGAAGATCTCGTGGAAGGCGATACCCGAACCGTCGGAGTCGCTGCCGCTCCACTCAACACGGAAATCGGTAGTCTGCGTTGTTTGTGGCAGGTCGCTCACGCTGCTGGTTGGCGCATTGGTATCAATACGATTGATGTAGGTGTTTGTGTCAATTGGTTCGTTCATATCGAACACAATGCGGGCCTGTGCGCTGAACGTGGTGCCGTTGGCCGGCTGCGGCTTCTGCTCAATGGCGTAGGAAATAAACCCTTCGCCACATTGCGGCTCATCCGTGCCACACCATTCCTTGTTGTTTGGCGGCAAGAATCCGGCAAAGGGATCTTCCGTCAAAACGCCGGTTTCAGGATCAATGGATGTGAAGGTCCAGACGACTTCTCTCGTTTCTGCGTTGAGTTCCATGTTGACATCCAGAGCGAGGGTGTCGTCTATTTCAATCTGGTGCTGGTAGCTGAATGGGTCGAGATTGTCGGGAACATCAACAACGGTATCGCCAAACCCGTAGCGCACCATGCGGAAGGTGTCGAGGTCCAGGTCGGGGTCGAGTTGCTGCGAGACGGTGACAATCTGGGCCGGAACTTCGGCCTTCTCCGCGTCGTTCTCAAAGCGGATGGTATAGGGCATCGGTTGCTCGGCCAGTATCCAGTGTTCCTCGCCCGCGCCCGCCGGGCCGGTGATGTCGTTGGGGTCCCACGAACTGATAATATCCGTTCGTGCATGGCGATACAGGGTTGCTCCGCACACCTCGGCTTTCAGGGTGTAGTATATGTCGGCTCTTCTTGTCGTAGAACGAACCGTCAGCACAACCAGCCCCCTGGTTCCGGGCGAGACAACACCCGGTACGTCGCTGTGGTAGTTGCTCAAGAAGTGGTACGTTGTTTGTTCGTTGATCAGCCCGTTTGTTGCAGAGAGAGACATCGGGAAGTTGGGAACTTCGACGTTGCCGGTGTTTTCGTATTCGACCAGAACAGTTCCGGAGCGGTAGGCCCGCATTGCTTCAGGCACGCTCAGGTGGATTTCCATCTCACAATGGACTTCCGCTGTCACGGTGATAGCATCGGTAAGTTGGGCTGTCTCTCCCCCCTCGCTCACCCGTACATCGTAGACCCCCGTTGGCAGGCCGGTTATATCAAAGGTGGGGAAGGCCAGCGAAGAATCTTTCACATTGAGCGCAGTGGATGCGTGGGTCGTCGTGTTGTCTGGCTCAATGAGTTCGTAGGTCAGGCTATCTGTCAGTCCCCACCCTTCCAGCCGGAAGGTGGCCGGGGCGTTGTTGACGACGACCCGCGGGAAAACCTTTTCAAGCCCGATACCCTGCCGTGATGTTGCCTTGATGCTAAAGGGAGCGGGAACGCCACCGAGCGAGCGAGCGTAGGCCAGGACGTAGTAGGTGTCGGGGGTGACGCTGGCAACGAGGGCCCGCGTGTCTGCCGAATGGAGACGGTCGTGGCGTGCGTCGAAATTCTGGCGCGTCGGCACATAGCCTTTGCCAATGTATAGCTCGGTAATCCCGTTGTCTTGCAGGAGATCCAGATCAACCAGGACATCGTGCATATCGGACGACGGGGTAAACGTGAACCAGTGGGGTTGTTCGACATGCCCGAACTGTCGGTTGAGTGCAGGTCCGTTGATGACGAGTTCGGGAAAGTCTACCATCACGGGTGCGGCGGATGTTGCTGTATTGTTGTTGCGGTTTCTCCCCTCAAACACTTCGTCTCTGGCATTGACCCTGACCTTCCAATGGTACTCGCCAACTGGAACGCCCGGTACGCGCACCTCGCCTTCAACCGTCGCGTCTTCGCCCGGCCCGAGCACCAGCCCATCGCCAACGAGCACATCACCCGCTACAACGTCGCTGTAGGTATCAGTTGAGAGGAAAACGCGGTCGCGCCACGGCCCGACGGCGGCTTCGCTCCCCTGGTTGGTGACGGTCCAGCTTACCACGACGGTTTCGCCTACCAGAACCTGGTCAACATTGTCCGTGATGTTGGTGACAATCAAATCAATGTTGGAGTCGGCATTTTCGACAAACTCAAATGCGCCCATGTCGGCGTATTCGTCCCCGGCGGTGGGCAGGCCCGTATTGGGTGAGCGTGGGTCGTCGTAGCGCGGGGCCCCGACCTTGTCTGTGTCCGGGGCTACTGTGCCATCAGCCGCATCTATCGCGGGCGAACCAAAGTTCAACCGATAGTTGCCCTGCTCACGGTTCTTGAACATCGGGTCGGCAGAGATGTTGCCATCGGTGCCGGTCGGGTCGCTCATACTGGTGTAGTTTTCGCCCCGGCTTGACCAGACATTGCTATAGCGGATCGTAATGTCAGAACTAAGGATCTCATCAATACCCGACTCGTCGCTGTTGCTGATGATGGTATTGAGAATTTCAACCGCGTCGCCGTGCCCCCAGATGCCGATACGGTTGTTATCTATGGTTGAGTTGACGATACGGACAACCGCGCTGCCATCGGAGTTGACGGCCCGATCACATCCCGCAATGATGCTGTTTTCGATGGTGACGTTGCCGCTTCCCCAGGCGATAATCCCTTCATAGAGGCCTTCATAAATAGCACCGTTTGTCAGGGTTATTTCCCCGTTGTTCGCGGTTGAAAGGACCCCCGACTTGCTATCACGACTGCCACCGCTGGTCCCGCCCCCATAGTGGAACATCGTATGATTGAAGGTTGCGGTCCCGCCGTTGGCGTGGATAGTATACCAGTCGCCTGCTGCGGGCAGGGTGCTGTTGCCGTCGTGGTTGGTGTCGCCACCTATCCGGTCGTCTTTTATCGAGGTGAAGATGATTGGGCGGGCCAGGTTGCCATTGGCAATGAGCGTGCCGCCCGGCTGTACCTCGATCCCCATATTGGGGCCAAACTTGATGATCGAACCAGGCTCGATTGAAAGCGTTACCCCGTCGGGAACAACCACGCTCTCATTGACCTCGTGCATCGTCCGACCCAGCCACATCTGGTTGCCAGCAAGCACACCGCCGTGCGTTGTTCGCATATAGCGCAGTTCAACGTATTCATTGAGATTGAGCGTACTTCCCGCTTCCGAGATAATCCCACCCCAATCGCCAGGGCGCGGTTGGGTTTTCGGCCCGTCCATATTCGTATCACCACCCGCGGTATCATCACGTAGCGAGGTCATAATGATGTGCTGGTTGTTGGTGCCTGTGGCGTTCAGTGCGTTCCCCTCCTTGAGCCGCATGGTTGCATTGTGGTCAAACTTCACCACGGTACCTGCATCAATCTGGAGCGTGGAGGAGATGGTCAGTTCGCCCTCGACAATATGCACGGTGTCGGGGGTCCAGGTGGTGTCTGTTTCCAGTAGCCCCGTGTGCCACGTTACCCCCTCGTTTCGCACCAGGACGGGACGCGAAAGGGTGCCGATATGTTCCAGCGTATCTTTATCGTAGAAGTAGGTATGCAGGTTATACCGTCCATCGGGGATTGTTGTGGTATCCCAATCGAAGATCTGCCCGGCCTGCACATCCTGGGCAATCTCGTATCGGGTTAGCGCACCAATCGCCACAATGTCGGCAATAACGCGGTCGGGGTTGTCGCCAAGCACCGACCAGCCAATTGGTTCGGTGTCGTGCAGCAGTTCGTCGGATGGGGCAAGCCAGAAGAAGAGGGGCAATTCGGGAACTAACTCGCTGCCAGGGTAGACAACAGTGCCATCCTCACCCGGACTCCCGCCCGTTCCGCCTACCGCCGTGACCCGCTGTTTCGGGAACGACATGCTATCCCAGGCATAGAGGGCAACACGCCCGCCGCCCCCACTGGCATAGCCGCTCCCATAGCTCCCGCCGTTGGCGGTAATGTTGCCCAGGACATTCAGGTTGGCTGCATTCAGCAGGATACCGCCGCCGCTGCCGGAGCCGTAGTAGTTGCCCGTACCATTGGCTTTGATGTCGCCATTGACAATGATGGTATCGGCAAAGATGCGGACCAACCCGCCGCCGGGGGCACTGCCACCGCCCGACCCCGGCTCATCCGGGTTGAGCGGACTCCCGTAGGGTTCGTTCGGGTCGCCACTGGATGGGTCGCCGCCGCGCCCTCCATAGCTGCCGCCCGCATACCCCGTCGCCCCACCAATGGTGGTGTTGCCGATGGTGCGGCCCGCACGGTAGCCCCGCCCGTTCACGTCTATCATTGCGCCCGCTCCGACCTTCAGGGTGTCGGTGATGTG